>NZ_JASJOR010000014.1:0-236809 GCF_030068545.1 Xanthocytophaga flava | reverse complement strand
ACAGCTACATTCTTGTCCACAGCTACATTCTTGTCCACAGCTACATTCTTGTCCACAGCTACATTCTTGTCCACAGCTACATTCTTGTCCACAGCTACATTCTTGTCCACAGCTACATTCTTCCGTATTCCATTATAAGCCACTATCATCAGAATATTGCACTGATAGGAGCCAAAGTCCCATTCAGTTCGATCGATGGATAAACTAATCTTGCCTCTAGGTAAAAACAAGGTCAATAACAGACATACTTGCTGATAATCAAATGTGTACTCTTTAAAAAAAGCCTGAATTCTCCGTTGGGCAGATTCAACTTTTGACTTGGATTCCATATGAAGAGCCACCTCCTGAAACTGTACTTTTCGACTTTCTATCAAGCCTAAGACAAACGAAGAAATAAATTTTTTACGGGCTAGATTCTTCGCTAACGGGACTTTGTCTAAAATTTTGATAACTTGCTCACTGATGATTGTTTTCATCCTCAAAGGTTGGTTTGGTGGCTTGGTCGCTCCAAATTTCAACCTTTTTGTTTTCTATTGCTAGTTTTCCTCGGGTAGAGTACAATAAGCCAACAAAGTTTATTCAACAATCTGTAAATAAACCTTCTTCTTCATAAAAACAACTTATCTATTATTTAATGCTTATTACTATGTAACGATTCCCCGATGGACTAAAAAAGAAATGATAAACAGCATGTAGATCGATAAAAACTTAACTCCTCTCTTGTATAATTCCTAAAACTAAACACTTTCTATTCTGCACTTTGTTTATTAGCTATTGTTTGTATTGAATTGTTAATGAATAGATTTTGTCGAAAGTCTTTCATTGTATAAAGTGAGTGTTAACATTCTGATTCAATTTGATTTGTTGAATTTAATTAACGCTAAATAATTTTATGTAAAAATTCTACGGTAATTAAATAAGTTATATTGACTATTTATTTGATCAATATCTATGAAACAGTTTAACCATTTGCCTGAAAGAAAATAGTTGCAATCATCAGTATGTTTCTTGGAAAGCTTCAGCAAAAAGAAACCAACAGGAATTGAAAAGTAACAAGCTTTTTGATTTGTGTGTACTTGATAACATTCGAAAGTGGGAGTGATCGGGCTAAAAATTAGTAATCAATATGGATAGTTGGAAGAGAGATATATGAAATTACTCAACCTATCAGAATTCTTTCCCTTTCTTTATTACTATACTATGTATTCTTGGATTTTCTACTTACATGATTCTTAAATCTTAATAACCTAAAACTGACCTACTCTCAATTGCCCATACGTTGAGTAATTATCAGTTTAATGATAGAATTAAAACTCTCTTATTTAAATATTTCCAGATTAGATAAATAGTATTCTATTCTTCTTAAAAGAAAAAGAGACTTGCTCAAAACAAAGTCCATAATAAGCCTATTTGAGTATCAGTTGATATCAAAGAAGTAACATGCAAAATTTACAAGTGCATAGCTATCTATATGGCATATATGAATAACAAACCATTACACTCTAATTTTCTGCAGTTTAACTAGACTTTGACTAGTGCCAAATTTTTATTTCTTACATAATATATTAATTACTAATTTAAATAATTTAATGTATTTTTATAATATATTTCATAAATGAACAATGACTAAGGTTTTTTGCATTGACTATCAATAGGTTATAAAAATCAAGAATTTTCTAGTAAAATATTTATAAATAATTGATATTAACATATAAATAACTTGTATCTTTGCATGAACTAATATGCAGTATCAATACTATGAATTATAGTTTTTAATAATAAAATAAAAATACCAATTATTTTGATAAATTATATAACAACCACTCTCAAATTCTGATTATATGTTCAATATTAATTTCATTAAATTTAAGTCAGCATTACTATTTATTCCTTTTCTATCATTTTATACTTTTACAAATTCATTAAGTAACATTGATTCTAGCTTTCAGTTAAACCAAAAGTCAGCTATAAGTAAACCTCTATTAGCTCAAACAAAACAACAAGAGTGGTTTCAAACTCCACATGCATCCATATATGGTTATAACAACTCTTTACTTATTGCTCAAGTTGCTAATGCCACTTTAGACCAAGTGGCATTTACAAGTTTCGAAAGCGATGATAAAGGGTATTGGAATTATAGTGGTACAGTGATTAAGCCTACAGCAGGACTTGTACCTGGAAAAACTGGCAATAACTATTATTCACTTTCAAGTGGTGCTATAACCCGAAGTAATCTACCTGCTGGACGATATATCATTTCTTACTGGACAATTGGTTCTTCTTCTATATCAACTATTACCATTAGCGGCACTAATCTAAGCATCATAAGACAAAAAAGATATGCATATGTGGGTAATTATACTTTTTATGAACATATAGTTTCACTTTCAGCTACTGGATCTGTTACTCTTTCCGGACCTGCAAATGTGGATGAAGTCCGACTTCATCCTGAGATAGCAGCTATGATTACTTATACTTATAGCCCTCTTGTAGGCAAAACATCTGAAACCGATGCGAATGGTAAAACCATTTACTATGAATATGATGAATTTAACCGTCTCCAGTATATAAAAGACCAGGAGGGAAATATTATAAAACGGGTAACTTATGTATTCAAAAGCTAATCTTATCTTCTGCTTAATTGCTTAGTTTCAGAGTTTGAAACGTCTGCCTTTTTTCCTTTATCTATATATCGTCAGATTATATTATTACCATCCAACCTATTTTATGATTAATTATTCCCAGTTAAAGATTGCTTTGCTGAGTGTAGCACTTATAATGTTATCTTCATTGAAAGCACAAGTACGGAATTATACTCGTGTTGAGAATATACGAGTTTCCGGCGTTAAAAATGGATCTCAAATAGATGCTCTACCTGTCGAAAGCAAACGTGTTAGTTTCAATTACACAAATGATTTAGGAAGGCCTGCTCAGAAGGTAAGCTGGCAGAGTTCTCCTACAAAGACAGATGAGGTTAAATACTTTATATATGACTTGATTGGTAGAGAACAATTCCAATATATGCCCTATACATCAACTACTGCTGACGGTAGTTTCAAAGCGGATGCATCCAGTAGTCAACCTGCATTTTATCAATCATTAAAATCAGATAATAAAGCATATTTAGAAACTCGCTTTGAGTTATCACCTTTATCTAGAGTACTGGAACAGGGCTCGGTAGGGACTGCATGGCAGCTAGGTGGGACTGATCCTAAAACAACTAAGATAAGTTATAGTAAAAATACTGTAAGTGAGATACGAAAATGGAAATATATCTATTCTAATGGGACAACCTATCATGTAGCAGATGGGAATGCCTTCTATGATGCAGGTGAACTTTCTGTTACTCAGACAACAAATGTACAAGGTCTGAAATCGATAAAATATACAGATAAAGAAGGCAAGTTAATTTGCATAAAAGAGCAACGAGTCAAAGGGAGTGAATCTTCGTATCTAATAACCTACTATGTATATGACCAGATAGGTAATTTATGGTTTACCTTACCACCTGAAGCAATTGCCAATCTAGCAACAATAAATTATACATTCTCTTATCAAGATGCATTTTGCAGAAAGTGGGTGTTTGCTAATATATATGATTCCCGCTTCCGTTTACTAGAAAAATCCGTTCCTGTTAGCGGATCTTCTTCCACAAGTGGTGTTACTTATTTTGTTTATGATCCACTTGACAGAATAATTCTTACACAAGATGCTACTGAGCGAATACAAAAAAGATGGTCATTTATTAAATATGATCAGCAGGGTAGACAGATTTTATTAGGTCGTTATACTCATAGTTCAGCTATGTCACAGGTAGGAATGCAGCAGTTTATAGATAATTATTATGTTAGTAATCCAGCTTTAAAACCTTTTGAGTATCGTTCTAATGCAAACTTTAGCCTTTTACATGGATATACCAATCAGGCTTTTCCAGTTATGCCTACTATACGCACAGCAGATGAGAGTAATTTTATTGGATGCATCCATTACTATGATGATTACGATTACAATTATAATGGAATAGAATTTGAGATTAACAATGGAGAAGTTGCTTTTGCAACCAGTGCTCCAACAGGAGCAGTTGCGCTCCCTTCAGACTTTACATTAATTTATGGATCTGCTAGAAATAAGAAGACAGGCAGTAAACTGATCTTAAACAAGTATGCTGCATATGATAATACTGCTTATCAGCTTGAGAGTATGTTTTATGATAATAACGGTAGACTTATCCAAATGAGTAGTCGTCTCTCAAATTCGTTAACTGATAAAGAAGAATTATATTTTATACAGTATGATTTTGAAGGAAAAATTGTAAAAAAGGCACAATATCATAATGGAGGGTCACACGCATTTTTTAAGCGTTACACATATGACCATGCAGGAAGATCCAAAGATATTTATATGCAGGTGAATGCTGAACCTGAACAAAAATTGGTAACCTATAATTACAATGCAGTGGGTGAGATGGTACAAAAAGTAATAGGTAACAACTTACAAACTATAGAATATACTTATAACATCAAAGGCTGGCTTCAAAGCATCAATGATGCTGCACTTACTGATGCAAGTGATCTTTTTGGTATGCAACTCGATTATGAAACAGCCCCAAAACCCATGTATAATGGAGCCATCGGAAAGCAAACCTGGCGAACAGCTACCGATGGACGTTCACCTGCGAATATCAGTCGCACCTATAATTATACTTATGATGGTCTTACCAGACTAACAGATGCAACCTATTCAAGTAGTGTTTCAGGTGAAGATTATAGTTTGTGGACAAGTGGGTATACTGATAATGGTAATCTTTTAGATTTGGCTCGAAAGAATTTAATTAGTCGTACTCCCAATGGAAATGACACCTATGGATATGTAGATTTACTTACTTTTACATATCAGGGAAACGCGCTCAAAGCGGTGGATGATAATAACTCTGCAAGTCCTTCGCTTGCCAGAGATTTCAGGGAAAAAAGTAAGTCAACCATTAATCCAACAGAGTACAGCTATGATGAAGCTGGTAGATTAAAAGCAAATCTAAACAGTGAAATTTATGCAATTGGATACGATGATGATGATAGACCTGTGTATGTAACAGGAGAAGAGCATGAATTAAATGGTGAGTATTACAATAACTATTTATTTAACTCATATCTCTATAGTGGGGAAAAAAAATCATCCAAAATAACAATTGACGGATCAGATGTAAAAATTACTGACTACAAGGGAGGTGTCGTTTATGAAAATAATGTGATTCAGTATCTCCCACATGAGGAAGGGCGGGTCCTCTCACCACAAGTTACTGGTAAATCAACCTGGACATATGAGTATTTTTATACAGATCACTTAGGTAGTCTACGTGTTGCATTCCGACCGGGAGAAAACGTTTCTTATTTAGCTTCAATGGAAACCGAATCTGCTCCAGCGTGGAGCAATGCATCAACTCCTATCCGCAATAATGAGCAAGCTTTTTCAGGGAGTTATTCGGCCAAGCTGACAACTGTTAATCCACTTGGACCTTGGAAAACAATTAAAGTGGGGAAAGGAGATAAAATTACAGTGCGTGCGAAAGCAAAATATACTTCTTCTCCTACTAGTAATAATGCTATTTCTCTGGTGACCTATGTCAATGGTTTAGGGTCTCAGCCCACAGAAACAGGTAATAAACCTCCACTTCTGAGTTTAGGATTAGCCATAACGCCACTGGCCATTAATAGTGTACAGAATACAATTCCTAAAGCTTACTTAGAATATATATTGCAAACGTCAGAATCTGAAGTCATTCAGAGCAAGCGCCAATATATTACTAGTGCAGCTGCTAACAGCTGGGAATATCAGGAGATGAGTTATGTCGCAGAAACAAATGGATATTTTCAAATTCTGGTTGCTAATGAGTCTGATAAGCCTGTTTGGTTTGATGATGTAGAGTTAATCGTACAACAAAGTATGATTTCTCAGGAAACACATTATGATCCGTTTGGAGTAGAATTGGCAGGAATCGAGAAGAGAGATAATCCGGAAATGGACTTCAAA
The DNA here is from genome assembly GCF_030068545.1 of Xanthocytophaga flava. Taxonomy (NCBI): domain Bacteria; kingdom Pseudomonadati; phylum Bacteroidota; class Cytophagia; order Cytophagales; family Rhodocytophagaceae; genus Xanthocytophaga; species Xanthocytophaga flava. Next base: position 230,782 of record NZ_JASJOR010000014.1, on the reverse strand, counting down.
TTTCAGGGAAAAGAACTCATTGATGATATAGGTCTTTATTGGATGGATTTTGGTGCTCGCTATTATGATCCTCAATTAGGGAGATGGCATGTAAATGATGCAATGGCTAGTGAAGCAGGACAGGAGGTGTATTCGCCTTATGCCGCAATGTTGAACAATCCTGTTTCTACGATTGATCCGGATGGTAATTGTCCTATCTGTCCTTTTATTATCGCAGGTGCAATCATTGGTGGTTCACTAGGAGGTATAAAAGCAGATATGGAGGGAAAAAATGTATTGGCTGGAATTGGAAAAGGATTGGTTATTGGAGCTGCTTCAGGAGTAGCCAGTTACTTTGCCCCAATAGGGTTTTTGCCAGGATTTGCGTATGGTGCAGGAACTGGTGCTGTATTAGGGGGAGCAAGTGCAGCACTTGATGGTACCAACATAGGCAGAGGTGCTTTAATAGGAGGAATAACAGGAGGCATAATGGGAGGAATAAGAGGAGGCATTGAAGCTGTAAAATTAGGTGGGGATTTTATGACAGGCCAACGTCCAATTCACGACTTTACGGCTGAAGAGATTGAAAGCCTTTCTCTCAGTGGAACAGGAGTTGGGGATAAGCCTGTGAAATATGATGAGGCTAGCTTAAAAGCCTTTGCTAAAAAACAGTTCGAAAATGGAAGAGGATCTTTGACTATGAAATATATGCCTGCAAAATATAAGATGCACCCTGATAATGATGGATCATGGTTAAATCCAGATAAGCCTGACAAAAAAATATTAGGAGCAACAATGGCCCGTGTTTGGAAACATGGTCAAATAGGAGGTAATATATATATATCTAAAGCGGCTTTTGTTTCAGAAAAACAGCTTTTTATAACAGTCGGACATGAATATACCCATGCACAGCATGCATTTGACAGATTACCAATTCTATATAAGAAAGGTGATGGTTATTATGATAATTATGATGATATGACTGAAAGAGCAGCGTATGAGTGGACTTTAAGAGCTGCGGCTGAAAATAAATGGTATGGAATATATAATGATTATGCACCTATATTACAGCTAAATCAATATAATATGACTGTTCCAGACGTTTTTAAAAGTAGAATGACCACAGTTTTCACTCCTTAAATCATGAAATATATAATATTATTTTTACTAACAGTCTTACAGATCTCCTGTAAGACTAAAAACGCTTCACCAGATAATGTGATAGAGGTTAAGCTAGGGATAGATATAGTAAAGATAAAAACTCATCCAGCTTACAACAGCGGACTGATTCTATCTGGCTTAATCAAAAATATGTCTGGCAAGGATATTATTGTTCCCAAGCCTGATTTTAAAATATATCAAGTGGGTAAAGATGGAATACCACAGAGATACGATTATTTGAACAACTTTGGTCATGCTCTTCCTGATGGTTTTCTTTCAACCTATGATACTACCTATCTAAATACAATGAATAAGAATGAGAAGTTAGGAATTACAATGATTGAAGAAATGCCAGGAATAATGGCAGAAAGAGATCGATCTTCTATACAAAACCGTCTATTGGCATCCTCCTTACTTTTTTTAAGAAAAGGACAACAACTTCAGATTAAGATGGGAGTAACTGGCTTACAAAGCATGAACGGTCAATATAAAATTGTTATTACCAGCTCAGAATCTTCGTTAATAAAAAGATCTCACATGCCAGATGGTTATAATGGATATACTTTTATACAACCCGTTATTCTTTCAGACACTTTCAATCTGGCTATTATTAAATAATTGACTTAATTTTCTACATATTATTGAATATATGAGACCCCGTCTTCAACTTATTAGTTTTTTTGCATGGCTTATTGTATTCTATAGTCAGGCACAGGATATATCTACAACTTCTCCTACAGTTAAGACATTTACTTCAAATCCTGGTAAGGATGGAGCTGCTACAAATACAGTGAATCTATTTACGGGAGATGTAGCATTGCCTTTAAATTTAATTTCATTGCCAGGAGATAATGGCTTAGATGTGAATTTGTCAATCTCTTATAGTTCAAATGTTCAACGTCAAGTAAATACCTGGAATTTAGAATCGCCTACTGGTATTTTAGGATTAGGATGGTCGATGGATATACCCAAAATCATAGCAGATCATAAGATGACAGGAGCTAAAGATGATGATGAGTTATTTCTCATGGAGGCTGGTACCTCCTATCGATTGATCAGAACAGTCTCTGGTTCTGATGCACAAGGCAATTTTAATGCTTATCAGACTAAAGTGTATCAACTTTGGAAAATCAAATATTATCCAGCGTTAGAACGTTGGGAAATAATTCGTGAAAATGGAACTCGTTATGTTTATGGTGATAAGAACTCAACACGGCAAACCATACAATGGGTAGTTAAATGGGGAAATTGGATCGGAAATAGTGCTCAGGTTATAGGGCAAAGCCAAATGGCATTTGCATGGAATCTTTCTGAGATTAATAATTTATGGAATCAAAAAATAACATTTGAATACTCAAACATAGAGCAATTTGTGGGTAGTCAGTCTGGACAAAAACATACAGAAGCTTCTTATCTAAAACGGATTGTGAATGCAGAAGGTAAGAAGATCGAATTCTTTTACAGTGACAAAGCAACACAATTTTATACGGAACCACACACTGAGAAAGTTGAGCCTGATGCCTATCAGGAGCTTTATGAAAAACAATATCTGGATCATATTGATGTATTAAATGAAACAGGAAGCAAATTTATTTCCTTTGTGTTTGGTTATGGCGTTCTTAATAATGGAACCTCAACAGCAAAGATGCTTTTAACCTCTATTGTTCAGAAGAACACAGTTGGCAATAGTCTTCCTGGGATGCAATTTAGCTATTATACTAGTGGTGCAGTAAATGGTTTTTTACAGACCATCACTTATCCAACAAAAGGAACAGTTACCTATACGTATAAAACTGAGCAAAATCTATTGACTAGGTCTAACCGACAGAAAACAATTACAGCTCCTAGCGGGTATGCAGAAGCAAAGACATGGATTGGAGAAGACTATGTAATAGTTTCATGGAGACAGCTAAATGGAACTAACCATGATGCTGGTTCAAGGCCAGTAAAATTGTTTGTTTATCAGTGGGTAGGTGAGTGGAAGGAACAATTTTTGATGGATGCACCTGGTGTTACTCTAGAAGGAGACGACTTTACAAAAGATTATTCTACTACAAATCAAGGTTTAGAGATAGCTGTACAAAAAAACTATTTTGCCGTAGAAACAGGGGGGAAAATTACAATATATTACAAAGATCTCTCTAATCGGGGCAACTGGCTGAACTATTCAGGAATAGCATTAAACAGATTTATCCCTGGTGATAATTTTTTACTTGCCCATACTACTGTCGCAGGAAGGAATGCAACTTTGCTTTATACATTTTTGGGAGATAGCTGGCAAGGTGGTGAGTCTGATCCCACTTCTGGTACTTCTACTTGTTACTATACTGCCAATGGTAATTACTACATAACTCATAATATTGGAGATCCTCCTATGGAGTTAGCAAACCCAGATAGAGTACAGTTTGCTTATTTAAGTGAAGATAAAATATGGAATTTCAAAACTCTTACTGACGCTTCCTTTAGTCTTGAAACTCAAAAAGGTGCGAGTTATTGGTATTCTTCAAATACAATGGCGTTAGCGATGCTTGCTAATAACTCTGAATGGGTATACCGATGGGACGAAAGTTATGCTAACTTTTATTTAGATAAGAAAGACAAAGACAATAATGATCTAATCGGCTCAGTTACTGATACACGTCCCGTGTATATGATTAACAACAGCATGATTGGTATTGATGGGAGAATAATCCGTTTTGATGGAAATAAATGGTATAGTGCTTCTATTAGTTCAACACATAACAGTCCATATGGGTTTTATTTTTCTTATGGAGAAGATTATGTTGTTCGGCCAATTGAATATGTCCCAGCCTCCACTAATTATAAGGGAGGACTTAAGGTATTTGATCCAAATAATCTTGTCTGGAACTCTGATATTATTATGAGTGGAGCAGATCAAGGACGTGATTTAGCTCACGCAGGTATTGACTCTTATTTCTCAGGAAATGGATTTTATTATAAGCAGTCAAATGGTACCTGGGTGAAAAATCTTACTTATTCTAATGCTTCTACTCCAGTTATATGTTTAAGTGCATATCCGAGACTGTATGTGTTAGCAGCTTCTTATCCATTTAGAGTAATAGAATTAAGAGCTATGAAAAATGGTCAGGCTCTTGCTCCTTATACAATACCTAATGCTAATTTAGTCTATTCATATCGCAAATTTATCAGTAATGGTTTCTCTAGCCAGACAATTATTACATATCCAAGTAGTTTTTCTGAGCCAGAGAATGCAACCTCATTACAGCTTAACCGCTTCATAAATGATGATATTACAGGCCTTCAAAGTGATTATCCTGTAACTATGATTACTGAATATGATGGTACACAATATAGGTATACAAGTTTTGAGTATGATTTTAACTCTGCTACTCTAGATGTAAATGGGACTATTGCTCAATATAATAAGGTTAATATTATTCCGGGTAGCAATTCAATAGCAGTCAGACCTTTTGGATATAGTACCCATTATTTTTATAATGGTTTATCTGCAACAGAATTAGGCATCACTCAGACTGACTTACTATGGTCTGGACTTCCATACCAGATAGTCCATTTTGATAATAATGGAAATCAAGTTTCTATCCAAAAAACTACCTATACAACTTATAAAAACATATTAAGGAATACTAATGGTTCAAAAGTAGATGTTGCCTATTATATCAGACCAACACTTACAAGTAGTATTGTTGATGGAATAGAAACAATCACAACTCAACGGTACAATGATAAAGGACAAGTGAGCCAGACAACGGTCTTGGATTATGATTCTAAGACTGGAAATACTGTGTCCCCAAGTAAAGCCGATTCTTATTATTTCTATTACTGGGAAAAATATGATGCCAGTATCAATAATATCTATTCCCCGGTTATACAAACCATACAAGCTGTTAGCAGTGGAAGTGAAACTATTTATCCTGAAATAACTGCAACAACGTGGAAAAGTTGGAATGGGGTGCCTGCTCCGCACAAAAGTTATATATGGAAAAGGTCAGGAACCCAGATTGTTTTTGATTTTGCCAACTGGTCAAATTTAAACGAACCCTCTTCTGACTGGATTAAGGTGACTGAGGTAAATGCGATAAATGAGAAAGGCAAAATCATACAAATAACACAACGTTAGGAAAAGTTAGGAATGTAAAACAGCGGCTCCAGATAGATACATCTACTCACTTATTAAGGAGTCGCTGTTCATTATGATATCCTCCACATCTTTATTCTGATTTAATCATGAACTTTATTTCTTCAATATCAATATTAATAGCATTGAGTCTATTTTGTATATATTCTACACAAGGACAATCTGGGAAGCAGTTGCAAAATAAATCAACTATAACTTCTATAAATAGGCTAGACACAACTCAAGCAAAAGCCATAATATTCACCTCTCTTGAAAGTGCCTTACAAAAACCTTCACAAGTATACATACTTGTCATAAGTGATTCTGCCCAAGCCCATTCTCACCAACTGAGCAAGCTAAAAAACTTACAAGTACTTAGTTTGACCTCTTGTAAGCTAAAATCGGTGCCTGCTTCTATTATTTATTTGAAGCAACTACAAGTATTAGATTTATCAGATAATTATTTACAAAAGTTACCAGAAGAACTATTTCAAATTTCTACATTAAAAGTATTGCGTTTAAACAATAATAAAATTGATACCTTATCGCCTTCAATTAATCAACTTAAATCACTTAAAACTTTTCATATTATCAATAACCGGCTTTCTGTTTTACCTGAATCAGTAAAGCAAATGCCATTGGAAGATCTGCAGGTTCGAGGAAACCGATTAAAAGACTTAATTTCTTCAAAAGAATTGAGTAAAACCCCTATGGTTCAAAGTTTAGAGGAAGGACTGAGAAATCCAGAAAAAGTTTATAAGTTAGAATTAAGCGGAATTATTTCTTTGTCTGGGGATGATGTTAGGAAATTTGTAAATTTGCAGGAATTGACTTTAAATAATACCTATGTAAAAGAACTACCAACTGAAATTGGTGAATTGACTCACTTGCAATCACTTAACCTTGTAAATACACAGCTTACTTCACTTCCCTCATCAATTGGAGATCTTACAAATCTGGAACGAATAAACGCCAGTATGAGTAAGTTAGAATCTCTTCCAACACAAATTGGTAAATTAAAAAAGCTTTCAAGCCTTGAATTAGTGAACAATAATCTCTCATTCCTTCCTGAAGAAATAGGTGAACTCAAAAAACTTAAGGCAATTAATCTAACCCGGAACAAACTAGAAGAATTACCCAGTCAAATAGGGAATCTATCAGAGTTAAAATCTTTAAGTTTGGGAGAAAATTCACTTACTAGCTTACCTAAGCAAATTTGTAATCTAACTCAATTAGAAAAGCTGAATATATTTTCGAATAAACTTACAGAGATTCCAACACAGATAGGAGATCTTACTCATCTTACTTTTCTCAATACTGAAGATAATCTAATCACAACACTTCCCGAATCAATAGGTAAACTTTCTAATTTAACTGTATTAAAAGCAGGCAATAATCAATTATCCACCTTGCCTCAATCATTAGAAGGCCTGATAAAGCTGCAAAAATTAGATTTAAAAAATAACCAATTGAAAGATGTTTCATCAATTGGAATGCTGAAGGAACTGAAAATATTGAATGTATCGAATAATCAATTATCTGGTTTACCAGAAGAAATGAGTGAACTTTCCAATCTTACAGCACTTGATGTTTGGGGAAACAAACTTACGAAGATGCCCTCTGACTTAGGAAAACTTCACAAATTAGAGCATTTAATTTTTCAACCTGATTGGATGAGTAATTCTCAACTTCGCGTTTTACGTGAACAACTTTCTGGTACTATGGTCCCCATTCGATTTTAACAAAATCAGAAATCAATTATAACAAAGTTTACCACACTATACCACTCTAATCTATCTTTACTTTGGGAAATGTTTATTTGATTATAAAAGCTAACTTATTTCTTATCTTGGCTCTGTCAGTAACTGATGTATTCGGGCAATCTCAAAAGAATGAATTGGAAATCTCTGAGCTTAAACTGCACGAATATAAACATGACGATTCTATTTATGTTATACGTCAAAACAAGTCAACATCAAAGAAAACAAAACCAGGATGGTTTAATAAAATATCTTTAGGAGGCAACTTTGCAGCACAGCTTTCTAATCCATTATTAATAGATATTTCACCAACTGTTGGGTATAAGTTTACAGATCGTGTTATTGCAGGTACAGGACTTACATATATTTACTCAAAAAGTAAATCTACAGGCATTAAACAACAGAACTCTATTTATGGAGGACGGATATTTGCTCAATATGGATTGCGAAAATGGATTGCCTTGAGAGTTGAAGGAGAGGCACTTGATATAAAAGATCTTGCCGATCAAGAAAATAATCGTAAATGGATATTAAATCCACTTGGCGGAGCAGGAATTATTTTACCTGTTGGAAAGCAATCAGGATGGAGTATTTTTGCATTATATAACTTCACTTATTATACCCATCCTTTAAATCAGCAACTCTACCGAAGCCCCTGGATTATTCGAACAGGAATATCATTTTAGGTTACAAGTTCACAGTTATATATTAGTGGTTTTGAGTTCCAGAGTCTGATTATTCAGATTTGCAGGTAAGGAAAACAGTTGGAACAACTACAACCAGACTACTTAAAGCAGTTGTTTATCATTGAAAGATAATTTATAAAAAGGAAATTTGTAAAAATGGGAATTTTCGCCAAAAATAGATTCATAAACAACTATCTGCGGGGCATTTTAGGCTTGTGTCTCTGGATGGGCATTGAACCAACTGTCCAGGCCCAACAACCTTTGCAGATTAGCCTGTCCAAACAAACCCTGACCTTTGATCCAAATCAAAAGGGAAACCCTCCTGCTTTCCATATTATTCGCGTGGTTGATGCCCGCCCGTTGAAAACCCATATTGGCGTTGTGCAGCGGGGGCTGGTAAACACCAAAGCACAAGCTTTCCTGCAGGGAGGGGTGGAAAAGCAGTTGCTGGACTTTTTTCACCGTTCTCTGCCACAACCGTCTCTCCCACAATCAAATGCATCCCTTCCGCTGATTGTAAGGGTAAACCAGCTTAGCATTGCCGAAAAGACGACATTCTCTTCCGAGACGGCCACAGCCGCGGTAGTGATTGATTTCATCGGCTCAAAAGACGATTCATTGCATCTGCTCTACCAGGCCTCCTCTCTGGTTACAAAAGGGGGGTTGGATGTGACGTCTTCCCATGATGACAATATTGCTCGCGCTCTGGGTGAGTGCATGGAGAAGTTTATCAACTACGCCAGCCCTTATGACTGGCAATCATTGCTGGCCCAGTCACTTTACCTAAGTGAAGGCGAGTTGTATACACCCATGATCAGCGAAGACAAACTGCCTAATATGCCGATTTTTCAGAACACCGTTCTGATGCGTGGCATTTATCATTCTCTGATCGAATTTCAAAATAATTCCCCTTCTGACCAACAGCCCTTCATTACCCAGACCCGGGATCGAAACGGCCGTCAATGGAATGATGTGCAGAAGGTGACTCCGTATCATGTTCTACCCGATGGATCGAAGAAGGAAGTCAAAAAAGTGTGGGGGTTCTCCGATGGCGAGAGTGCATACATTTATTTCCAGAAAGACTTTTTTCCACTCAGAAAACAGGCAGGCAGTTTTATCTTTGATGCCTATGCGCCCGTTGATGGGGCCAGTGTCGGTGCGGCAGGGGTAATGGGTGGTGCCATTGGAGGCGCCATTGCAGGGGCAGCAACAGCTAACCGAAGACAAACCTATCAGCTTGACGTCCTGACCGGTCAGATTACCGAATGGGACGAAAACAACTACATGGCCCGTTTGCAAGCCCGCCATACCTCCGGTGGGGATAATTCTGGTGGGGTAGCTAAAATCATCCTCTATTACAAAGGCGGCAAAGCATCCACCGATCAACCTGTTACCATTCTTTTCAGAACTAATTCGGATACGCTTACTGTTAGCCTGAAAGTTGATTCGTTCATCGAAGTTCCCTGGCAGGATCCTTTGTCAGATTTAAACGTATGTGTACAGGGGACCATTAATCCTTGTTACCAGTTTGTGGCTGATCTAACTAAGGTTAACTATCTGGAATATTTACCCACAGCAAAAGGAAAAGATGAGGTTATCATCCGTCAGGTAAATGCTCAGGAAGCAGAGTTTTACCTGAAAAAGATTCGGTATACCCAGGAACGAAATCTGAAACGGCAAGCCAGAAAATAAATTAACTTGAGTTATAGATCAAGCTGTTTATCTTATAATACAACAAGATAGTGTGACAAATATTAATCTGGTCCCAGTCTGGCTCCTTTAAATAGTATTGCAGATAGGCCCTTCATCTATTCATGTATAGGCTTACCATGTATAGGATTATGTTTTAATTCTGTATACAAAACACCCTATAGTACGAGTTTTCTCAAGATTTGCACCTTCCAATTCAGATAAATACCAGGTTTCTAAACAACTAGCAACCTGGTATTTATCCTATGAATGTGAGTAATAGCATTGTAGTACTAGCATTATAGCCCCAACAACTCAAATACTCAAGCAGCAAGCATGTGACTAGTGTCTTTTTATCATAAAAATTTAGAGGTTTATTTGGCTGATTGCTATTGAAGTACAGATACTACTTTCACATTATCCATTGAATAGACTCCAAACGAGTAGAGACTTTATGTAAGGAATCTGTAATTTCCTCTTCCTTAGGAAGATTACCAAAAACCAAGTCTTTGAAAGTAGTATGATAGGTATTTCGAATTTGAGGCCATATGCTATCTGTTTGTGAGAAAATGACTGCTGTTGCAGGGTGATTTGATAACCAGTTATTGTTATTCCTGTAACTCAACACATCATCACTACCTACCCTATGTAACATATCTTCAAAGGCTGAATCAGCAAAGAAACTTCTCAAAGCCTGATCTTTAAGCATCATATGAATATCATAGGCGTGACGAATCTTATTACTTAGGTCTGTAATGGGATCATTCGTAAAAGAAAACCGAACCAGACTCATGATCTTTTCACACAAGGTTCTTTCTTTACTTAAGACTTTAACAGGAAATGATTGAAGCTGATACTGTTCAACAAGCTGTTTTTGCCCATTGGCCAACATCATTTCAGCGATGTAGCAATTCACTGTTGCAGAGGTATTTGGCTCAAAATTACCTAACCATGTAGACTCTACTATAATGGTAGATCGAACCTGGCCCATACTTCCGCTAAAACCTTTTATATACTGATGTGCCGTTTTTCGATTCTTACCCATTTTGGTAGTAATTCCTTCTATTTCAATTTCAGGTAAGACGCCTGACACACATTCAGTTACTTTCTTGTTTTTGGCCTTCAATTGGTTGTCACTTTCACCTTCCTGACGTAGAACGGACAAGTCTATATCTTCAGAGAAACGCTCTATGAGTTGGAAACATTTGGATAATGCAGTTCCTCCTTTAAACACAATCTGGTTTCCTATCTCGCTGGTAAATAAAGTATATAGAGCCAGCGTTACCCAATAGTCTTTTTCGATATACAGCTCTGACAATTTTTTTTGCTGCGCTGTATATACTATCGCATTTTCAAATAGTTCGTTATTTTCGTGTAAATGCATATTATTTCAAGTTCCAATTTTCAACTGTGGGCAATAAGTCTTTTGAAAGACCATAGGTATAAGTGGATAGTGGATTTAAGCTTTCCTTTAACACTTCCAGTTCCCGTACTCCATGCTTACCTACTTGATGAATGGTTTCTAAAATAGCTGTTTCTAAAATAGCTCCTAAAAATGCTCTCACCCGTGGAGGATAATGTAATGCATACTTGAGTAATTGTCTCTTCTCTTTGATGGCCAGTTTGTTTAACCGATCTTTTAAAAGAGCAATACCTGCTTTTTTATCTAAATCCGGAATTTGTTTAAAATCCTTTAAAGCATCCAAAAGTTCTAATAACGGGTAGTTTTCATCCGTCACATCTACATAACTTTTCACCGGCTTTCCTTTCAGACTACCAATAGAAGCAAAAATTCTTTTATCTCTACTGGCAATCTTAATAGTTGCAGGTACTTGTGTGGTTAAACCCATACGATTGTACAACGTTGTACCCGTTATATACGCTCTCCTTTTTCCATCGTCAAACAGATATGGCTTAACTAGTTCTTCCTCTTTGGGTCTGATCTCTCCAAATACCGTTTGCTTTGGCTTATAAAAAATACCGGTCGAGACACGTTTAATAAAGCCTTTTCCAATCAATCGTTCCAGGGCTTTAGCCGCGGAAAAGTATTCATGCGGCTCAATAGCTAAATCACTATAGCAAAAGGTAGTACCTTCCGAAATGCGGCTTAACTGCTTTACTAGTTTTTGAGCTGTTTTCATAGACGACATATTTTGCTTTCAAAGATACTAAAATTTCTAAAATGTCAAGTATTTTGCGCAAAATACTTGACATTTTATAACATAATTAACTCATAAACAATATAATAAACCAAAGACAAGAAAACACTAAAACCTGCGAATATGAAATAGATAGTTGGTTAAATTAACCAATATTATCAACCCAGCAGTTACAAGACCCACCTAGCATTAGCAGTGACCACCAATGACAAATCATTTGCCTTCTGCTACTTGGCTTCTTTCACGTTGCCCTTTACAAAATAGTAATGACTTTGTACAATTTGGAACATTTCGCTTTGTACTACTACAAGTAAACTAAGTTTCTCTTTTAAACTAAGTTTCTCTTTTAAACTAAGTTTCTCTTTAAAAATCGGAAGCGTAAAAATAGTGAAGGGAAAAACTCCTATCAGCCGTCAAAGAAAAAGAGATAAAATTCAAACATGTCTACATTCTATTCGAAGAAATTCTTGGAACGCACGTTTAAGACATGTTAGTCTCCTCAACTCCGTGGAACATTTCGTGGAACATGATTAAACCAGAAATAACATATCAAGGAGGAACCTTCTTGACATGTTAATATTCCTCATATTCGTGGAACATCCGTGGAACATTTGGAATATAAATTTCACAAATCAAGAAGGTTCCTTCTTGCTATGTGAAAAACAGTCCATTTTCCTTGTTTGCTCCTTATTGCTCACTTATATTTATATAAGTTGAGTTATCAAACCAAATTAGACTCACCTAAAAAAAATGACAACCCTTGCCTAACAGTCATCATGACTTCAGATCCATTCAATACCTATGCACAAATGGAAGCTAGATGAGTGAAGCTGGATTAGCGAAGTTTCAATTCAAGGATCTATTTCAAGAATCTACTATTTCAAGAATGAAAAAATATGTAGCGTATTACCGGGTGTCCACTCAGAAGCAGGGACAAAGTGGGCTCGGACTGGATGCACAACGCAATTATGTTGAAAAGTTTGCCAAAGATGCTTCTCTGATTCTAAAGGATTTTATCGAAGTAGAATCCGGAAAGAATAATGACCGCCCAAAGCTTAAGGAAGCAATTGAATACGCAAATAATAAGTCGGCCACATTGATCATTGCCAAACTGGACCGACTTTCCAGAAATGCGGCCTTTATTCTTACCCTGAGAGATTCAGGAGTTGATTTTATCTGTGCGGATATGCCAGATGCCAATACACTTACCGTTGGCATTTTCGCCCTTATGGCACAGCATGAAAGGGAAATGATTTCTCAGCGAACAAAAGCAGCCATGCAGGCAAAGAAGGCAAAAGGATTTAAATTGGGAAAGCCTGAAAACTTTACTGCACAAAGCCGTTTGATGGGAAGTGATGCTAAAAAAGTAATTGCCTCCAAAAATCAAAACAACCGTAGAGCAACCGCTATGATCTTGTATTTGAGAGATTCAGGGATGAAATGGACTCATATTGCCAATCAGCTAAATGAATCTGGCTTTACAACTAGCCAGGGAAAACTTTTCAGAGCTGAACAGGTGAAAAGGCTCTATCTGAGAAATAAATAAAAACCCATCAAAAGTTAGTATATAAACTACTTAAAAAAGCACATGCTTGGCAGTGGTGGTCGGAAGATATTTCTTCTGACCACCACTGGAGTTACAGCACTTTTTGTTTTTTAGTGAAATGCAGTTATCGAACACTGGCGACTATCTTTTCGCGTCTTTTTATCAATATGCTATTAGTGCCTGGTGGTCCCGCTTACCGCACCTATCCGCTATCAAACTCAGTTGACTATCACATACTATTTGCGTCATTTATATTGTAAATAACCATCCAAAGAATCTCTTAATCTTTTTTAAGTTATTGAGATAGTGAACGGCAAAACCAATTATTGCTTCTTGGCGCCCCATCAATTGCCTTATTACTTATTCATGTCGAGTAGATTAATACCTCACCTTAATATCTCATTATGTTCAAAATTCTTTTGGCAGATGTATTATAAGTAGTAAGACAATTTAAATGTTTACTTTTATATTTGCCTAAGCATTGATAATCAGATAATTGCCGAGTTGTTTCTATACTTTTATGTCATCATATTACTTAATAACGAAAACGAAACCTCATTAAGTAATATTGATGAAGAATTTGAATGCGACAAGAGGGCTTTCGCATTTCTAGCTTTAACATATAAGAGTTATTCTGATTTGCAGTCACTTCATTCTTTTGGAGGTCCAACAATAGCTTTATTAGTTGAATACTTCAAAAAAATAGCGACAGGAATTTTTGAACCCTCAAATTCTCATCCTGACATAATAGTAAGATATAGAAAGTTAGCTGAACATGTTTTGAATGCTGAAAAGGATAAAATGATTGCAGAAGGCTCTTTTGATTTGGGTGTAAGTTTATGGAGAACTTTCTTTGATAGAGTCCAAGACATCCTTGATGAGGGTTATGTCATTTTTAACCCATTTGGGAAAATTTTGTACCCGCTGGTTGAAGAAACAATATCTTTTCAGTTAATTGAACAAATTGAAGTTGAAATGCTGCAATTATTTGCATTTGGTAACATTTCAAAAGTCAAGAAATCCTTTATAAAACAAATAGCAAACTCACATTATAAAGAAAATAAATTATTTAGACAAAACATTAAGGTGTTACTACAACACCTTAAAAGGGATTTTGAATCCATTGAAGATACAATAAACCTAAGTGAATTATTTGAACAGTTTGAATAAAAGGAGAACACACAACATCGTATTGGCAATGTACTTGGTCGGGCGCATACGTTGAACTTATCTTTTTGTTCGCTTTTTCCTTACATGTTCAATTACCAACGCTTTGAACGCATTTAAAGTCGAATGCAAATTCTATCGTACTATCCCCTGCAACTATTTTAGTTACGTAAGAACAACCAGTTGAAGTTGGCTTTAGACCTTGAAAGGTCGCTACATTTTCATCAAAAATAAAGTAAGAAATTTCTGGGCTTTGCAATTCAGATGAATAATCCAATTCTAGTGACATAAACAAATGATTTAAGTGTTATGAAAAATAAAACTAAAAAAACGCGGCTAACGTTTTGCGGCTTGGCGAAGGAGACGATTTTCACCACAAACGAGGCCACAGAGCTCTGAACCGCCACTTTAACCAAACCACTTAGCCCTAGTTTTTTATATTTTTGGATATTCAATCCTATTAATTTCGTCAATAAGATATTTGTATTTACTTTTTACTTTTTCGGATTTTATTGTATCATAAATTTCATTCAAATCTGTATGTAAATTTTTTAATACTTCAAGCACTTCTTTTCTTTTATCAGGATGAAATGTAAAATGACTTGTTAATAAATGAAGAATAGATGTACCCAAGTTAATTTCAAACCCATTTTTTATTTCTATGATTTTTCCTGCGTTTTCTCTTTTACTGGAAAAAGGTTTTATCATTTTCTCCATAGCTCCATACAATGAACTTTTTCGGAATATGTTATATGATAAGTCGTCAAACACAACTCTTGGATATTCTGCTAAATTTGTCTCATAATCATATGCCTTGACCATAGCAGGGCCAAATAATGCACCATTTTCTTTATGGATTAATTTGTCTACAGAAACTCCTCCTCGAATTAATATTTTAAAGTCTCGCCAAAGTCTGTATGATAAACGACAGACATACTCTATTAGTGACATGACATACATATTACTATCTAGGCCAATTGACATTACAATACTATCTGAAAAGTGTGTTATTCTTATTGAAGATTCATTTTTTAGTTCGTGTGAAAGTCGAACTTGCAACTCTTTTATTCTTTCAAGCTCTTCTTTATTGACTTCAGTAATGTTTATCTCGGCAAAAAGTTCATTGCTTAAAATTTCACTTTTCATAGAGTCCAATACGGAAAATATTTTGTCCGTATAAACTTCATCTGTTTCAGTTTGGGTTACAATATTTCTAAACCCCAAAATATCAATAAATAATGTAATTCGTTGTTCGTATGTCATCATAAAATTGGTATTAACTCGTAAATAGATATAAGTTTTAAGTTTTTATATTTAAACTACACTGAGGCAAATTTTGGTTAAGAGTATGTCTAAATTTTGATAAAGGGTATTGGTTGCAGCGACCAAACTCAATAGACATGCAAGCTCATTTTCCAGAGTGATGCCCAATGGCAATTTATCGAACAAATTATAAAGGAAAAACGCAAGCGAAAACATTCGAACTTACGTTTGTAACGAAAACTCCTAAATTATCAATTAGAGCTCCTTGTCTATTTCAAATTCGATCGCTTGGGAATATTCGCCCAAATCTATAGAAGCAACGGTCCCTATGCTCTGTTGCAGATATCTTAGTAATTGAAAGAAAAAAGATACAAGTGAAACATCAGGTTTACTAAATTCTATGGCATTTACAGACCTTGAATTATAATAGTGGCAGATCCGCTCAATGTAATCCGCAATTTGCTCATCTTCCTCACCTTGATAATCAATAAAAAAAGCACCATTATCCACGGCACATCCCATATCAATACCCTTCGAACCTGTCAGATTCTTTAAATGCGCTTCTAGTGTAGATTTTCTTACAATTGTATTTGTACTGGCTAGTATTCCGCCCAATATTTTGGTTAGCGGCCTTGGGTTTTCAAACAGGTTTGAGATAGAAAATTTGAATTAATTATTTTTTCAATTACTACTATCAAGGCTGTGAATTGTGGGAAATTCTAGGGCTGGATTTTCTTCCGGCAATTTTCCACTGTTCATGGCCCGCTGACGTCCTCCCAAAATTAGGACCGGGTAGAAGTGGAAAAATCGGCGGTATTGAACACTTGAGATTGAATCATGCAGGAGCCATTTCCATCTGACAGGGTGTAAGTCCAGCGTCTCAGCTCAGATAGTGAACTATGAGGCCGGAACTGGATGACATCGCATGCTCCGTATTCCAGCCGCCAAGCTTCTTGGCTCCTATACGATTTTATCAGCTGCGTCGGACAAAGATAAAAACCTCATCAGATCTGCCTTCAGTTAGTATTTAAACACTCATCTCGAAAACTTCCACCGTCTCAGCTCTGATAAACGACTCAATGGATCATCTCTGATCCTATAGCATTATCCGTTGGCTTGCCTGGACGGGAAAAATCGAGTATTACCCCATTGTCAAAGGATCTGATACGATCCGTTGCCCATTTGTCCATCGCTTTGGAAATAAATTCAAAGGAGCATATACGCTCCACCTATTATCTACCTGAATACGGGTTGGATTTACCCCTTCTTCTTTTTTCAACCGCTCCATAAATTCTACTACGGCTTCACGGAGATGCTTCTCCCTTGATTGATTGACCTACTAAGATGCCTAAGCATTTACGAGAATAATTATCAAGCCGATGCCAGGCACGTAGCAGGTTCACTGTCAGAGTCCTGAATTTACGGCCATCAAAGAGTTGGTCAGAGACGTGAATCGTATCAGATTCACTATCCATACTCCAGGCCTGATTTTTTCTTAGCGGCACAACTCTTTCCAGCCGATGGTTGGCTGACCGATTACGTAGCACCTCGGCTCAGATGGGCGTTTACTACGAAGGTTTAAACCTTCCTCCTCTTCAAGTCCTAATACTCTTGGTTGTCGAAGTAGAATATGTGTATCAAGAATTATTTTTCTCATTATAGCATCACTTTACACTTGCCGGCGATTTTAAATAGATATATATTGCATTCTTTTGTGGCCAAAATATAAGAAAACAAATTTCCATCGAAAGCCGATTAGTCAATACCTCATTTGAGGTATTTTTATCCATTTTGCTCGTAGACTTTCAAGTAGATATCTAACAGGTTAAGTAACCGAACGAGCTGGTTTTTGGTATAGCAACTTCTGTAAACTACTCCCCTACCCTTTAACTCCCTTCTTTTCAGTCCAACCAACCCATATATTCTTAAGATACTTCCTAAATAATTGACAGACTAAAAACCTCCCTTTTATTGTTTTCAAATTTGATATTTATGCCACTCGGATTTTCAGTTTCAGGGTTAATTGACTAAGAATTATGATTGTTGTAGTTGATGTTGTTGCTCAGAGTTATTTGAGTTCCTCTCAATTCTTACAAAGACCTAAATTAGAAACTTATAGTTTTTCTGCTTTTACAAATTTTCCATAAATAAAAAAATCGTCAGTTGATTTTAACCGAATAGTTTTGTTATTAACCACACTAACCTTAACTGTGGCATCTGCATTTCCCAAATTTGCAATTACTTCCGAACTCAATTTTGCTTTTAGTTCAGCAGGAATATCATTTTTTAATTCAATATCTGCCGAAAAGCCTTTTACTCTTATAAGTCTGGTCATAATAATTCTTCCTTCTTTCAGCAGGTCTTCTTTGAATGCCTTTTTCTTTGGATTAGATTCGTCAGCTAATGCGTCCCTAAGTTCGCCTGCAATTAATTCGTCTTTTTGCCAACTCTCAACATTAAAATTAACTTTTCTCCTGTTTTTTATTGCTGTACCTAACCCTAATGATAAATCATCGTCACTCTTAATACTGAGTTTCGTGTTCATTATTGCTTCAATGTCTATGTCACTGCTTATTTCAAATTGACATAAAGTTGATGCCCCAAGCTTAATGATTTTATTAAGTTCTGCATCAGAAAAGGTATTTCCATCTACAAGACGGTAAGTAATATCTAAATTTTCATCAGTAATTGTTCCGAGGCCTAACGTATTACTTGGACCAAGATAATCAGCGTCCTTTTTTTTCAGCAGAAGCGATTGCATGCAATGTTTCATAACTCTGCCCCAGTATTTAGCGGCGTAACCGCTAACATTTTTGGCTGCTAATAAACTTGTATCTGTGACTTCTGTCGTATCTATTTCAGCTAAAGTCACTTCTTTAAAATTTAAATCGTCTTTTTTAGGACCTGGACAACCCATTATTAGTAAACAAAAAGTTACTAATAATGGAAAAAGAACGTGTTTGATTTTCATTTTTTCTTGGTTTAATTTGGTGAACTGTTCGTTGTAAGTTTATCCGCCTTTTCCTCTTGAACTTCTTCGCTGTGGAATCCAATTCCACCCCCCCCCTTTTTTAGAATATTTTTTTATTTCTATCTCAATGGGCGGTATCTTGTCTAAGTCCATTTCCAGAATAAATTTTGAGCCATTCTTCAAATAGATAATTGCTTTAACTTTAAAATTTCCCCAAGCATAAAATGTATATTGAAAACTCGTTTCTTTTTTTTGAATATCAACTTTATTATTTGCAAATGAAGGGTCTAAGTTGTATTCAACTTTATCAATATTATTAAGGTCGGCTTCCTTTCCTGTGATGTAAAGATTCACAATATGCCAATGCCTCTTGATTACCTTATAATCTCTTCTGTCATCCTGACGTTGTTGATTTATTTTAAGTGTAATAGGCTTAGATAAATCTTTTAAAGGTTTTGCAGTGTATGAAATACCAATGCCTTTACTTATTTCAACATTAGGAGGCATTCCATATAATGTCCTAACAGAATTAATATCATAGCTGCTTAATATTCCAAAGTTAAAGTAGTCATTGTTACAGTAATTCATTACAGAATAAGGGTCACAAGGAGTAAACCATAATGCTATATCGTTAGTGCTATGCATTGATTCTAATGCCATCTCTTTTTTTAGTTCTTCATTCGGGGTGTTGCATAAATAGCAACTGTCTCTTATTTGTTGATGTGAAAAGCCAATTGCATGACCAAATTCATGAACAGCAATGGATTGAATTGCTGTCTTTCTGTTTGGAACTACTTCTGGAACTAGTGATTTACCCCACTTTTTAAAAGTGAAATTTAATGTCATGCCATTTTTTATTTTGTTCAACTTTACTCCAAGAGCTTTTACTTTAGCACCTGAGGTATCATCAGCAATTCTTATTCGCAATATCTGCTTGGAATTAGATTTGATTTCATTACAGCTACACCAGTCAGTAAAAACTAATCGTGATTCTCTTTGCCACGAATTTATAATTGCATCCTTAACCCATTCTCGCTCTGTTGTATTTTTTTCTTCCGGGTTTTCCCAGCAAACAGCAATATTTTTCTCTTTCCAGAAAATATCTGCTTGTGTTTTAGATTTTTTTATCTCTTTTTTTTGTGCAAAAGCAATTTGATTTTGCACAAAAAAAAGAAAAATAACTATATAAAATTGATAACTGCATCTACATATATGCGCTGCACAAAAACGGATGCGAGGCAATTTGTGTTGAGTCTGCTTGAGGTGTTGCTTCTCTTTTGCTTTTAGAAGAAATAGCCAAACTGCTTTGTCGAAAACTGTTATATCGATCATTAATTGTAAGGTAGCTATATATTATCACATCCAAATACTAACTATAAATCGTAAATAGGTACATGTTTTCTGTCAACGTGTGCTAAAACTTGAAAAATAGAAGCTATAATAAAAGAAATGCACATTTTTGAATGTTACTAAAAGTCGAAATTGTGTTACATACAACGAATACCTTTGATAGGCTTTTCAATTTCACAGATTATAACTAAAAGCAAATCAAAGATTAGTTCACCTATTAGTCAATACCTCAAATGAGGTATTTTTATCCATTTTGCTAGCATGTTTGCTGTTGATAGAGTGTCAGATTCCTTCTGCGTACGACTCCCCTACCCTATAACTCCAGCTTTTTTAGTCCAAAAACCCCTTAATAACCAGTTGAGCTTTCTGCTCCAAGCCGGTTATTTCCGGGTGAGTGGGCGTTTCTTCGAGGTGAATGTTTTTCAAGCTGCTGATGTGGACTACCTGAAAAAGCGGTGGTTGGTAAATGATGCCTCTCTTTCCCGCTATGCTCCAGCTACGGTAAGCCAACACCGTAAACTCATCCTGGATGGATTCAGGGTCAAGTCATTCCGAAGCGAGCAGACGGCCATACTTAATCAGGCGGTTGCTTTTGTCAAATGGCAAATGAATCCACTAGCGGTCTTCCGATCTATAGCTGATTATATCCGCACCCACCGCATTGAAGTACCAGCCTATGCTACCTTGGCTTTATTGTTAACAGAAGCCTTTAAACGAGTAGATGCAGAGCTGACTGATATGATGGATCTTTATTTAACTGAACAGGAGCGAAATAAACTCGATCAGTTACTGGAAATAGAAGGTACAACCGAAGGATCGTCACATAAACCCTATCGTCTAACCCTGCTCAAGCGGAATCTGGAGTTGATGAAACCCACCGCTATTCGCACCAATGTTGATCACTTCCTTCAACTGGGTGAACTATTCCATTCTTTGCAGCTGGTGGTTGAGAAACTGCAATTGAGTGATGAAATGATACAGTATTATGCCCGGTTCGTAATCCGCTCCAAGGTATTTCAAGTATCAGGGCAAGCCAATCGAAAATATTTAATGCTGATCTGCTTTATCAGTTATCAGTATTACCGGTTGGGGGATATACTGATTGAAAACCTACTGCAAGCGGTTCAAACTACGTTGAATGCGGCACAAAGGGAAGAAAAAGCAGGGACAGAGTGGACTCGACTTGGATGCATAACGCAGTTATGTTGAAAAGTTTGCCAAAGACGCTTCCCTGATTCTAAAAGATTTTATCGAGGTAGAATCTAGAAAAAACAATGACCGCCCAAAGCTTAAAGAAGCAATTGAATACGCAAATAATAAGTCGGCCACATTGATCATTGCCAAACTTGACCGGCTTTCCAGAAATGCCGCCTTTATTCTTCTTTGGAAGAAAACTTTTCAATACATACCATTCTAATACAATCCTGGTTGGGTATATAGCAGTTTCTTTATTCACTCTTTTGTTTCTGTTCACCTAACTGGTTTAACTTAAAAGTATTAGCAGTTGGACGAATGTAAGATTTTAATGCAGCACTAAAAAAGGGGGTTACTATTTTTATTCTTTTCTCTTTCACAGATCCAACATCCATTATTGATTTTTGCTTAACTACTAAACATAAATAGGCAATCGGTCCACTCTTATCTGATAGCCCAGATATAATTCCAGGAAAACATTCGCTAGCTTCAAAGGCGATTAGTTCATCTGGAATATTAAAGGTTAACAAAATAGGGTCTTCATATTCTTCATTTGTTTCAGAACTTTTTTCATTTGATAACTCTAAAATTATACCTTGTTTGGGCTCATTTAAAAATACCTGACCTTTCCATCTTTTTGTATTCTTTTTATCTATGTCTGGTGAATGTTCGAAAGTAGCATAAATCAAATCTGCATATTTATCATCGTCAATAAAAAGACTATCCTCTTCGATATATCCATCACGCTGAAAGTATACATAATATTTACCAGTGAAGTGATTCAATATTCGATCTATTTTTTGGCGACGATGTTCAACCAAATAATTATTTAATTCCTCTAAGCTACTTATTTGCTCTTTAGGCATACTCATACGATTTCTTTCTCTGAAGTATAAGAATTTGGCTATTTGTATCGGGATTTTTTCAAAATACGGGTCACCTTCATAGTAAGACTCAATCTTTAGTATTATATCTTTTATAGAGTCTTTTTTTAATAATATGACAGTTTTACTTAATAAGTGTCGGTAGAGCTTAGAATGATAACTATAGTGACCTATCAGAATCGTTTGCTTGCTTATTTCCTCTTCAGCAAGTCTTAAAATTATGTTGGATCGCTTTTTGGAATCATCCTCAAAAACTAAATCTAGATACAGGTAATCATTTTGAGTGTCTTTGGAAGCAATTCCTTTAAAAATTCTATCCCTATTTTCCAGCATTGTTGTCATTGTAACTTCCAAATAGGGTAGATCTTTGTTCTTCTTAAAAGAAATACTACCGACGGCAATACCCCA
This sequence comes from Xanthocytophaga flava, assembly GCF_030068545.1. NCBI lineage: Bacteria > Pseudomonadati > Bacteroidota > Cytophagia > Cytophagales > Rhodocytophagaceae > Xanthocytophaga > Xanthocytophaga flava. Next base: position 208,445 of record NZ_JASJOR010000014.1, on the reverse strand, counting down.
CTTTTCATTTTTCAATAGCTTCTTACCAATACGTTCAAAAATATACCATTCTGAGTTTTCCAAATACTGGGGACATGAACCACTATTAAACCAATTAGGTAAGTGCGAAGGTTTAAATTGTATCGTCTTAGGCTGATTAGGCTTTATTTTATCAAAACTGTTTTTAAAGGTTATATTCAGGAAGCTCAGTTCCAGATCGCTTAGTTTTTGCGCTTGATTGGTTTGCTGCGTATTGTAAAAACTGATGGCTAACCGTAATTTCTCCCAATAATTTTGCGTCAAACTGACAGGTTTCCTGTTTTGGTATTTTATGATGAATCTCTCCCGGATTTGACGGGAGTTCAGAGGCTCATATTCCTTTTCAGCAACACTGGCATGTTGTTGGCTTACCCTATGAATGAAGTCTGCTTTCTGTGAATTTGTTGTAAGGTTATTAGGTTGGAAAAGTTTCTTTTCCAATAAGTCAAACAACTGCTTTATTATAGGGTGATTATGTGCAAATTCTGTTTTGCTGTCTGGAGCTCCTCCCTTACCTGGTTTCATATCTTTAAAAGTTATACATATAAACCCACCATTTAGTGTTTTATAGATTTAGTGAAATTATTTTCTTTAAAATCCCTATTTCACCAAATAAAAGGCGTCTTTCCTGCTAGATACAGAAATAACACTAAAACACCAAATAGTTTTAGTGTTTTAGTGTTTTAGTGTTATTTTTTAATTATTTCTCAGACGTATATATGTTTAGGTATCGACTTATGGTTTAGCCTATCATAATTCAAATCCACACCCGCCTGAAAAATTTTAACATAAACATCTATTCGGCTTTCTATCATGACAGATTGTTACAATGGACGCTTTTCTGACTAGTGTTCCCTGGCGTCGGAAGAAACACACCACTAGTCTCTTCCTATCACACTAACCTAGTGAAATCATGAAAATAATCATCTTAATGTTTGTTTATTGGTACAGAGCGATTATCAGCAAATGGGCCATTGATGATTTGATAGACGCGATCAAATCGAAATCTTGGGGTTGGGCAAAAAAAAGTTATGATAAAAAAAGTAAACCCATGACTGTTCGAATATCTGATATTCTGCTACTTGAAGATCATGCTTTTGTTCAAATTACCGAGATACAAGCTCTTAGCGAAAGGAAGGCAGCAACCAGAAACTTCTTGTTTTCCTTGATATTAATTTTGCTTGAAGGGTTCTTCGTTAGTACAGGTTGGAATTATGTGATGAACAAAGGCACAACATTAGACTCACTTTCCCTTAATGGTCTATTGCTGCTTCTAGTGACAGGTATATTGACAACTATTGTTATTGTTTTATCAGTTGGATGTGTTTTTCATTATCAGGGTCAAGCAGCTCTAGAAAAAAATACGCTTAAACTCAAAATTCCCTTCAAGCAGCTTTATGTCTCAGATAAGATAAAGATAGCTGTATATACTATCGCTGTATTAGGACAGATACTGAATGTGTTTCTTAATTATACAAGAAGTATAAACATAACTGGACAAATCGCCATTGATTCGATTTCCATTTTTGTACTAGCAGCAACTATCACCTCCTGTTTCTCCGGATATCTGGGTTACGCAGCCTATCAAAGTTATATATTGTATAAGGCTTACAAGAAAAAGCGGCAATATGAGAAACTTGTTGCTCAGCATAACACTGGTAGAACAGATAAGCGGGAATTAATAATTAAACTCTCTGATCAAGCAGCAACTACATATATGCCCTTGATAACTTATGTCAGAGCTCTTCTTAAATATAAATCTGAAAAGAGGCAGAATCCTGAAGACTTCGCCCAACTACGTGATTACTTGATTGCACAATTTAATGAAATAGTAGATGATACAGAAGCAATTTGGTATCAAAAGCCTACCGTCCCTCCCGATTATTTGTTTTCGGATATGGAATTGAAAACAGCAAGTATTAATGGCAAAACTTCTTCTGCTTTTTTCACTAATAGTTTGATTGTTCTCACAGCAGCAGGGCTAACAAGTTGTGATTTTATAGAAAGCAAATTAAAGAATGAAAATAAAGAAATTCGAATCTTACTTGATGTTTCTGGTACTACAACAAGCGAGAGGTGGAATTCGTATAAAAAAGGTGTGAAAGAGATAGTTATTAACTTAGAATATGACGATAATATCGTGGCCTATTCAATTGATGATGCATCATATACTAAACCCGTTCGAATGTTTGAAATTAATTTTGCAAATGGCCAAACAAATAGCATTGCGCTTAAAGATTTGCTTAAGAGTTTACCTGATACATTGAGGCCTCCATTTAAGCGTCGCGGTGAATATGAAAAGGAGAGCGATGTTATACAAAAAAGGTTTAAACCATTTATTGATAAGATCTGGCCCATTTTAGAGCTAGAACTTGATTCGATTGCAATAAGTAGAAAGCCCTATTTCAAATACTCCAACATTTTAGGTGCCATTTCGAATTTGGAACAAGATTTCACACATAACCAAACCCATAAAAAAGATAATAGTAATTCTGGGTTCCTTAATTTATTTACGTCATCACAAAAAAAGACAAGCACTAGTTATTGGCTATTCATCTTTTCGGATATGGTGCATAGTTCACAAGAAGGCTTAAATTTTGAAAGGCCACTTGGTCCTACACGGATAGAAACAGAGAACTATTTGAATATTCTACGTGCTAGCAATAAAATATCGGCTCTGCCAGAAGTTAATGTCGTTTGTATTGGCAAAGGAGTAGTTCCACATGGCCCCAGTACAGATGAAGGCGTTGACAACATCATGTTTTTTTGGACTGAGTATTTTAAAAATACTCAGGGTAAACTCATCAGGTACGGTTCATTAGACGATGTCAATGACATTGGTGAAATCATCAGACAATAAGTCCACATACAGAGGTAGTACTCTGACTTTTAGCGTACTACCTCTGTATGTTATTAGAAAATTTAGCCATATAAAATGACAATCATATGATCGCTGATAGTATTGTAAAGAAAATAGCATCTCCGTTGAGCAGTATGCTCCATAAAACAGGATTTCCTATTTTGTTAGGAATCTTCACTTCTTTTTTGATCGTATTAAAGCAGAGCAGTTTCGGTAGTGATTCTACTTTATATGATTTGTTTATCGATTATCTCACCTTTGACATAAGCAGCAACTCAGCTTTTAACTTAATTATCATCATTGCAGTCACATTAAGTTGGTATTTCTTTTTAACATCCACCCCTCTTCGCTTTCTTAATTCTGAATGGATAAATGCAGTTTCAGCTTTAATTATCTTTCTACTAGCATTAGGTGTCTTTTTGAAAAATAGCAACGGCTTAATTTTAATAACTCTAATTATATGGATGTCACTTTTAGGATTATATAAGGTTTTACGAGGCGATCATATAAATTTAGGCTTAATCTCAAATCTAGGCACAGCTAAATTTGTAGAAGATTTCTTATCTCTTAAGAAACTGGAATTAATATCTAATGATGATTCTGGAAGCTTCTTGCTAGGAAAAATATTAAATAAAAGTTCAAATAGAAGTGACTCTTTTATCCGAATAAGTGGAGAGTATAATGGAATTACGTTTGCCAAGACAGGATCTGGTAAAGGTATAGGTGTTATTATTCCTAATCTTTTGTTTAATAAAAGTTCGATAGTAGTTCTTGATATAAAGGCAGAAAACTTCCTCAAAACGGTGTTCGCTCGTACTCAATTGGGGCAGGAGGTGTATTTAATTGATCCTTTCTTTGAGGTATCACATCAGGTTAATGCTAAAATCATAAAATTACAAGAGGCTATAATTAATGATACACAAAATGTAGAAGAATTAACGAAAGCACTAGAATATTATCAAGGTTTATTACCTAAAGTCCAAAAAGATGGACACTATATGAAAGGCATAAACCCGATGAACATCATTCTTAAAATGTATGAAACAAAAAAGTATGATGCCATTTTTGATGAGGCTTCTGTGTTAGCCAATGCTATTGTAATACGTACTGGACAGGAACGCGATCCTCATTTTGACGAGAAGGCCGTTTCTTTATTTCGCTGTGGAATTCTACTACTTGTATTTTGTGAGATGTATGAAGACACACCAAAAAATCTAGTAGAAGTAAGAAACTTAATTCTGGAAATATTTGAATATAAGGACATACTCCAGTCAGTAATTGTAGAATGTAAAGATACTTCTCTACAATTCTATCAATACCTGAAAGATATCCCAGCAGAATTTCTTCTTATAGGAAAACAAGAAAGGAATAGTGTACTCTCTACCTTTCAACGGCATACAAGTTTTATAACCTCTCCCTACGCAGGAGCTTCATTATCTAGAACTGATTGTGATCTCAGTAATCTAAAAAACAAGAAAATAACTATTTTTTTAGTAATGCCAGTAGATAAGCTGGATGCATACTCACGTTTGATGCGATTATGGTTAGATACACTTTTTCAGGCAGTTACTTATGGTACATCCTCCCAAAAAAGGATTTTATTTCTTCTTGATGAGATAGCCCAACTTGGTAATATGCCCAGTATTGCAAGAGCAATAAGCCTCATGCGAGGATATGGCGTTAATCTTTGGATGGTTTTTCAAGATATCCCGCAACTTAAATCCATTTACGGAGAAAAATGGCAAACATTTATCGCTAACAGTAAAGTACAACAATATTTTGGTATTACAGATTTAGAAACGGCAAAATATCTTTCTGAGCAATTAGGACAAACTACTATCATAATGGAAAGTATAAATGCTACTGAGACCGAAATTGAAAAGGGCTTTCTGGGCAATAGATCGAAAAACTTTTCGTCCTCAGCTCGTGCTCTAATGCACCCAGATGAAATTCGTCGCTTTACCCATCAAATTTTGATACATGAGCATTCCTTTCCCATTCGTGCAAAACGAATAAGCTACTTCAATGATGAATACATCAAAGCAAATATTAATTATCCATTTGTTTTACCTCCTAAATATAAAGACTTATGAATAGGTTAGATAAGAGCCAAGAAAGACTCATGCTAAGAATCGCATCATTAAAGATGCGAGAAAAGAAGATCGAAGAGGAAATTAAGAAAATCAAGTCAAAATCGCTACAGATTCAGAAAGAATCAAATTCTGCTGAAGGAGTCAGTAATAGAAATAAAAAAATACTGGATACACTAAAAGAAAGAGAAAACAAACTAAGTTTTGAAATTAAAAAAACAAATAAAGACAGAGCTGTAGAAGAAAAGAAGGTTCCTGGTAGCTTAAGACGTATACTAGATCAATACAAAAAAAATGTTAACAAGAATGCCTCAGTTGGAACATTTGAAGCACATAACAAGTTAGGATTTGCAAAAAAAATAGATGCAACTAAAAACATACTAGAAGGTGTAAACCAAGCGGTCGTGTATGCAGGAATAATGAAAGCTGTTTTAATACCTCCGACAGATAATAAGCAAGCGATCGACCTAACAAAGCGACTTACTGACTTGACTCCCGGTATTGAAGCTTTGGGGGAGGCTCATGTTAATAAATATAAAGAGGACATTGATAAGCTATCAAAAAATAAAAAGAACTCTCCTGAAAAAAGCCTTGAACTTGATCAATTGATAAGTGAGTATAAAAAAGATATAAAGAAGTCTGTAGTGAAAGAAAAAGACCTATCTACAGCTATTAGAGAATCAAATATCAAATTATTAAAAAAACATAATAACGAATCAAAAGAAAGTGATAAACAAAATGATTTTTCTGATAAATCAAACGAAGAAATAATGACCTACACAAAAAAACATATAGAAAAAAAATTTGGATCTATTGGTGTTAATGTATTTAATGAGGAAATGAAAAAAGAAATCGAGAAGAGAAATGCTCCGGAGCACAACCATCTAATACAAAGAAATAAGACAAAAGATCGTTCATATTAAAATATGTCCTTGTATATGTATATGTGTCCCATAACTAGGGTTGATAGAACTAAGGTGGTGCTAAAAGCAAAGATGCCCTGCTTGTCATCGCCAAACTTGACCGTCTTTCACGCAATGTATATTTTATTTCTTCGCTACTAGTGTTTAAGAAACCTTAAATTAATGGGTATAATTTAACTAGCTTAACTTTAAAACCCAGGACTTCATAATTGGAGTTTGACACAGCTCCAAGTGTGGTTTGAGTCTTTCTTCAAACCACACTTGGAGCGCAGTTAACACAAACGATTAGTTGTTGAAATAGTTAGCTGTTGGCATGTGGAAAACTCGAAATGAGTTTTCCACATGCCAACAACTTAGTAGTAGTAACAAAAACAATAAACTGACACAGTTGATTTTACACTCCCGAAACTGACACAGTTCTTTTTACACTCCTAATCCTGAGGTGGTCCTAAAAATCGGAGGGTCTGAAAAAATAAGCTTTCTCTGTTTTGTCAACCCTTGTTATGGGACACACAGATACTGTCACAGAACTCAGTTGACAGGATATTCTTTGCTCTCTGTCCGATTAAATTCTGACTACTACAATTCAACGAACCGGGCTTTTTATTAGTCACTGACTTTTTCAGATTCCCTTTCCTTTTTCTCCCTTTCTGATTTCTCGGTTTTCAATTGCAAATGAGGCTTAATCTTTTCCATTTCACTTTCAGTGAGATCCTCCCAAGAAATCAAGTATTTCATCTCTTGGAATATCTGTCTAAAGACATCTTCCAGAATATGTCTTATTTTATCTAACAGTGGATTATCATTCTTCTTGAATACCTCTTTTTCATAAATAAGTGACAAGGGAGTATCTATATGGGATTGAATAATTGATCGTAACTGTTTTAACCTATAAGAGTTATTATATTTTTCAACAATAATGGCATGCTCGTGAGCTTTACTTACAAAGTAGTAGTAGAACATTGCTTTAGACCGCTGAGAAATAGGACGGTGCCCATTGATCATTGCCGATAGTTCAGCCTTCTCCACTCCAAGCTCTGGAACCATATCTTTAAGTTTGATTTTTAGCTGATTCATTTCCTTGCCAATCCACTCAGGTTTGACTACTTCAATCGGAGATTCGACATATTCAGTGGCATGCACGTGTATTTTGTCGACAAACGGCTCGAATGTTTCCTTTGCTATTTCAATTAAACGTTTCTGATCGAAATATACTTTCTGAAATGTTTTCCCCTGTTTTACCTTGATGGTTGGAGTATCCTTATCCAACACTTCAAAGGTGATATTGGAATACCTTTTTTGCATTGTGGCCAGATTCTCCAGCCGTTCATTTTCTTCATTGGACAAATTGAGCCTTTTTAAGTTTTTAATTGCTTCCATCGCATTTCTTTGTTTAGAGAAAAACCATTGATAGTGTTGTAATTTATACCATTGAAAATAAAAGGGGTCACCCCCCCTATTTTCAATGACTCTACCAGTATCTATCTGATAGATAGCCAGTTGGCGGTGTTGTTTCATCAACTCAATCGCCACCGCTTCGTCAAACTCGATAATTACCATATCGAAATAGTAATTACCATCTTTGTCGTTATACCACCCCCCAACGATTCGAGTTGTTCTTAAGCTGTGTTCGATCACAAACATAAGCCCACTTTCTCCGAAGCGGTTTTGTGTTTCGCTGTGGCCGATTGCCCATCCGGCCCTGACCGGTTCAAGCTTATCCAGACTTACAGTAAAGCCACCATACTCCTGTGAAATCGTCCAAATATGAGAGAAGTAGTTAGAACTTGACATAGGACGTTCGGCAGTATTTATTGCGTCGCCCGCGCATTAGTTTGACACTATGAAGGTAATAAAAAGTTTGTTATTTGCAAACATTTTAGCGTTAAAACGTTTGCAAATAACAAACTTTTTCAAAGCAGATACGACTAAACTAACTTTTACTATAAAACAATTGCATTTTACAGATTTGAATCCTTTGAGGTTAGAGGATCTTGTCTAAACATTATACCACGATCCAACAATCGGGCAGAACTTAGTTATTTTGATAGAAACGGATTCGACCAAGGAGTAGACATAGTTGCTATCGAGTGGGAAGGCCGACAAGAACGTCCTTGGTTTATTCAATGTAAACGGTATAGTGAACCTGCTACCTTTAGATGGACAAGAAGTTAAGCTTGTTATTTTGTAAGGCTCCCAATTTTTCAGACAACCTATAAATCAAAAATACTTTTACATGACTACTACCTTAAAATTTTCAACCCATTTGTATGCTATAGCTTAATAATTTCCTTGAATCAGTAGAAACTTCGCTACTGTTACAAACCACAAACGCTCCTTTAAGATTTGTAACACACCCCCATTTTACCTACTTTTGCCTGCCAGTATGTCATAGTTGACCAAAATATCTCTCAACAATATTTTTCAACTCACTTGCTAATACTAAACAGTCAAACCAAACCGTAGGGAAAAAGATAAAAGCTATGTTGTTTTCTAAAACCTATGTTGCCTATTACCGGGTCTCGACCCAAAAGCAGGGACAAAGTGGTCTTGGCCTGGAAGCTCAGAAAAGAACGGTGGAGAAATTCTGTGAGGGTGGCCAGATCCTGGCCGAGTATACTGATATTGAAAGTGGTAAGAATAACAACCGGCCTGAACTGTTGAAGGCCATCGTGTACGCCAAAAGCAAAGACGCTCTGCTAGTCATTGCCAAATTGGATAGGCTTTCACGCAATGTCTATTTTATTTCTTCGCTGCTCGAATCCAGAGTACATTTCAAGGCGTGTGATCTTCCGGAGGCGGATCACTTCACCGTTCATCTGTTTGCCGCTCTGGCCGAAAAAGAACGGAAGATGATCTCAGAAAGAACCAGGGCAGCACTCCAGAGTAAAAAGGAGAAAGGCTTCAAATTAGGTACTCCTGCTAACCTGAATGATCAAGCCAGATTAAAAGCAGTAGAAATAATTCGTAAAAATGCACAGCAGAATAAACGGAATATCAAGGCCAAAGCAATGGCCTTGCTTTTAAAAAAGGAATCGTTATCTCTCCGGCAGATCGCAGCCCGCTTAAATGAACTGGGATATGTCACCCGGTATGGCAAACTCTTTCAGGCTACTAGCGTTAAACGATTGGTAGATCTCTCCTCTGTTTAACAACAAAGGCATAGACAATTATTGCTACATATATCCTCTCTACTCTAATTTAACTATACCATTTCACAATGTTAAAATTGCAATAAAATGAATGTAGATTACAGGTTTTCAAGCTTACATGATGAACATTTTCATGCTGAAGAAAAATTCTGGGAGATATTTTCTCTAGAACCAGATGAACCTATGACTAAAATTGGTAAAGCATTTAGAGAGATGATGGATACATATAATAATTCTAAACCTCTATCTGATCAAATGCGTGGAGTATGGTATTGGAAGATTGAGAAGTTTATCTGCATCTATTTATATAACCTTGTTAAGCAAAAAACAAATATTTACACTATTGAGATAAGTAGACAATACATGAATGAAGGAGACAGGCCCAGAACTACATTAAACCATCTTAGAAGGCTTCAAAAAGCTGGATTTATCACATCTTTTGTACTTTCTACATATATAGACCCCAAGAATAAAGCTGAAGATCCCAGCTTTATTCTATCTCTAAACCCAGATCTCTCTTTCTTTAATGACATAGAAGTACAACGATACATTCAAAAATTATTGAAATAGTATGGCCTTCCTGTTAAAATTAACAATCAGGTGATCCTGGATTTTTCCCATCAGGGTAAGCCGACGGACAACTCTATAGGATCAGAGATGATCTAATGAGTCGTTTATCAATGCCGAGATGGTATAAGTTTACGTGACGAGTGTTTGAACAACCACTTGTTATTACCTTTGGCAGATTTGACTGAAAATTTAGAACTGGCGGTTGGAATAAGGGAACTGCGGAAGCCATCAGTTCCAGCCTCACACATCATTGAAAGGGCTCACCGCCTGCCGGATGGAAATGGCTCCTACAGACAGCTCCTACATGAGCCAATTTGAAGTGTTCAATACCACCGATTTTTCAATAGTTGTGAGAAGAAGCGACTCCGCTGTGAAAGACTCCGCTGTGAAAGACTCCGCTGTGAAAGACTCCGCTGTGAAAGACTCCGCTGTGAAAGACTCCGCTGTGATTTACTTGGTATTAAATTTGGATGGGGTCACATCAATCAAGACGTTTATTAAACCTTCATAAAATCAGAATTAGTGTACCCACAATAATTAATCCTGCACCCAGTGCAGTTTTTACAGTAAGGGTTTCCCCAAGAAACAAGACGGATAATACAATAGCTAATGCAACACTTAGTTTATCAATAGATGCCACTTTAGAGACATCTCCCATTTGCAAGGCCTTGAAATAACATAACCACGAAATGCCAGTAGCCATACCTGAAAGGATCAGGAAGATCCAGTTTGTTCTATTCAGATCCATTAGTCCCTTCACTTCATTGCGGCTCCAGACAATAACCCATGCTATAAGCAGGATAACGACAGTACGAATAGCAGTAGCCAGATCAGAGTTTACTCCTTTTATCCCCATCTTGGCCAATATAGCTGTTAATGCTGCAAAAACAGCCGATAATAAGGCATATGTCCACCACATATAACAAGCCTTTAGTATAGTACAAAGAAGTATAGTACTAACGATTCTTTAAAATTACGATAGTCCCTGTCAGTATCTTCTACCAGAGACAGTGGTAAATAGTTTTAAACCTATCAAACATGTCAGAAAAGGAAAATCTGATTATGTAATCAGATTTTTACCTGTATTGTCAGATAAATGCTTCTCCCATCAGATGGCAGAATACCAGGTCCGGGATATCCGGTAGCTCGTCTGGTAAAATACATTCTGTTGGCAAAATTATTCAGAGTTCCTTCTACTTTAACTCTTTTTATCTGATACGATGCACTTATATCCATAATAGTATAAGCAGGAATTAGTCCAATCACTGCCGAAACCCCTCCCTCTCTGGCATTGGTTGCATCTGAAAACTGATCAGAAAGATAGGTATACTGAAAGGAGGCTTTTATATTTTTGTATCCCACCCGAAGGCCACTTTTCAGATTGACAGTTGGAACAAATTCAACCTGCTTATTTTTTACTCCTGGAATCTCACTGGCTTTGTAGGTAGAATGGATCAATGCCGTATTGGCAAAGATAATCCCACTCCATAATTCATTATTTGGGTAAAAAATATGGAGTAAATCACCTTCTACATACGACTCAAGACCCAGTATTACAGCCTGACCGATATTGCCTCGTCTACGTAATACACGATTATTCTCGTCTGCAAACTGTACTTCACCAATCCGGTTGTTATAGTTAAGATAGAAAAAACTCACATCATAACTGTATGCTGTAGTCTGTTCGCTTCGTATACCAAGATCAATAGAATAGCCTTTCTCATCTTTCATGTTCGGATCAATTACAGAGGATGGATTATCAATCCGCATGTCACTAAACGTTATAGAACGATAGTTTTGAGAGATATTCGAATAAATATCTATATGTGTTGCGGGTTTATAACTGATCCCCACTCCAGCCAGTACAAACTGACGGGGGTTATCGCGTTTTTCATTGGTTCGACTTATATTGATGACATTTCCAGCAAGATCTCTGGAAATACTGCCATAATAACCATCTGAACGGGTATCAATGTATTCATATCGTATACCAGGTGTAAGAGAAAGCTTTTGGTGCAGATAGTAAATGTGTTCAATGAAAGCAGATACATTACGATTGGGAAAATGATAGCGATAGGTTATAAATTCTTCAGGATTTACATAGGTAAAATCGGCTCCTTTTCCTATGCTTCCCTGCCCTTGCGTACTGTAGTTTAAACCATGATAATAACGTCCCCCAACTAATAGTACCGCGGGTTTACCAGCCAGTGTATATCTTTTCAGATACCGTGCTTCTGCTCCCCAGTTGGTAAAATCGCCTTTAATCAGATCACGGGCACTATTGTCATCGATTGTTGCCACCCGATTAGGCCTGAACCCCAACGAATACCGGTAGGCTGACAATCCAAATACCCGCAGGTTAAATTCGCTGGACTGGGAAAAAGTGTGATGGATATGAAGAGCAAATAAATTCCAGTTGACTTTAAACCAGTTGCGTTGCCGGTTTGTTTGTTGAGGGTTTTCTTTAAACATTTCATCAGAAAGACCGCCCGGTTGCTGGGCCAGATATCCCATTTGAGTTACATCAACCCCAAGACTTGTCTTTGAAGTAAGTGCATAGTTCACATTTGCATAGACAGTATAACTATCAAAGTGTGAATTGGCTCGCCACCCATCTCCGCGTTTGTATTGGAAAAAATTATAGTAACTGACTTTGCCCATTGTTCCACTGGCACTGGTAAATGCATTGTAAAAACCAAATGAACCTGCACTCTGCCTGGCAAGAAGTTCGATCTTTTTATCTTTTACTGGTTTTTTCATAGAAAAGTTAATCAACCCGCCAAACTGGGTACCATATTGTAAGGAAGCCGCCCCTCTTACAATCTGAATACGTCCGATTGCTTCTGTAGGAGGTGTATAATAGCTTTCCGGATACCCTAAGGCATCCGCACTGATGTCATACCCATTTTGCCGGACATTGAAATTAGATGTCCGGTTTGGGTCCAAGCCTCTACCTCCAATGCTAAGCTGAAGGCCAGCTCCATCGTTTTCCCAGATATTTAATCCGGCAACCCGTGAATATACCTGACGAGCATTGTTAGTGGCAAGATTGGCAACCAGTTGATCGGGTATAATCACTTCCGACTTTTTTCCTTCATAGATTCCCATATTATCGACAGCTCTCAGATGTGTGAAGCCAAAGTCTGTACGCTGATCACTCACCACTACTTCTTTTAATGTGTCACTACGTTCTTCAAGCTGTATGAGAATATGTTGATTGTGACCTTTTATTAGTACTTCAGTCTTTTTATAACGGAAACTGGTATCGGTAATCTGCACTGTATAACGGCCTTCAGGCAAATTGTGAAATACAAACTGGCCATAGCTATCTGTAAGAGCAGTTTGTCTTCCTTCATTGATGTATATTTTGCAATTTTTCACAACCGAGCTATCCCGTTGGGCAATCACTTTGCCAGTCAACTGATACTGAGCCCAAAGCTGATAACTGGTTAAAAATAACAGAAGGATACAGCTGACTTTTATTAAATAAAACTTTATATTATAGACCTTTACTTTCATAACAAAATGGTAATATCCAGGTTTTGTGGTAAAATGAGTCTTTTTCTTGGGCTAGATCTGTTTCCGGATCTATCAGAGGCTTTCCTAAGCGACCGTTGAGCACTACATACGAATCCACATATACTTGAGGAGACTTGAATCCTTGCTCAGCATAGTAATCTCTGAGCAAATGGGCATACTGCAGGATCATATCCGGCTGTGTTGACATCATCTTTTCCTGTAGGGGCGTTAAAAACACTGTATTATTTACAATTACTTGCTTTCCAGACTTATCTTTTATGGTAAACTGTGCATACCCGGCTTTTTCCATAAGCATCACCCGCCAGGAGAACCGGTATCCTTCCTCTGCCCAAAATAATTCGTCCGGATAAAACAAATACCGGAATGGCATTATAACCTGAATTGCGAAGAAGATAACAAAAATGCTGAGCAGAATCGGCTTGGTAAAGTTCGGATAGGTATATGTTTCTGGAGACAGGACTTGATCTATTGCTAACTTAAACCATTGCCCCAGCCATACCAGAATTTTAGTATGAAAGTCTGCCGAGAAAAAGAGTAATCCTGTCCCGATCATGATATAAGGAAACATACCAATCGGAAATAATAAGGAGGTAAGCAAATGAAAAACAACTACTGCACCATAGCCAAATAAACGGGTAGAACGATAAAACAACAGAAAGGGAATTGTAAGGTCATAAATACAACCAACCCAGCTAAACAGAAAAGCAATCCAGGTCTTATTGAATAAAAATCCAATAACAGGTAGATCATTTCTGGCAACCAGCCATAGACGAAGAGGTTGAGCATGCAAAAGCCAGTCACTATTTACCTTTGCCAGACCCGCAAACACATAGACCAGTCCTATAAATCCTTTCAACACATCAACACACCAACAGGGAATCTGTCCTGCTGCCTTATGCTTATTCCGAAAAGCATCCAGCGAGAAGCTGGTATGTGCAGGAAGGAATATCATCAGAAAACATACCATACTGACAAAATAATAGTGATTCAGATAGGTACTTTTATCCATGAGTTCAATGTAGGTAAAGCTCAGAAACAGAACGATACTAGCTACCCGGTAGAATAGTCCTAAAGCCACCAATAGCGCAGAAAAGCCACAAATGATAAAGATCACATACGTATAATCTCCCAACGGATGAACAAATTCAAAACCATAGAAGGAGAAGAAATAGTAAGGCTCTATATATAGTGCTTGAATCCAGCCTTTGGACCAAAAACGAATAATACTGATAAAAACCAACAGCCCCAGCATTATCCGAAATACTACCAGTGGTGAGGCCGCGGTTGTTTTTTGTAAATATGCTTTCATGACTACCTATACACTTACTAATCGCCATCGTTATCGGTATAGGTAATCGTAATGCTCATAACAGAGGTCATATCCACTTTCAGCATCCGTACAGCTTTTTGCATCTGTGTATATACATCAACCATAGCCTGATTGTTAGACTGCACCTGTTCATAAAAATTGGGAGATAACAGGTCCATTTTAGCAGTGGTAGTTATAAACTGACTGTTTATCACCTCAGATAATAACGTACCTGTATTACTATCTTTGGCTTCCAATGCATCCAGATATGATTTAAAAGAAGGTCCCGATTCGCCTGTCTTTACATTCTTCCCATTGAAAAAGTCAATCGTGGCCTGATGTGCCGTTTTTGCCAATGACAGTGACAGATCCTTCATATAGAAGGCCTCTACTTTTTCAGGATACTTTGTACCTGTCCCGGAAGCCATGGCCCCTGAAGGGATACCAAATTTTCCTGAACGAATATATCTTTCATAATAAAGCACATAGGTATTGACCATCAGGGCCATAGGAGAACCAATATCCAGACCCGTTTTGCTTATAAATGTTTCACGGTATGTTCCATTCCATTCTTCTATTACACTCTCCAGCAGGGTATGCATACGATCTGTGATGCGTTTTAGATATGCAATGCGTTTGGATGCATCCTTATCTATTGTATAGTAAGTCAATATTTCAGCATCTGTAGACCCCAGGCCATTGATAAGATAATCCAATGCAGGAAAACCTTGTCGGGCAAATGAGGCAGGCAGAGCCATATTCACAGATGGATCTGCTATGTTTTGAGCAATGCCTGTTACATCTGCAGGATAAATATTAAAGAAATTACGAATAGTATATTTGTCTCCAGGTCCTACTTCAAACAGCTCAACTTTCTGCCACTCTGTGTAGGCTTCTGCCCAGGCAGTACGAAGTGCAACCAGTGTAGTAGCATCAGGGGCTGTGGCAAAAGCATCCGAACGGGCAATCATTGCATCCAGCTTTATCTTAAAATTGACATAGGATGGAATAATGATATTATCTACCCAATGAGTAAGTATGGGTTTTCTATCCAGCGCATCTGGGTTAGGATCCGGGCTGGTTCCATTGCTACCACCACATGCCCATAGCATGATTGTCATACAGTAGAACAGACCAATCTTCTTAAATTTCAAGGATAACATAGGTCATTAGTAATGATTTATAAATGAAAAGAAATAAGTAGCAGAATCAAACATGATAATTGTGCAATCAGCTTTGCCAATCCTTATTTTTTAGGAGTAAAACTTAGCTAATGAAGTGGTAATCCCACTACTTATAAATGATAAAATGGACTGATAGTAAATCCTATCAGTCCACATAGTGAAGAGGAATCCAAAATAAGTTAGAGTCCGAATTTTGCTTTGATTGCATCAGAAGCTGTATTAATCTTGGTCGCATCCAGATCCCAGAATCCACCTTCTGAACTGGTAAGACCATTCAGTACACTATCCGAAAAAGCAGCATCTGCCCCATGAATCGTTGCAAAACGCAAAGAGTAGATAAAACCAAGTCCTTCTCCGATTGCATGTGCACGGGCATCATCAGTGGTACTTGTCTTCCATTTATCCAGGTATCCTAGTGCCGCACTGGCAATGGAACGTTCAATTTGTGTACGAATGAAGGTTGCCTGTGTCTGCAGTTCAGTTTTATCATTGTTTACAATGGCCGCTCTTCCTCTTAAAAAGGCAGGATATATTTTAGCATAATTTGCTTTATTGTATTCCCACATATAAGAACCTGCACCAAATTCCACAGTTCCTCTTGCCGCATCCGTAGAATTTGCCAGGTAAATAGGATTCAGTGTTAATAAACCATATGCCTCGTCCCAGTTGTGCTCCAGTTGGGTATATACTTTTCCTTCAGCTAAAGAATGGTTTTCTGCATTCAACCCTGTATTCAGTAACACATTGCTGATGTAGTCTAACTGAATGGCACCAATTAGGGACTTTTGAATCAATTGGGCTGATTCTATTCCTTTGGCATCCAGCAAGTAGCTACCCAGTTTGCCTGCTTTTCCTTTTGCGGCTGTTTCATTTACTGAAAGGCTGGCTGTAGCAATAGCATCAAAGTTATCTTCCATTTTCTTCCGAACAGCTTCTGCCTCTGTTGAAGACTTGGAAGACGCTGTGACATTTCGTAGTTGAACCGGAGCAGAATTAAGCGTTGCACCTGTAACAGATATAGTTGATGTAGAAATATCTACAAATGGACTGCCTGTATTAGCAAACAGACTTTTTAACTTGGCTGCATCAATGGTTGTTTTTGCACTAATAGAAGAAGTAGAATAATAGCTAAGAGCCTGAAACATCTTGTGACGGTTGTTTCCGTCCGTAAGGTCTACAGTAGTTGTACCACTTTCGTTTTTGAACTGGTCAGAATAGGCTACATTGGCATTGAGTGTGTTATACTCAATGTCTGCACGAAGATCAGGTTTAACATCATTATTATCCTTACATGAAGAAAAAAGAATAACTGAGGCTAAAATGACAGTAAGGGGCTTGCGTACTATGGCTAACATTTGTAAAAAGATTAAGATATTAAGTATGTTGTTTTTATTTAGAATAGATCTAAATTTGTGGCAAGGTAAAAGGCAGTTCTGAAGAAAGTCTGAAGAAAAGAAAGAACCTGATTTTTTTTGAACTAAGCCTGTTAGCTATTTTTTCAGATCTACCCATTTTGGATTGGTCTTTTGGCTCTCTTCTCTTATTAAAATTTAATAAGCGCAGAACGTTGGGTTTACCTAAAGCACTCAATAGTGTATCCCCAATAATTCTTTAAGATGTAACTATATATGAAACTTCTGATCATTGAAGATGAGAAAAGACTATCAAGTAGCATAACCAGTTATTTATCGAAAGAGAACTTTTTATGTGAAGTAGCTTATACAGCATCGCAAGCAGATGAACTGCTTTGTTTGTATGAGTATGATTGCATTGTTCTGGATATTACTCTCCCAGATGGAAATGGGCTTTCTATACTGGAGTCCATCCGGAAGCAGAACAGGGAAGAAGGAATTATTATCGTTTCTGCCAAACATTCGCTTGATGACAGACTCAAAGGTCTGGATCTGGGAGCCGATGATTATCTGATGAAACCTTTCCACATGGCAGAGCTACGGTCCCGGCTTCTGGCAGTGATCCGCAGGCGTCATTTCAGCGGCAATAACCGGATTTCGCTGCATGAAATAGATATTGATCTGCATGCAAAATCCATTAGTGTTTATGGAAAGCTGATAGAGGCAACCCGGAAAGAATTTGATCTTTTTCTTTTTCTGACAGCAAATCGGAACAAGGTAGTCTCCAAAAGTTCCATTGCAGAACACATTTCCGGCGATAATGCACAATTGTTCAACAATTTTGATTTTGTCTATACCCATATGAAAAATCTGAAGAAAAAACTTTCGGATGCAGGATGCCGCGATTATATCAAAACAGTGCATGGGTTAGGATACAAACTGGAAGCATGAGATTACTGACATGAGATTACTGACCCGAACAGTCCAAAGTTATAGTATATACTCGGGGCTACTACTTCTTATTGCCATACCTGTATTTTACCTGATTTTGAATCAGTTGGTTATTGATGAGATTGATAAGGTATTGTTTTCGCATAAACGCGATTTCGCCAAAGCATCTGTACATTTGCGAAGTATAGAAGATATTCAGTATTATCCTTTACTGAATGAAGAATTCTTCATCACTCCTGTAACTCATACCATAACCCTTGACTCATTCTATACAGAATTAACACAGAAACCTGGTATTGACAAACCAATCCCATTCAGAGTTATGCGTACAGGTATCACTATTCTGGGTAAACCGTACGAACTACTGGTAAAAGAATCACTCATAGAAAGTAAAGATTTAATTGCTACTATTATCTATACACAATCTGCACTAATTGCTGTTTTGCTGATTGGATTAATCCTTATCAACAGGCGTCAATCTAAAAAAGTCTGGCGACCTTTTTATGATATGTTGCAGAAGCTTAAACAATATGACATTCACACAAATGAAATACTCGAGTTAAGTTCTTCTGAAATTAGTGAATTTCAGGATATGCGCCAGGCAATTTATCAACTAGTAGGTAAAGACAGACAGGCTTTCCTGAGCCAGAAAGAATTTACCGAGAATGCCTCCCATGAAATTCAGACACCATTAGCCGTTTTCTCCTCCAAACTTGATCTGCTAATGCAAACCCATGAACTGACAAGCGAACAGGCAGAATTAGTTCACCAGATGTCAGAGGTAACTCATCAGTTATCACGTCTGAATAGAAATCTGGTTCTTCTGACAAAGATTGAAAATGCCCAGTTTTATACTCAGAAAGAGATACCAATAACGGATCTTGTCAAAAGAATATGGGGACAAATGGAAAGCCCGCTCCATGAAAAAGAGATAGAAGCAGACCTTTCTTTACACAATTTTACTCTGATGGCCAACGAAACCATGCTGGAAGTACTGATTGTGAATCTGCTAGGAAATGCTGTTCGTTATACACCCCAAAACGGAACTATCCGAATTGAAATAGAAAACGAGCAATTCAAGGTACAAAATAGTGGGAGCCCACTTCATAATCCGGAAAAGATTTTTGATCGGTTTTATCGGGATTTGTCTGATTCGTCAGGTAGTGGGTTGGGACTGGCTATTGTATCTAGAATTTGTAGTTTGCATAACTATACATTAAGTTATCAGTATGCAAATGGTTATCATGTTTTTCAGGTCTTATTTGTATAAACCTGAAATGTATTTGTATGATGGAGGCATTTATATTGTGTTTTGATTTTAGGTGTAAGAATACTATTCATCTGATCAGAAGTCTTTATTTTTAAGAAGAATACAGGATGAAACAATAGCTTCCAGAACCGAAAAACAGACTCTAGCTGAAAAGATAGAGGAAAAAAAATGTATTTCTCCAAAAAGCCTCCAGAATTCTCAGCTAGATTGGCAGAAAATGTGTCTCGAATGGAATATAGGACACATGAATAGACTATCTATCCGACGAATAGAAACTCACCATACATTGTTATGTCTGCTTTCTGGTTAATGATTTGTGCCTTGTTCGCTTTTTCGCTTTCAGCTGTTTGTGGAGGAGGAGCCGGGTTGCTTTTAATCCCATTACTGAAAACACTTTTACCTGCTTCCAATGTTCCCGCAGCACTCTCGATTGGAACTGCCATGAGTTCTATCTCCCGGATTGCTGTTTTCAAATCCCATATTCAGTGGAAGATCGTTAGCTGGTTTGTACCTGCTGCCGTACCTGCTGTCTGGCTAGGTGCATGGCTACTTAAATACCTGAATCCTTTATATCTGGAACTGATCCTGGGATTGTTTCTGGTAAGCAATCTGCCTATGCTTTTTAACTCAAAAAAAGAATCTGGTTCTACCCGACAACTACCCGTTTTTTATCTTTCCCTTATCGGTGCAGCCGCTGGTTTTGTATCTGGTCTGACAGGTGCCGTTGGGTTACTGTTTAACCGTTTTTATCTTCGCTATGGGTTAACCAAAGAACAAATACTGGCAACACGGGCTGCCAATGAACTGTTGCTGCATCTGATCAAGATTTTTCTGTATGCTATGTTAGGCCTTTTAACCCGTGATGTACTGATTCTGGGGGGTCTGATTGCCATAGCGGCGATTGCTTCTTCCTGGGGAATGAAATGGTTGCTATCTAAAATCAATGATAGCTGGTTTAAACGACTAGGCTATGGAGCGATGATTGTTTCTGGAATATCGCTCCTGACAGGTGCAACCAATCGGTTAATGGAGACTAATCAGGCACATATAAATCTGATTCCTGTTTCAGATGGGATTCAAACCCAGGTGCAATGGAGGGAAGGTTCTTTTCTGCTCGAGTTTGAATATGATGAAGGGATTGAATTCGAAACCCGGATTGACATTGAGGATCTACCAGAAGTTGAACAGAATATAGCCCTGAGGATAGGTCAGAATGCAGATAAAGTTATCATTGAGGAGGTTTTTGGCATTAACAAACACTATTATGAGGTATATGTATTTAAAGATGGAAAAATTACCAAGACTGACATATGATAACTGCCATCTAATATATGTTCATACAAAGTTATATGTTCATACAAACCCAAAAGCAGATTCTGTAAAAGGATTAATTATCTAAAAATTAATTATCTGAGAATTGATTACAAATACAATGAAACAAACTTCAGAGGGTCTGAAAATAGGAGATGTAGTGGAAAATATTTATTCTGGTCAGAGAATGACAATAATATATATATCTGAAAATCATGGAGCCTTTCATAATATTTACCATTGTGCCTGGTTTACGGTTAAGGATTCTCTCCAGATAGATTTATTTTCGGAACACCAGCTACAATGTATTGTATCATTGCTGCAAACAACTCATACAGAAAATCAAGTGGAAATAAATGCTAAATTTCCTCTTAAAAGTAAAGTATTACTCAACCATCAGTCTTATTCAGAAAGTCCGACTATAGTAGTTCTGGAAACAGTAACCAATGAGGGTATTGCTCATGCCATTTGTAAATGGATAACCAGCGAAGGGAACACAGGTGTTGACATTTTTCCGTTAGCCGCACTAAAAAACATAGTGAATACAGACAAAAATGATGATAATACTCTTATTGACCCACTAATCAAAATTTCTACGTAGTTCTATCTTCTTTATAGCAGGTGATATTAGCAAATAGTATTAATCAATTCCAAGAATTTTTACAATTTTACAAAGAATCCAGGATTTCTCCAGAATTGCCTAACAGCTTTGCCTATTATCTAATTACTTCATTTTCCAGAAAAACTCTCAAATATAATAAATAGCTTTTCTGTGATTGGTTGTCCTTTCTAATGAGGTAAGGTGTAGGCTCACTATTAATAAAAGCAGAATCTGCCCACTACTCAGATGTAATAATTGACTCGTTTCACTGCATTTGATAGATAGTTCCCCCCGAATAGATATATGCAGGCAAATTTTCCAGTATATTTTGTAGAAGGTTTGGTATGATTCCACTATCTGGTTGTACGCAACCTTAAATACTGGAAAAAACCACTATATATTTGTTTATTTGGAATTAATCTTAATAAATTTACTGACTTTACAGTGTGAGCAATCTTAAATTAGTTACTTTTTATGAAGTTAGTTTTATCCGTTTTACTCCTTTATTTTTTTTATCTGTCTGGAATTTGCAATGCCCAGAATACAGGCTCAATGAATACAGGCTCAATATCCGGACATGTTACCTCTATAGATAGTCTGCCTCTTGAACTCGTTTCTGTTTCTATTATTGAACTTCACAAGGGTACACTTACTGACAGTGATGGAAAATATAGTCTTCCCAATCTGACTCCAGGAAAATATACCATCCGGATACAGATGTTGGGAGCAGCAGAGAAAGATTTTGCTGTAGAAGTAGTAGCCGGGCAAAATACTGTTACTGATTACCAGCTTCCCCAGGAGAATATACATGCTCTCCAGGAAGTGACTGTAGTAGGAAGCACCAATAAATTTTCCAAAAAAGAAAGTATTTATGTGGCTAAGTTGCCACTGAAAAACATGGAAAATCCACAGGTATATACAACTGTCCCCAAAGAATTGATTCAGGAGCAGATGGCGGTTGACTTGGGAAGTATTTCCAAAAATGTGCCGGGAGCTGGTATTCCCATGATCGCCAATCAGGGACGGGTTACTTTTCGCTCACGTGGATTTGAAACTGAACCCAATGCCCGAAATGGTTTGGCTGGAGCTGCATTTTCTTCTATTGATCCTGCCAATCTGGAGCGGATTGAAGCCATCAAAGGACCTTCTGCCACCTTATTTGGTACGAGTATATCCAGTAGCTACGGCGGCTTATACAATCGGGTAACAAAAAAGCCTTACAATGGTTTTGGAGGAGAAGTAGCTTATTTTGGTGGGAGCTGGAACTATAACCGTCTGACAGTGGATATCAACACACCTGTAAATGCAGACAAAACGGCTTTATTCCGGTTAAATGGGGCAACCACTTTTGAGAAAAGTTTTCAGGATCTGGGTTTTACCAATACTGTCAGTCTGGCCCCCAGTTTTTCCTATCAAATTACAGACCGTCTCTCATTGCTGCTTGATGTAGAGTTTGGACAGGCCAAAGGCACCTCTGTCGTACGTTTTAACCCTTATACGGCAAGCGACAAAGTGCAATCAATTGCCGATATGCGCTTTCCCTATACCAGGACTTTTCTGAGCAATGATATCACCTATCAGACCCAGATGTTGAACATCTTTGCCCAACTGAATTACAAAATATCAGAACACTGGACCTCTCAGACAATTGTTTCCAGAGCCCGTTCCTCAATCAATGGATATATCACGGCCTTAAATGGTCGTAGTGATTCTACACTTCGGGCTCAGGTAATTGTGGGATATACTGCTTTTATTGCCACAGATATTCAGCAAAACTTTGTTGGAGACTTCAAAATTGGCTCCTTACGCAATCGTCTGGTGGTAGGTCTGGATTATTATAACAACTACAATGATTTTGATCGTTCTTCAGTCAACACACAGACCATCAATTTTATTCATCCACCTGCCAACTACCGGATCAGTCGTTTCAAGGTAGACTCTCTGTCTACAAGTGGCACCTGGCGTAAAGAAACCAACCGGGATAATACCTATGCTGCCTATGCTTCGGATGTAATCAATCTGACAGATCGGTTAATGGCCATGTTGAGCCTGAGAGTAGATCGGTATCAATACGCAGGGGTATACAACATTAACACAGGTGTAACAAGTGGAGGGCTTGGTGTAGGTGGAATCCAGGCAGGTCCATATGGTCAGACTGCTTTGTCTCATAAGCTGGGTTTGGTCTATGAGCTTGCCAAAGATCGGGTGACCCTGTTTGGAAACTACATGAATGGCTTTTTCAATAAGAGTGGTGTAGACATCGATGGAAAGCAGTTTAAACCCGAACATGCGAACCAACTCGAATTTGGAGTGAAAGCAGATAGCTGGGATCATAAGCTGGTGGGTACTGTCAGTTATTATGATATTCAGGTAAAGAATATACTACGTACAAATCCTACTGATATCAACTATTCTATTCAAGATGGAACACAGCTAAGTAAGGGCGTAGAGATTGAGCTTACAGCCAATCCATTTCCTGGATTGAATTTGGTAATGGGTTATGCTTATAATAATAGTAAATATACTAAGATTGACTCACTTCTTCAGGGGTTACGTCCTGCTTTATCCGGCCCGGAAAGAATGTTGAACTTCTGGGTAAGCTATCGTCTGGTTCAAGGACCTTTACAGGGATTGGGGCTGGGATTTGGTGGCAACTCAGGCAGTTTCTCCTACCAGACCAATACGCGGAGCACTACCACTGGAGAACCTCTACAAGTCATTATTCCTGCATATACCCTGCTGGATGCCACTGTATTTTATGACCAGAAACGTTTTCGTATTGGGTTTAAGGTAGACAACCTGACAAGCGAAAAGGCATGGTCTGTACGATTGACCCCTCAGGCTCCTGCCCGTTTTATGGGAAGTATGGCATTGAAATTCTGATTTTATACACCTGCACTATTCCTGATACCATTCAGGAATAGTTTGAGTGAAATAAACTGAATCGTTTGTTAACTGTGAATCGTTTGTTAACTGTGAATCGTTCATCTGTGAGACACTAAGAATCAAATGAAGAAAAACTATTCGTTTCGTAATCTGATTAATGATATCCATCTGTGGATTGGAGTACCCAGTGCACTGGTACTGGTAATCATGTGTATGAGTGGAACTTTGTATGTGTTCCAACGGGAAATAACCCAATGGGCTGATCATGATCGGTTTTATCTACAGATTCCGGAAGGAAAAACAACCTTGTCTGCAGATAGCTTAAAACTACTAGTTGAAAACCAGATGAAAGGCAAGGTGACTACCATTCAGATTCCTCAAGAGTCTGATCAGGCCTGGACATTTACAGTAGTGCACCAAGAGGACAAAGGACTAAGAACAAAAGAGAAGCCAACAAAAACAGATCCTACAGAGAAGTCTTCTAAAAAAAACAAAGAGGGGAAACCTGAGAAAAAAGTAGCTGATAAAGAAAAAGCAAAGAGTTATCTGATCAATCCCTATTCAGGACTTATTCAAGGAGATGCCAAAACACCTTCTGTTGGGTTCTTTGCCAAAGTATTACAGTTGCATAGGTGGCTGTTGATTGAAAATAAGGATATTGGAGGGGCTATTACCGGAACAGCCTGTATCCTGATGCTTTTCTTACAGATTACCGGTTTTATTCTCTGGTTGCCTGCCAAACTATCCAGCTGGAAAAAATGGCATGCGTGGGAAATCGGATTTAAAATTAAAATGGATGCAAGCTGGAGACGGATCAATTTTGATCTGCATAAGAGCTTAGGATTTTATGCGTTCCTTTTTGTGACTATTATGGCTACTACAGGTCCTTATTTTGCTTTTAAGTGGTACAAAGAAGGGACACAGGCTTTGCTTGATGCTAAACCTTTTGCCAAGGAGAATACAGTTTTATCTGAAATTCAAGACAGAGAGTCGCTTGCTTTGAATAGAATTATTTCCCATACCTACACAATTTATCCTTATGCTGGAAATGTGCGGATAAACTTGCCAAAAGATGAAAAAGGATCGTATGCAGTGCAGAAATACCAGGAAGGATTTTTTGCCTGCTCAGGCATTGACAGAGTAATACTGGATCAGTATTCAGGAGCTATACTGGAGTTAAAACCTTATGCAGATCTATCTTTTGGTCAGAAGGTGATTTTTTCTGCCAAGGCAATTCATACAGGAGAGATTTTTGGAACATTTACCAAACTGCTTTATTTTCTGGCTTGTCTGATTGCGACAAGTCTACCCATAACAGGAGTGCTGATATGGCTCAGGAAAGGGAAGAAGGAAAAGAAAAAGCCTGTAACTGCATCCGCTACACATCCCTTACAAACGAGTATGGGTAAGAATCTATAACTCTCAGCATACGGGTCTGATCCAATCTGACTCTACCAACCTTTTTTATCGGTTTATATTTCAGATTTTTCACTCACAATACTTCACTCACAATAACTTTTTTTTAAAAAACCATGAACTATACAATTATTACAAAGACACAAATCAATTATATCACGGCTTTTCTGGGGTGTCTTTTTTTAGGTATTCTTTCAGCCAGAGCAGACTCTTTGTGGATTGAAACAGAGGCAAAAGGGAAAACAGGAAAATCCCAGTTGATAAAGGTAATTTTTGGTTCCTACAATCAGTATCGTCTTCAGAAGGTAAAGGGAGAGTTTGAAGAAGTCAAAGAATTTACCTGCTGGGTAGTTAGTCCAACCGGAAAGACAATTCCGTTATCCTTTACACCATCAGAAACCTCTTATGATACGTATTTTACTCCGCAAGAAAAAGGTATATATACAGTGTTACTGGAAAACAAACAACGTAAAGTGGAAGACTGGCGGAAGTCTTCGACAAAAATTGGAATAACCAAACAACATTATTATGCCCGTACGTCCATTCAGGTAGAAACATCATCTATTGTTACTCTTACTATTGCTGAGTAAGCCATTACAGATCTCTCTATTCTGAAACTACCCGAAAATCAGAATGGAAAAGATCTTACCCTACAGGTAGTCTTTCATGGTAAACCACTCGTTAATACGGTATTGATAATGCGTCATCCAGATATGGAGGAGCAAAAATATACTACAGATGAGAAAGGATGCATCTACTTTAAAGCACCTAAGCCAGGAAGATATTTCGCACTGGTAACTCTACGGTTTGAAAGTCCTGGGACATATAAAGGTGTACATTATGATGTGTTTCGGGAAAAATCCACTCTGACAACAGTAATAGAATAGAGCATATTTTATATAAAGCATTTTGTATAAGGATTGTTGTGGGATCTTGCCAAGGATCAACTCTGTATTAGCCAAGCCATCTAAATACTATTATCTAAATGATGCTATCAAAATAGGCTGCCCCTGGCTTTAATTATTTAGTATTTAACTACATTAAAATGAGACTATTAATTTTGTCTATCCTGCTGATTGTTCCACTAGTAGGTAAGGGACATGGGTATTGGCTTGATATAAAAGGATCCGGAAAAATAAATCAGCCTGTTCGGATTCAAATTTGTTTTGGTGAAATAGACCAATATAGTATGCGCCATAGAGAAACAGGACCTGAACTGGCAGAAATAGGAGGTTTTCAGGTCGCAGTCCTGGATTGTAAGGGAAAACGTACAGACTTAACTCTTTCCCCGCTGTCAGACTGCTGGGAGGCTGTTTTCACACCAGACCAGAAAGGGATATACCAGATTGTTGGTATTCATACAGATCTGCCTGTTGTTGACCGGTCCCAAAGCGGGGGTGAGAATATCAGGCCTATTGACTACTTGTGTGCTCACTATCAGGTCGGCGAAACCCAAACAGGAGAAACAACCTGTAAGGCAATGCCAAGCCAGTTTTTGGATATCATCACCTGGTCAAAAGATAAGTTTGTTGTTATCAAAGCGTTTAAAAACCACCAACCTGCTGCAAACAATACACGATTACGGATTTTCAATCCGGAAAACTGGGAAAAGAATCTAGTTGTAAACATGCAGGGCGAAGCAAGTTTTATGCCTACTCAGAAGGGATTATACATCATTCGTCAGGACTGGATCGATTCTACCCCTGGCAATTATAAAGGAAAATCGTATACAAGTGTACGTCATCGGTGCAACTACTGCTTGTGGGTACAATAGTATACTTTTATAAGATAGATAACTCTAGCTTCAGGCAACCTTTTAGGCTATAAAAGCCTACAAATATCACTGCTGTGGTGCTTAGTTCGTGATAGCTACAACTCTTATAGACTCTTATTTATTCCCTAACAACACTTAACATAAATGAATAACATCGCCTCTACATGTCCTAACTGGTAAGATTTTTTAACGAAAAGAACCTTATCAACTTTTTAGTTTCTACATCTATTACATACCATGTATCTAAACATCTTAGAGAATCCAGAAATTCGACAGAATCAATTGGCAGCTTTGGAGATTATCCATCTAAATCTCTAAAGCCCATGAAATTTCGTGTTTTAATGTTGCTATCTGTTGGTAAGATATTGCCTGTTGGTATGATCTTACCTGTATTTACCTGTGAAAGACAGGTGCTTTATAAAGGTAAGACCAAGTAAACACATGATATCTTTATGAAACCTTATGTTGTAGGCTTTACGATTGTGTGGTATCCATCCGCCTCGGACCGCTTTACAATAGTCTTCAAAGGGAAGTGTTAACCAACCGCTATCTGCAAGTAGAAGAAACGGGTTTACGGGTGCAGGACGGAGAAAAACCAGGTGCCTGTCATCTGGGCTATCTATGGGCCTATCACACTCCGGTTTCCAAGCTGATTTTGTTTGATTACCAGAAGAGGCCAGGAAGGGCCGGCTAAATTATTAGTTGATTTTAAAGGATATTACAAACGGATGGTTCGTAGCTTTGTTTGTTGAGAGTGAACACATAACGCTAGCGGCTTGTATGGCTCACACCCGTCGTAAGTTTGACGAAGCGGCTTCTTATGATCCTGCTAGAGCTAAGTATGCCGTTGCCCAAATAGCCAAGCTTTATGCACTCGAACAACAGATCCACGATGCGACAGCAATGGATGCGACAGCAATGGATGCGACAGCAATGGATGCGACAGCAATGGATGCGACAGCAATGGATGCGACAGCAATGGATGCGACAGCAATGGATGCGACAGCAATGGATGCGACAGCAATGCAGGAACAGGCTATTTGCCAACTACGCTTATAACAGCACCTATTTTGGAGGAGTTAAAAGCATGACTGGATACCGAATCTAGTAAAGTGTTACCCAATAGTCCTATCGGAAAAGCAATTACCTATTCATTAAAGTTATGGGATAAACTCACCGTCTATCTCTACCACGGACAGCTTCAGATCGATAATAACCTGATTGAAAACTGTATTCGCCCCATTGCGTTAGGTCGTAAAAATCACCTTTTTGCCGGTTCCTATTCCGCTGCTCAAAATGCTGCAATGTTATACTCCTTTTTAGGTTCTTGCCAGCGCAATAACCTTAATCGGCATGAGTGGTTAAGTGATATATTAGCTAAATTTAATAGTTCAGACTATGAAGGTAAGTTTTCAGATTTGCTCTCTAATCGATGGAAAAAGCAACGTGTATAAAATCGAATGAGTTGCAATCGAATCGAATGAGTTGCAATCGAACAGATACAATTAACAACTAAACCTGGACTATCGTCTTCTGTAAAGAAAGATATAATAACACAATATGACTTCTACCAGCACGTTATCAAGCAAACCACTCCTATATGCCACGTTCCACTGGAAATAAAAGGTTGCTCCGGTTCTTTCTTTCTACCTTGGCTTGTCTGTGCTTACTGGCTTTGCTCACTTTGGGGATCATCTACCAGGAATTTGGTCCAGTAGAAGTTTCCAGCATTGAAATGAGAAAAGTTAGAGAAGCTGGAATCATAGCAGAATTTTTCTACCCTAAAGGTTCTAAAAAACTACCCATTGTTATTAGCTTAGCAGGATCTGGGGGAGGTATGCTAGAGGACAAGGACATGCAACTATTAGCATTGGAAGGGTATGCAGTTCTCTCCCTGGCTTACTTCAAAATGGAGGATTTACCCAACAAGTTGGAAGAAATTCCTTTAGAGTATTTTAAGCAGGCAATCGGATGGGTAAGTGAACAACCGGTAGCAGACCCAAACAAAATCATCGTATTGGGTATTTCCAGAGGCGCTGAACTGGCTCTGCTGCTTGCGTCCGTTTATCCCCAGATCAAAGGCGTAATAGCGTTTGCTCCTGGAAATATTATTCTTCCCAATGCGGTAGATATTGGCGATAGTACTCCTTCTCATTCTTCCTGGACGCTGGCAGGAAAACCCTTCCCTTTTGCTCCCTTACAAGAATTACAGGCCGATAATTCCAAGCCGATAATTCCAAGCCTATTCGCTACCGCTCTTACATAGAGCCTTTACTGGAAAGGTCTGATCGGGAAATCTATACGATTAAAGTAGAAAATAGCAGAGGGCCTATTCTGTTACTTTCTGGCCAGGATGATCAGCAGTGGCTCTCGGAACGGATGGCCACCTTAATTGAAGGCCGGTTGAAGGATAAGAATTATCCTTACGAAGTCCGCAATGTCATTTACCCAGATGCTGGACACTGGCTACTTTCCTTTAAGGACTCTTATCCCATCATTGCCAGTAGTTTTTTCCGTAATAGAGGTATGAACATTAATGGCAAATACTATCAGTTTGAGAACGGAGGTACTGCCTGGGGTACGATGGTTGCCCGAAGAAACACAAGAAAAGAAACCCTGCAATTCTTAAAGCAGTTTAAGTAGAAACTCCTTCATTGTACTGCTCCCAACACCTGGATTCATTTGGCCATGTACAGGAGCGGACAGATACATTGCGCACAATGTGCAAAAGTATGATTACCCGTTGGTATAGTCTATCTGTTCCATTCTCCCTTTATGTGATGAGTTTATTGTCAGTGTGGAAATATATACTAAAGGCTGATTGTCTTTGAAAGCGTAACTACCCTGACAAAAAGTAAAGATTCAGGTCTTTACTTTTTGTCAGGATCTCAACTTTAATCCGTTTGCTTCTCTTCAGGCATTCTGTCTATCCTTTTTGTATGCTCAGGTCAAACTAACAACAGATTGACCTGAGCATACTTTTCAAACCTTTTTGTGTACTTGTCAGGTAATTTCCAGACAATGTATAGGTAGAGCAAGTACATACTGCACACCTTAGTAGATACAGTTATCTGATTAGTGGACAGAGCTATCTGAAGGATAAAAAAGAAGAAGAATAGTTGGTAAATCCAGAAAGTCTACAGAATCGGATAGCAAATTGGAGCATTATCCAATTAAAACTGTAAAACCATGAAACAATTTATTTGCCTGATGTTAGGAGTATTTGCTAGCGGAATATGGGCAGAAGCTCAAACCGAGGCCAAAAGCAAAAAAGAACAGCCTCCTGTTGCCGTTATAAATGCTTTCCAGAAAGCATTCCCTCAATCACAGAAAGTAAAGTGGGAAAAAGAGAAAAAAGATGAGTATGAAGCTAGTTTCTTGCAAAATGGAAAAGAAATGTCTGTTGTCTACACCACTCAGGCTGATTTGCTGGAGACAGAGGTAGGTATAACGGCTTCTGAACTGCCTGAATCTGTGCAGAAGTATGTAAAGCAACACTACACTGGGAAAACTATTAAAGAAACAGCCAAAATTACCAAAACAGGCGGACAGGTCTTTTATGAAGTAGAAATCGATAAAAAAGATCTGATGTTTGATGCGGATGGAAACTTTCTTAAAGTAGAGCCATAATAAGGTAAGAAGTTACACGAGAATTTACATGTGAGCAATTACCATGAACTACAAGGAGTTACTTAAAGAGATTGAAAGCTATGTGGAAAGCCTTTTCCACATAGCTGTTGATTCATTACCCTATCACAATCTGGAGCATACCCAGCAGGTAGTCAATCAGGCAAAACAAATTATAGCACATTATCCTTTAGACGAAACGCAGGTGTTTATGGTCTGCTCGGCTGCCTGGTTTCATGATGTGGGTTATCTGACAGGACCTGCTGCCGGACATGAAGAACGAAGCATGGAAGTAGCTTCCGTTTTTTTACAAGGCAGACAGATTCCATCTGCTCTAATCAAGCGCATCCAAGCATGTATCCTCTCTACCAAGCTACCACAAAAACCTCATACATTGTTAGAACAGATTATCTGTGATGCAGATCTTTACCATTTTGGAACAGATGCTTTTTTTACACAGGACGCGTTAATGCACGCTGAAGTCAGTAAAGGCAATCTCCCCCCTTCCGAATGGATAAAAGGTACAATCCGATTACTCGAATCGCATACTTTCTTTACAACCTACTGTCAGCAAACTTTGAACGAAAAAAAGAAACTAAATCTGAAAAAACTATATGATTGTCTGGTTTGGTCTGCTGTATATAAGGCAAAACCATAAAATAGGAATCTATTTTTCATAGTAGCCTCCAGGCTATTTTCTCATTTCCCGTTAGTATGTTTCTGCTTGTTTAACCTTGATCATATGAGATCTTTTATCTACCCTATACTCTTTATTTTTCTGACCAGCATTCCTCTTTATGGACAGACAAAAGCCAGCCTTTGGGTAAAAGGGAAAGTGCTGGATGCCTCTACGAGCCAACCTGTTGAATTTGCTTCTGTAGCGCTTACCAACCAGAAAGATAACAAAGTGGTTCATGGAACGGTGACAGATGCTGCTGGAAATTTTGAAATAGGCATTGCTATTTTTGGGATCTTTACTCTTAGCGTGGATTTTATCGGATATACCCGGTCTACACAAAAAGACATTCTCATTGACGCCAGCCACAAAATAATTCAAATTCCTGCTATCTCTCTTGTAGCAGCAGTGAATGAGCTTAAAGAGGTTACCGTTGTCGGTAAGACGCCGATTGTAGAAAACAAAATTGATAAAATGGTATATAATGCGGCCAATGACATTACCTCGCAGGGAGGAGTAGCTTTGGATGTATTGCGAAAGGTACCTCAGGTGTCTGTGGATCTGGATGGCAATGTAGAATTACAGGGAAATTCAAATATTCGCTTTCTGATCAATGGCAAACCCTCCACACTCTTTGGAAACAATATCGCAGATGCATTATCTGCTATTTCCGCTAGCCAGATTCAGCGCGTTGAAGTATTAACGGCCCCAGGATCCAGTTATGATGGTCAGGGAACAGGAGGAATTATCAATATTGTTCTGAAGGAAAATCGTCTACAGGGAGTACATGGAAGCCTAAATCTGACTGCCGGAACTCGCCTAGAGAATGGGTCAATGAATCTGAATCTGAGAAAAAATAATTTGGGAATAAATTTGTTTATCAGTGGCAATAAGCAACTCAGTTCCCGAACCCCTAATAGCCAGAACCGGTTGATAACACCGGATAGGGATCAAAACAGGACACAACTGATACAAAATGGCTACCAGGATTTTGAAAGGAGCGGATATCAGTCAGGAATAGGATTTGACTGGAGTATAAGCAAAATGGACAATCTGACAGGTTCTGTCGGCTATACTGATTTTCGCAATAGCAACACTGGCAGTACTAATCTGAATCAACAGCTATTTGATAGTAATGGTTTTCAGCTCTCATCACTGGATCTGATCCGTCATTCTGCTTCTGGAAATGTGGTCAATGCATGGGAATGGAGTCTGAACTATTCCAGAAAGTTTAAACGCGAAGGCCAGCAGCTTACACTGCTTTATACAGCAAGCTTTGGAAAACCTTCCAATATTTATAACCAAACGCAATTCTATCCTTCTGAGCAATCGCCTTATTCAGGCACCTCCGGGTATACTCCTGGTACGAACAGGCAAACCAATCTGTCATTGGATTATACCTATCCGTTCACCAAAAATATTATTTTGGAAACAGGGGCCAAAACTGTGATTCAACATATTGGCACCAGCGCAGCTATCGGGCTACTTAACCCATCACGTAATGAGTATTTGCCAGACTCCACCCAATCGTATCAACTACAGTATGATATGCATATTTATGCAGGATATATGTCTGCGACTTTTGGCCTATTTAACTACCTGAATGTCAAAGCAGGCTTACGCTTTGAACACACTAATGTGAAAATAGACTTTCCCAATACATCTATTCCTTCCTACAATACCCTTCTTCCTTCGCTGGTTTTGTCACATACCCTTACAGAAGACCGATATGTGAAGCTTTCCTTTACCCGCCGCATTGAACGGGCTGATTACCGGGAAATTAATCCCTTTATGAACCTGAGTGACCCTTACAATATTACGACAGGTAATCCTGTACTTAAACCCGAAATCGGTAATAACATTGAACTGGGATATAATCAGGTATTTAAAAATGGCGCAAGTATCTATATGGCTTTATTTGAACGGATCAATACCAACGATATCAAATTCTATACAACTTTTTATCCTACCTATATGGTTGGAGATTCTCTCTATCAGAATGTTTCCCTGACCAGTCGGCAAAACATTGGAATTGAGTATAATTCAGGGATCAGCCTTTCGAGTCAGATGACCTTAATCCCTCAGCTAAATCTGAGAGGAAATTTGATGCTTGCCCAGAAACGTGTGGTCAATACTGTGCAGACAAAAGCTGTAGCCAATGGAATAAATTATCGGTTAAATCTTAATTTATCCTATCAGTTGCCTTGGGATCTGGTGATGGAAGCATTTGGAAATTATTCTTCTGCTGTAAATACTATTCAAGGCAAAAGACCCCAACAGTTTACCTATACCTTAGGTGGACGCAAATTCTTTAAACATAAAAATGCCAGCATTGGTTTTGTGATAACCAATCCTTTCAATCGCTACATCAACCAGATTACAACCATTTACACAGACAATTATACTGCATATAATAGAGTACAGGTTCCTTACCGTTCATTTGGAATAAACTTCACTTATAAATTTGGAAAGCTGGAAGTAAAAAAAGAGAAAGAGCAGAATAGTAATTTTCTACAAAACGCACCCAGTACAGATCATTAAGGCATACCTGGGAGGAATATGGAGTGAAAAAATTTTTAGGTAAAGAGAGTGGAGCTGAGGGTATGGATTGATACCATTTCTTCCAGATCAAGAGACTGATATAAATAATAATAAGAGACTGATTTTAGCACAAACTGATTGTCAGAATATGCCAGTTGTCTTCAATTTTGTAACTTAGTATAAAATGATGTACTTGGCAGATCTTTTTGACAATCGCCAAACCTAAGCCGGTCGAATCACTTGTAGATCGTTGTTTTTGAAAACGCTCAAAAAACTGCTCTGGATCACCTTCAAACTGATGCCCTGTATTGGCAATCGTCAGTTTGGTAAGTGTGGATTCTATGCGAATTTTTCCTTGAGCAATATTGTGTTTAACTGCATTACCCAGTAGATTACCAATCAGGATATCGGCCAGAAGTGGATGAATTGACACTTCAAAGTCAGCCAAAAGAGAGAATTCTGTCACTATTTCTTTAAAATCAAGCATAGCATTCCATTCCTGAAGCCTTTTGGCAACCAGTGCTGAAAGTAAAACAGGCTCTTGTGCCGGAAACTGACCATTCTCAATTTTGGCTAGTAATAACAGGGAAGCATGCAGACGGGTTAATCGGTTTACCTGTTCATTAATGGTTTGTAGAGGGCGTAATTGAGTGTCACTCCAAGCTTCTGATTGCAGTAACAATTCAATCTCACTCCGAATTATTGACAAGGGTGTCTGGGTCTCATGAGAAGCATTTTCGGTAAATTCTTTTAACGAACGGTAATCGCGTTGCACTTTTCGGGTCAGTTCTCCCACTGCTTGATTAAGTGCCATAAATTCATCAATAGTTGTATCAGGTAAGAATAGTAATTCATTTTGACCCGGCTGAAAGGTTTGTAGTCTGGAAAGTGTATCCCAGAATGGTTTCCAGACCTTAAGCGTCACAAAACGGTTGATCCAAAACAGGCCACTCACCAGTACTGTCAGTAGCAGCAATAAAGAGATAAAGACAGCTTTGATCAGATCATCCGATTCGATTAGCGACTCCCGCATCACAATCTGGTAGGCTTTCCCATGAATCTGTACTACCTGTACAAGCTGACGGTAAGGTATAAATTCTTTTTCGCCCTCATTGTAAATCAATGTATCAGACCAGATAACATTAGAAGGAAGTAAAGATGTCTGAATTGCCTTAACTTCCAGGTTATGGAAGTATGAGTAGTGGGTAGGATTTTGCTTGAGTTCTTTGATAACATTGGTTTTCTCTGACAGCAGGGTCTCATCAATAGAGTCATGAATCAGGCTTCGCAAAATAAAGTAAAAAGCAATACCTGCCAGCAGAAAGGCAATGGAAGACCAGAGCAGGTAATAACGGCTTGTGCGGGAAAGGAGCTTCATAATGGATTATTCATCATATGTGATTTCATAATGGATTATCTCATAGTAGATTATTTCATGATGGGACTCATAAGCAGTCAGATTTAGCTGGTAGAGAATTTATACCCTACACCATAACGGCTCTGAATATAATCTTTTCCTCCTTTTTCCACGATCTTCCGTCTGAGATTCTTAACATGGGAATAAATGAAGTCAAACGAATCAATCTGATCTGCACTATCGCCAAGCAGGTGTTCGGCAACGGATTCCTTGGTGATGATCCGTTCCTTGTTGTAAATAAAGAATAGTAGCAGATCATACTCAGATCGGGTAAGTATCAATGGTTCATTGTTAACCAGTGCCTGTCCCTGTTGGGGAAGGATGGTAATTTCCTGAAACGAAATCTTAGTACTTCCTCCCTGAAGTCTTCGCCGTAAGATGGAATGAATACGTGCATTGAGTTCAGACAGATGAAAGGGCTTGGTCAAATAGTCATCGGCTCCCAGCTCAAGACCTTTCAACCGGTCTTCCAGTGCGTTCTTAGCCGAAACAATGATAATACCGACTGTGGAATTAACCTGTTTGAGCTTGCCGATAATATCAAGTCCATTTCCACCAGGTAAGGTCAGATCCACAATAATGCAATCATAACTATACAAAAGTGTTTTTTCCTGCGCACTTTCAAAATCCATAGCTGTCTCACAATGGTATCCAGCCTTTGTCAGATAGTTTGCCATTGACTGGCTGAGCGCACTTTCATCCTCGATAAGTAATAGTTTCATTGGCTAATAGCTTCATCATTTTAGGCTAATACTATTATTTCCCGATATCATATCCCTCATATCATATCCCTCACATTGACTGGTAGATAAGTGACTGGTAGACCTCAGACAGGTAGATTAGTGCAATGTAGAGTTGAATTCTGGAGAAAAATAGGATACTTCGTTTTTCACCAGATGATCTTCACCAGATGATCCTGATTCAGTCCTTCTAGCTGTAAAAAAGTCTTTTCCTGTAAAAGAATACCTTCCTACAGAATTTCTCCAAAATTGAATGATTCATTTACAAAGAGTATTACTTATTATCTACTATTCTGCCTGTTAGAATAAAACTCTATGCTTTCAGATAAAAGCCTTAAAATATGGGTTTTACTAATGGGTTTTTACTAAAAGGATTCATTATGAAATATCATACATACATTTTTATCTTTCTTTTCTTTGCTTCTTTCTTTGGCTTTCAACGCTTGTCAGCACAAGCTGGCAAAGTAGTCGTGTCCGGAGTAATCAAAGATGCTGCTACTAAAGCAATGCTGCCTTTTGTGAATGTAACACTTTATTCTCAGAAAGATACAGTCTTTCTCACAGGTACTATCACCAATGAAGAAGGACTATTCACTTTACCTGCTGTAAATAGTGGTTCCTATGTGCTAAAAGCTACCTACCTGGGATTTGAGCCCATCACACAATCACTACAAATAGGACAACTCAGCGAATTTTTACACATAGGAACAATTGAGCTAACAGCGCAAACTACCCAATTAAACGAGGTTGTCATTCAGGGAAGTTCGGATGCAGTTAGCAGGTCAATGGAAAAAAAAACATTTTCACTGGCAGACAATCTTAGTCAGAGTGGAGGTTCGGTATTACAAGCAATGAAAAACCTGCCAGGCATCACAGTTGGAGAGGGGGGCAGTGTACAGCTGAGGGGAAATGATAAGGTAATGGTCTTGATTGATGGCAAACAAACTGCCCTGACTGGGTTTGGTTCACAATCCGGATTGGATAATATTCCTGCTTCGGCCATTGAAAAAATTGAAATCATCAATAATCCCTCTGCCCGATACGATGCCAATGGCAATGCGGGTATTATCAATCTGGTTTTCAAAAAAGAAAAAAAGGAAGGCCTGAATGGTAAAGTAGGATTTTCCGCAGGGTTGGGAGCTTTGTGGGTCAAACAGGAGAATTATCCAACTATCCGGCCTCAATATCAGACTACCCCAAAAATCAATCCTTCGTTTTCTCTCAATTATAGGAAAGGGAAAACAAATCTGTTTGTACAGGTAGATAATCTGTATACTCAGACATTGAACAAAAACGAATTTACGGATCGTTTCTATGATTCGGGTCAGCTTATACGCCAGCAGCTCAAACGAAACCGCAATACTAATGTGACTACACTCAAATCGGGTATAGACTGGATGGTCAATGAACAGAATACTTTTTCCTTTTCAGGTCTTTTTAGTAGTGAAAAAATCATTGATCGGGGAGACGAACCATTTTTCACCTATGATCTTTCCGAACGGAAGCGGTTGTGGCAGTTTCTGGAAGATGAGCTCAAAACCACGGTAACAGCTTCAGCCAGCTGGCTGCATACATTCCGTCAGGCAGGACGAAAGCTAAACATGGGATTTAACTATACCTTCCATCGTGAAGATGAAAAGTACTTTTTCACCAATGTTATGCCTACCTATACTGGAAAGGATGCTTTCAAACTTTTATCAGATGAGAATGTTTCAGATCTGACTATCGATTATACCCATCCACTAAAATATGGTCACCTGGAAGCAGGTTTTAAATTGCGCCGCCGGTATATCCCTACCAACATGCAATTTTTTCCCGGGTATAATTCCCCACTTGATAGCAGCGCTGGAGGATGGGCTAACTATGGAGAGACGATTCCGGCACTGTATGGCAATTATGTTTTTGAATCCAAATATCTGGAAGTGGAAGCTGGTTTACGGGCAGAATATGTAAATTTACGTTATCAGGTCAATCCTACTCATCCTACCTACAAAAGTAATGGGTACACCTATGGACAGCTTTTTCCTTCTGTGCGGGTAAGTTATAAACTCAATGAGCTTAACCGGATTTCCCTGTTTTATAATCGGCGGGTAGACCGTCCCAATGAAGTGGACATTCGTATCTTTCCCAAATACGATGATGCAGAAATCATAAAGGTCGGCAATCCGGCTCTGCGGCCTCAATTTACCAATTCTGTTGAGATTGGTTACAAAAACAGCCATCCAGGAGGTTTTGTGTACGTTTCGTTGTATCACAAACAGGTCAACGCTACCATTACCCGTATTTCTAGTACGACCAATGCTACAGGAGCGGATAATACGTTGATTTATGCTATTTTTCAGAATGCAGGACATAGTTATACAACCGGAATGGAAATTATCTACTCCTGGCAATTACAAAAATGGGCGACCCTGAGTCTGAATCTGAACGGCTATCAGAATACAATTGATGCCTTCTCTGTTGTAAATCTTTATCCTGTAGAAAATACCTTTACAGCAGAAAGACAATCACTTTTTTCCGGCAATATCAAACTGAATGGATTGTTTCGTCTTCCCCGTAAGATTGAAGCCCAGTTCTCTGCCATTTACCTGGCTCCTGATATTGTTCCTCAGGGAAAAGTCTACTCCCGTTTTTCGATTGATATGGGGGCAAAGAAAACCGTGCAGAACGGAAAAGGAGAACTCTTTGTCAATGCAACAGATATTGCTGCAACGTTGAAAATTAAACGAAGAATACAGGGAGATGGATTTCATTATATCAGTACAGATTACTATGAAACTCAGGTAGTACGAGTAGGATATAACTATAAATTCTAAGGAACAACAAATAGGCAACGAAATTTATTCTACAGAAAAATGGCAATTGTATATTCACTTACTAATCTGTATCAAATAGAATAGATACACCATTAAAATCAAACAATTTTCGAACCAAAGAAAACGCAATCTATAGGAATGGGATCTTTTCAGTCAAAACCTAAACCCTATTATACTATAGGACGTGTGCTTCTTTTTGCATTGTTTTCTGCAATCATACTAGGACTATAGTTTCATGCTATACACCACAACTTTACCTCCCATGGCCGAACCATCTGCTTATCACTTTTGTAGGTAGTATTACCTTTGGACTTACTATCTTATCTAATCATTGGGAAGGACTCAAGCTTTTAAATGTTAAAGCTGTTAGAGGTGGGGATCTTACCTGACCACTACAGCTTTGCTCGTCTGATAACAGGCTTTTGTTTTGGTTTATGCCTGCCGGTCTTACAGTGCATTGTTAAACTTTTGTCAGGACATATGCAAATCAGACTTTTCCCAACTGTAAATAGTTATTCGCAGCGAGCAAGCTTTTTATTTCTTGTTTCCCTATCAGGAAGAAATAGCCTTTCATACGTATCTTTTATGTAGTCTGACCTATGTAATTAGTCCTGTATGGACATAGGGGATCAGTATGATTATTTAGAGCATCTGGTAGGTGGAATGGATGCAGGCTTTTGTAGGTTCGGGATTGGATGCTATTTTGTTTGGACCAGCCACATTGAAGACAAAACGTCTCGCTTTATCAATTGGACTACATACTGCCTAGAATTTTGGTCAATGGTGTTTGGGGTTTAAAAGCGGCTCGGAATCTGGATGGTAATCGTTGATAAGAGATACGAAACCAAAATAGAATTAAACAGCAATAAGCTATTCTATATGTTTTTTCTGCTTAATTCTACCCAGATAATTCCTGCAATCATCCAACTGAGTCCCACCAGATATCCCCCCAGGACATCACTCAGAAAATGAAACCCTAAATAGATACGGCTAAAGCCAATGAGTAAAATAATTCCTATACTTAGCGATATGATCAGCAATTGAAACGTAAAACGATTAATTTTTCGTATGATCAGATAAGCTAAAAACCCATAAAGTGCCATGGCAGTAGCAGAATGCCCACTTGGAAAAGAAAAGGTGCT
This sequence comes from Xanthocytophaga flava, assembly GCF_030068545.1. Lineage (NCBI taxonomy): Bacteria > Pseudomonadati > Bacteroidota > Cytophagia > Cytophagales > Rhodocytophagaceae > Xanthocytophaga > Xanthocytophaga flava. The sequence goes on along the minus strand of NZ_JASJOR010000014.1, from coordinate 168,279 downwards.
GATGGGATGATAGGCCACATGGAGTGGACGGACACGTTGAAAGAATAACTTTCCCCAATACACACAGGCTCCCATGCCTATCATCACAGTGAGCCAGGCTAATACTATACTATATCGTCTTTGCCATATAAATCGTGTACTTATCGCTACCACCATACCAATGCTGATCCATTGGGAGGCAAGTTGAGTAGTCCCTAATAGTAGTATACTGATTGTAGAATTACGCCTTTGAAACAAAAACAGAGTAAGCTGCTGATCTATTCGTATCATAGGCTCAGAATTAACAATATTTTCAGCAATCTCTGAAAACAACAGACTATTCAATAGCAATATTATCACTAGAATAGTAAGGGGCAATCCTGTAAAATACTTCAAGGCCAAACGCTTCCTCAGGAACTGATAAACAGAGGGATATTTCTTTTGCAGCCAGTAAACAAACTCTAATTGATGTAATTGTTTCTGTAGGAATTGATATAAGTGAATAGTTTTCTTCATTTTCAACTAATAGATAGATTTCGTTGGCAGGCTTTTGCAGAAATGATTATCCTTAGCAATTATCCTTTCTTCCTATGTAAATAGCGCTGATGGATTTGGGGAACAATCCAGCCTGTGAAAGCCCCCATGGCATACCCAACCAATATATCGCTGGGAAAATGCTTGCCAGCCGCGTACCGACAATAGCCAGTAACAGCAGGCCAGACTACAGCATAGGACCATACTAATGGCTTCCATCTGGAGTCAGGATAATAATGAGAAAAGGTACTGGCTGTAAAAAATGACATAGCCGCTGTCATTGCCACATGTCCCGAATAAAAACTTTGTTTACTGTTACGGTTTAACTTAACATCCAATGGCACATCAGGATTGTATACATAGGGTCGGGGACGGTTTGTTATAGTTTTGGTCAATGATACCATTCCATAGGTAAGCAAGCCGGTTTCTACCTGCATAAGAAGGATAGAGCCAAACTCTTTTCGGGATTTTTCTGCACTCAGATAAAGCAAAGGTAAGCCTAGAGAAACTAAAGCCATTCCATCACTTGCCCTCTGGGCAAAAGCTGAGTAGCGATGGGTCGCATTGCGGTCAAAGATGAAAACAGACGAACTTTGAAGACTGGCTACTTTGCTCGCTGTCAGAGGTTTTTGGGATGCCTGAACGATTAGTGATAGACCAGACAAAGCGACTCCTGCCGAAAGAATCGGAATATGTATTTGCCGCCTCATCGAGTAAGGAATCTGATCGCTCAGAAAAAAACTATCAGTTTTGTCTGTAAATAAATCTGTTTGCTTTAAAAGTGTATTACCGGAGATAAGCTTATTGCCAGGGAATTCATTTCTGGTTATAAAGCTCATTTTTGTTATCTTCCGATAGGAATTGTCCAAATAAGAACTGTCTGACAGATGAATTCTGGAAAGAATTGTTTTATGATAGGACTGTATAAGATCTGAGTTCTGAGATGCCTGTGCATGAGAGGGTTGTGTCTGCAATAAACAAACCTGTGTGATACTGAATAACCCACAAAAAGGCAGGAGGCATTTAAAGATAGCTACAAAAAGTTTATAGGGCAGATTCATTGGCAAAAGAGAAATATTAAACAAGAGAAATAGAAATCCGTATAAATAAATAAACTGTTGTAGTCTTATTTACCGTTGAACTGACCACTAGCTTTTTAAATCATCGCTCTTATCAGGTAAGAATGCTATATACAAAGAGAGGATAATTGAATGCGCTCTAAAAACAATGAATAGAGGATGGCAATCAACATGACAATTCTGGAGAAATTCTGGATTTATGGTCACTACTAACTAAAAAAATAAATACATATAATCCGAAATCAGTTGATGCCGATCATTGTTTATTCTCAGCATAGAGATATATAGCTTAAATCATCTTAAGGGAAAAAAAATCAAAGATCAAGTAAACAAGAATAGAATACCATAAGTTTTTCTTGTAACATTTCAATACCAGGTACTACTCTACCCAGCTTTTTTCAGGTATTGATAATGAGTTGCTTGTATAGAGATCCATCGACATAATGCCTGTATTCTCATGTATATAGTCTCAGCTATAGCCTGTTGGTTTCTCAACATTTCTCTTATGGAGTCAATGCCCTTGCGGGCAAAACTTTTAGCTTTGTAACCATGATTCTTTGTTTTTATCTTTTGTACTTTTTTATGTATATACAGGCCATACTGATACACATACTATAGGCTATGCTTACCAAGGCAATTAATTTTTTGAGTTTAGATAATGATTTTACATGTGACTTCTCTAAGTCAAATCCTCGCTCTTTGAACGTATGAAAAACCGTTTCTATAGTCCACCTTCTTTGATATAACTGCCCAAGAAAATCTACTCTGGCTGTTCCAAATAAAAACAGAAAATCTCCATCAGCTAAAGCTTTTACCCACACCTGTCCCCATACTCCATCTACCAGGCAGTCTTTGAGCAGCAATGCCTGCCCTGCCGGTAAAGTTAACTCCTGCAGACTCAACTCCTGCCCATCCAAACGGTGAATCAGATGAGGTTTAGGTAATCGCATAACAAACAATAAGTCATTGTCTTTTAAAAACTTGATCCACTTATGGCTGACAAACTCCCTGTCTCCAATTACTAATCCAATCCGTTTTTTACCAAGTATCTTCAGGCATAGTTTGATAAGGTCTATTCTGTCCTGCGAAGAAGAATTTCCACTTTTGTTATCAAGTAGCTCCCAATATAAAGGTACCTGCATGGAATCCTTTCCGGCAATAACCATCAGCATATTTACCTGACAAGAACCGAAATCCCATTCGGTACGGTCAATGCACAAACGCAGTTTGCCTTTCGTGGGCAATAAACTCACAAGTAAGACGGCTACAAAAAAGTAATCTATTTCCACTTCTCTGAAAAAGTCCTGAATCCTGACCTCGTTTGAGCTTTGCTTTGTCATGGAGATGTTGGGCTATTTCTGCGAATTGCACATTTCTGCTTTTTATCAATCCTATCACAAATTGGCAGATAAACTTTTTCCTGGCCAAATTCTGCACGATTGGTATTTGTGTCAATACTTTGCTAATTTGCTCTATGAGGCTTTGCTTCATGGAAGGAAATGGTTTTGTAGTTTAGTCACCACAAAATTCATCCTTCCCTGCTTTTTTACCTAATTTTAGTAGGGTAGAGTATACAAGGAACATCTACCTTATCAGAAATCACCTTATCAGCAATAGATCTGGAAAGCAGAACCGAACAAATAAAATTGGAAATAAACCTGATTCTGAAGCAATTAAAAACGATGAAAAAAGTAGGAAGTAAACAAACCATTTCAGATATACTCGATCAGTTGCAAATCTTGCATCAAATGCAAAAAGAGGTAGCTGATCTCTACTAAATTTTAGGACAGCAGACCTTATAGGGTACTCTTATATAGTCCTGATTACATGCGCTGATTCTTAGCATCTTCAAACTTGCATAAAATAGTGTTCATATCCAAAAAATCTCACCCCACTCAATGGTATCTGCTAAAGATCTAACCACCTGACTAGCCCTGCGCAGCGGGGTTTTTATGTTTGTTGGTTATTTGCAGGATTAAGGAATTGTTATCCTCAGGAATAGGTGTACCTGGCAGTAGAAAAGAACAAATGAAAAAACAATAATATAGCTGTAATAGTATAATTAGTGTAAAAACAGGTGTTCTCATTAAAGAATATATAAGAGCCTCATTGCAAGCAAAATCGTGTTAGTATTTGCCTTCCCAATAGAAAAGATAACTTCTCACTCAATACTGTTTCACAAACTTGTATAGTTTCTTTTTTACCTCTATTTCCCAACCCATAAATCCTTTCCTACTTACTGTTTTCAAATTATTTTCTTAAGGTATACTAGTGTTAAAAAGCCATGAAAAAAAGTAAATTAACAACCTGTTCCGGTAAGAAAAAGATAACACAACCATGATTTATGATTCGGCTTTTTCTGAACATCCTCTTCTACTTTTGCAGTCAAAGTAGACTGTCTACAAACATGTAGTAACAGAACTGGCCTCACAATAATCACAGACAATTTCTGATAATGAGAGGTATTGTATTCCCTCTCTAAAGGAACAGCTATGGAGCTGGAATATGGCTCCTTTTCAGGATAGAAGCCTCTTATCCTGAGATAAAAAAGTCTATCATTCCAGCAAAATATCATTTTCTTTTTGACTGCAATAACCCTGCTGACAGGATTTGTATTGCCTCTGCCAAACAGAGGTATAACCAACTCAAATCCGATCAGACTATTGATCCAATATCAGACAATTGATCTAATAATTGATCTTTTCAAAAGTTCTACCAACTTTTTCAATCAAACCGTTTACACACACACATGAAACAACAATCTACAAGACCTTATAGGTATTGGAGTATCTTTTTCTTCCTGTTCCTGAGCAGTTCTCTGCTTTCATTTGGTCAGGAAAAAGCTATTCGGGGTAAAGCAAGTGCTGCTGATGGCAGTGGCATTCCCGGAGTGAATGTACTACTGAAAGGGACTACCCGCGGAACAGCTACAGGCCAGGATGGAACCTATTCTCTTTCTTTGCCACAAACGGATGGCACATTGGTTTTTTCTGCTATTGGTTACGCTACCAAAGAAATCTCAATCGGGAGTCAAACAGCTATTGATGTAACTCTTGAGGAAGATACACGCCAGCTTAATGAAGTAATCGTAACGGCACTGGGTATTAAAAAAGAATCGCGAAATATTGGTTATGCCAGCCAAGATGTAAAAGGGGAAGATCTGGTCAAAGCCAGAGAATCCAATGCGGTTAATAGCCTGGTAGGAAAAGTGGCCGGATTAACAATCGGAAGTTCACCTGAATTGCTAGGAAGACCTAATATTGTTTTACGGGGTAATACGGATGTACTTTTTGTGGTAAATGGTGTACCTGTCAACTCTGATAGCTGGAACCTGAGTGCAGATGATATTGAAACCTATACAGTACTGAAAGGAGCTAATGCAGCCGCATTGTATGGATCAAGGGGGCTGAATGGAGCGATTGTCATTACCACAAAAAAAGCAAATAACAAAGGCTGGCAGGTTGATTTTAACTCCAGTACTATGATCGAAAAGGGATTCTTGTCTTTTCCAACTGCACAAACAGAGTATGGAAGAGGAAACAACTTTTTGTATGATGCTTTCAATAATAATACACTCTATGATTATGGCACCGGGTCTAATAACAGACGTTATCCGGAATGGGGACCTCGGTTTGAAGGGCAAGCCATCAAACAATATGACAGCCCGATTGATCCTATTACCAAAGAAAGAACCCCAACACCCTGGCTTGCCAGAGGAGTAGATAATTTGAAGCATTTTCTGGAAGCAGGTGTGCTTTCTACCAATAACATTTCTTTGTCTACTTCAGGTGAAAATTATGATATTCGTGTATCAGGCTCACATACCTATCAAAAAGGACTTTCTCCCAACACCAAGCTCAATGTAGACAATCTGAATGTGATGGCAGGAATTAACTTTTCTTCCAAATGGAGACTTGAGACCAATGTCAATACCAATATTCAGTATTCACCTAACATTCCGGATGTATCCTATGGTCCTAATAGCTATGTATATATGTTTGGAGTATATGGATCAGCTGACTATGATGTAAGAGACTTACGTGACTATTACAAAGCGCCTCTGGGGGTAAATGGTCTGATGCAATACAACTTTGAATACGGCAGGTTAAACAACCCTTATTTTATGGCTTATCAGTGGACTCGTGATCATCACAAAACAGATGTGTATGGATCTGCCAAACTAAGTTATAAAATCAATACGGATTTAGAGGTGAGCTTACGCACACAGGTCACTACCTACAACCAGAGCCGTTCTGAGAAAGTCCCGGCAGGTGCTAACCTGAATGCCTATACTCCCTGGTGGTATTTTGGATGGTATGGAGACTATCATGTGGATAAAAGAAACATGATTGAAAACAACACAGATCTGTTGCTTACTTACAATAAAAAACTGGCAGACTGGAATCTGTCTGCCCTGGCAGGAGGTAGTATGCGTCTGTTTAGATATGAATCTGTCTATGCTACAACCAAAGGTTTATCTCTACCAGGAGTATATGATCTGGCAAACTCCCGTCTGGCCGGACTATCGTATGATTTTGGTTCTCAAATGCACGTATACAGTGGCTATTATAGTGTAGACTTAGGATATAAAAATCTGTTTACTATTTCACATACCGGACGGGTGGATAATCTATCTACTCTGCCGAAATCTCACAATACATTCTACTACCCATCAGTATCAATCAGCAGTGTGATCTCTGATTATATAACTCTTCCTGTTGCCATCAGCTTTTTGAAAGTTCGTGCATCTTTTGCTGATGTAAAAGGAGGTGGTACCATGGCTCAAGTACCCTCTGCTTACATGATGATAACAGGAAATTCGACAGGTAGTAGTGCCTTGCTTGGGTACGGTAGCGAATTGTATTCTTCGTATGATGGTCCTAATTACTCACTACAATCCCAGGTTTCCAATGCTACCTACTACAATGGCACGCCTTCTATCAACTATTCTACTACTTTAATTAACTCCAAAGAGATAAAGCCTTTCAATATCGTTACCTATGAGGCGGGATTAGATGTACGCTTCCTACAAAACAGACTAGGGTTGGATGTCACTTATTTCACTACCAATAACGGTCCGGTAATTTCTGCAATTACCAATGATCCGGCTACAGGCTATACAGGAGGTCGGTTGACAACCAGCCTCACAACCCGTAAAAAAGGATGGGAAATAACCATCAAAGGCACACCTGTACAAACATCGAGCGGATTTAAGTGGGAGATTCTGGCCAACTGGTCAACTTATAGAGAGACACTGTTAAAAATTGGTGGAGGACTTGAATCATTCTCTCAAAATGGACATAAATACAAAGTAGGTGAAAGAATGGATGCCTTTTATGGAACTGGCTTTGTCAGAGATAACAAGGGAGATATTGTATTTGCCTCTACCGGTGGGCCTTTAAGTGCTACTCCTGCAGGTGTTGCCAATAACCAGTTTCTGGGTCATCTTAATCCAGATTTCACCTTTGGTATTAATAACAAATTCTCCTATAAGTCTTTCAGCTTCAGCTTTCAGTTTGATGGTCGTGTAGGTGGCAAAATTTATGACAGAACATGGTATCAGATGATGAACGGAGGAACTGCACCAGAAACCACACAAGGCGAATATGGTAAATCACGTTATAGTGAGTGGCAAAGTACAAGTAATGGTACAAAAGCAGTAACCCCTGCTTACGTAGGAAACGGTGTTGTGATCACAAATGGTACACCAAAATTTGAAGAAGGTAAAATTACCAACATGGATGAACTTACCTTTGCCTCCAATACCAAAGCCGTAACCACGCAAAGTTATCTGACAAGTCTTTTGGGAAGTAACTTTGATGAATATTATATGATCATCCGGACCTATGCCAAACTGAGAGAGGTTGTCATTAGTTACAAAATACCTGTTACACTATTTGGACGCTCAGGATCATTTGTGAAATCGGCGTCTGTATCCCTGATCGGTAGAAACCTGCTTTATTTTGCATCCCGGAAAGATTTCGATATAGACCAGTATGCCAGTGGCTACAATGCCTATACCCGGACAATAACCGGTAATAGTGGAAGTATAGATCTTTCCTCTCCTACTACCCGCCGATATGGCATTAACCTCAACTTTACTTTTTAATCAAGATATTCAGCTTAATCAAGCTACTCAGCTACATACATCATGAAACGTTATTTCATTATATTCTCTATTCTTGCCAGCATAGTGTTGGTAAGTAGCTGTAACAAGGAAGATTTGTCTCTGAACCCCAATGCAGCTGGTCCTGGCTCTACCATTCCATTGTCGCTTGTGTTTAACCGGTTAGGAAATGAATTGTACTATGGTGGTGGGGTTATGGATGGTAACTCAGGTTCTGCTAGTGAAACTCCATTTAGTCAGGTAATGCGCTGGAATCAGTATTTTGTTTCCAACTATGATTATTACTGGAGTAAAAACAGTTATACATGGTCTAATACGGCTACTAACTATGGCATGCTGAAATATGTGGTTTTGCTCGATGGACAAATATCCAAACAGCTGGGCACTACTCCTACCCCCTATGCGGCATTGAGTAAATTTTTCAGGGCTTACTCACTGATATGGTTTACACAACGTGTAGGTGACATTCCAGCCTCTGAGGCAGGTAATCCGGATAATCTGACTCCTCACTTCGATTCACAACATGATGTATACAAGAACTCGCTGGCACTTTTGGATTCGGCCAATACGGTTTTAGCTAAATTTGCACAGATAACACCTGGATCAACCATCGATGGGGATATTTATGGACTGACTTATTTGCAATGGCAGAAAGTAATTAATACCTATAAACTAAGGGTTTTAATTAGCTTAAGCAAACGGGCTACTGACAATGCCGATCTGAGTATTGCACAGCAGTTTGCTACAATAGTTAATAACCCTGATACGTATCCGATCATGACATCTACTACGGATAATCTTGCCTATAAGTACAATGCTGCTTATAATCAGTATCCTGCCTATCTAAATAAGGCCTATAATGCATATGCCAATGTAGGAAAAACCTACCTGGATTTAACGACAGCCAATCTGGACCCTCGTACTTTTATTGTGGCTACTCCGGCTCCGGCACAACTTACTGCAGGGAAAGTTATTAGTGATTTTTCAGCATATGTAGGTGCAGATCCCAATACAGCACAAAGCCAGTTATTTACAGAAGCTGCCAACGGTTTGTATTCTTTTAATAACTTCAATCGCTACTTTAATACAGCTGATGGCTCAAGCGCAGAACCCTATATTATCATAGGATATCCTGAAATGTGTTTTAACATTGCAGAAGCTATCAACAGAGGTTGGGTAAGTGGCAGTGCTGAAACCTGGTACAAAAATGGTATTAACGCTTCGCTGGCTATGTATGGAATCACAGAAGGAAAATCACTGACTATAGCTGATAACACAGGAAAATCACTGGGTACCGTGACAGCCAATCTGTCAGATTTTCTTGCGAAAGTAGCCTATGCAGGGGATAATGAAACAGGTTTAACCCAGATCCTTCAACAAAAATATGTAGCTATGTTTCACAATTCCGGATTTGAAGCCTATTATAACTGGCGACGTACCGGACAGCCAGCTTTCTCACAGGGAGGTGTAGGTATTGGGACTTCTGCTTATAAAATTCCGGTAAGATGGCAGTACCCGGTAGACGAACAAGTAGCCAATGCAGCCAATTATTCCTCAGCCATACAAAGTCAGTATGGAGGCAGTGATGATGTAAACGCTACCATGTGGCTATTGAAATAATAGTTTTTAACTCACTAATCCATTCTTCCTTTTTCATAGTAAAAGATTGCGACAAAAGTATCTGTGGCAATCTTTTACTATCTCCATTTAATGGATAAGATTAATTGATAAGAGGCTTAGTTCTTTTTCACGTAAACTCCTCTCTACTAATAGACCACTCTATGAACAAAAGTCTGACTGGAGTATTTGGCTGGCTTATACTTTCTGTTAGTTGTATAACAAACACAAGCTCAAACAACAGAAAATCAAACGACAGCAAGCTATCCAAAGATAATGGGGTATTTCAGTATCATTCATCCGATTGTCACTTTCTATTCAAACCATACAACGACTAATTTCAGTGATACCTATGTGGTTGGCTTTCCCACCGGAGTGAATATTCTAAAAAGTGAAAAGATTGGATTCAGCTTTGAAATAACGCCTTTTATAAGAAGTAACAGCAGTGAAAGCCAGGTAACACATTTCCTTTTCCATCCGGGTATATTATTTCGTTTCAAAAAGGGTTTCACCCTTACGGAACGACTTGCATTTGAAACCTCTGGCCGCTATGGTTTTACTACTATTTTCAGTAAAGTACTAATCAGAGGAAAATATACCAGCCTGTTTTTGGCAATACCTATTCCGGTTCGATTTGGAACACAAATACCCAGTGCTATTGGATCAGGTATACAAACAGGTTTAACATTTTAATAAATCATTACACCAGATCACAGACACAATCTATCATTTATTTCTAATGCCTTATTTTATGAAATTAAAAAATACGATCGTCTTATGGGCATTACTTGTTAGCCTACCCAATGTATATGCTCAAAGTCTAAAAATAGAACAAGTAAAAGAAAATACTTTTCATGTATGGGTAAATCCCAAAAGTAAAATAAGTTGGAACACTCAGCCTGATGTATGGAAAAACGCCAGAGCTTTACCCTTGAAATCATCTGAACAAGTTGTAGAACTGGCAGCGATACATCCTATTCTAAAAGAAGAAACAGGTAAAACTAAGTCTATGTATGCAGCCCCCAGAGCGATTATGCTGCAAGGTGCTGCCAACTTTCGTGATCTGGGGGGATATTTAACCCAGGATGGCAAACAGGTAAAATGGGGTAAAATGTACCGTTCCGCAGATATCAGCCATCTAACCGATTCCGATCTGAAAACCTTATCCGCACTACAGATTCAGATGGTATGTGATCTGAGGGGTGAACAGGAGGCTGCGAGTGCTCCTGATCGCTTGCCTGAAGGTACAGAAAGAATACTCTTACCTACAGGCAGTGAAAATATAACTGGAAATACAGGTGATTTTATGCGTAAAATTAAAACAGTAGAAAGTGCCGACTCAATGATGACTACTTTTTACACACGTACAGATCATCTGGGAAGAAAATATAAACCTGTTTTTGAACAGCTACTGAGCCTGGAAACCAATAAAGCTCTTATGTTTCATTGTACAGCAGGTAAAGATCGGACAGGTGTAGGAGCGGCCCTGATTTTGTATGCATTAGGTGTAGATGAGCCTACTATCATTGCTGACTATGAAGCCACGAATATCTATCGAAAAGAAAGCAATGAACGCTACATTCAGGCAATGGTAGGTCAGGGACTTGCCGAACCGGTAGCCAGAACCATGATGGCAGCCAAAAAAGAATATCTGCTGGCAGCTTTTGATGCGATAAAAAAACACTATGGTTCAGTGGATACTTTCCTGGTACAGGAAATTGGATTGACTCCTGAAAAAAGAGCTTTACTCCAATCACGTTTTTTGTATTAGTAGGTTTGTGTTAGAGGAAAAACGATTCAGCTCTTTGAGGCTATCTAACATATTTTTAAAGCGAAGAAAAGAGCAGGCTTTGTAGTGAGCCGAACATATTTTGAAGCATGTATCCAGTTGCTATGTACCGCAAACTAGTTAGTTTATAAGGACAGTACAAAACCTGTCCTTATAAACTAACTAGTTTCAGATATTCTATCCAGTATGTATCAGGTCTATTTTTCAGCAAGTATCTGGAGAAAGTCGCTTCCTGATATTAATTCTTTGTTACCTTTTGGGTAGGTAGGAAATTCGTATCCAAAATCTAACTAACTTATACCTGTGTTTAATCTACATATTAGAATAACTAAAAGGGGGTCAGGCCTGTGATTGCATGATAGGCCTGATTTTATTTTCTACAACATACTGTACTAAGTTCCTACTTTTGATCCATGCATTTCTCTGAACCATCTGCCTGGGCTCGAGAAGCATAGTTCCAAAGGTTCTTCAGTCTCTCTTAGCACCATGTAAAGCTCTGATTTACAATAGAAAATTAACAAAAGCTTAACTATATCTGCTCATCACCTATTCAGCTAAAATTCTACCTTAGTAAAAGACCGCTTTATCACTCTTATGGTAGCAATCGCATGAATGGGAGAAGCAATATAGCTTTGGCAACAATGATATGGTTCTTGTGCACTTTCCTGTCTGCATGTAGTAACTCTTCTCAGCCAATTCTGATTGATGGTTCAAGTACTGTATATCCTGTTTCGGAAGCTGTTGCGGAAGAGTTTCTGAAACACTATCCGGATGTTTCCATTGCCATTGGAGAAAGTGGTACAGGAGGAGGATTTGATAAATTTTGTCGTGGTGAAACCACTATCAATGATGCATCCCGGCCTATTACCTCTACAGAAAGAAAACAGTGTCAGCAAAATGGGGTTGAATTTATTGAACTTCCTGTAGCACTGGATGGCATTGTCATTGTGGTTCATCCTTCCAATCACTGGGTAAACCATCTGACGGTATCCGAACTCAAAAAAATATGGGAGCCTAAAGCACAAGGAAAGATACTTCGATGGAACCAGATCCGCCCCCAGTTTCCCAATCAGGAAATTCATTTGTATGGAGCAGGCATTTCCTCTGGCACCTATGACTACTTTACAGAAGCGATTGTAGGAAGAAAACAGGCTAGCCGGGGAGACTATACAGCCAGTGAAGACGACAATGTACTGGTAGAGGGAATTTCTACCGACCCGATGGCACTCGGCTACTTTGGACTGGCGTATTATACAGAAAATAAGGACAAGTTAAAGGCAATAGCTATTGATGATGAAAAACCAGAAAATGGAACGCAGCCTGTTGTTCCCTCTTACCAGAATATTGCTTCAGGATATTATCAGCCGCTTACCCGCCCTGAATTTATCTATGTACGTAACGATCGTACGCAGCAGCCTACAATAGCGAATTTTGTGCGATTTTATCTTCAACATGCCTCGCAACTGGTCAGGGAGGTAGGGTATGTCCCTTTACCAGATCAGGTATATACACTTGCCCTGAAAAGATTCGAACAGCGGCAAACCGGATCTGTATTTACCCGGAATCATAGAAAAGATGTACCATTGGAAAAGCTTCTTACTACCCCAACCATACATGAAGCTCACACGAAAGATAACTGAAAAAGGAATAGAGCTATTTCTGGCAGTCTGTGGTGCACTAAGTATTTTAACCACTCTGGGTATTCTGGCTATTCTTGTTAAGGACTCAATTGACTTTTTCGGGCAGGTATCCATTCTTGACTTTCTTACCGATTCACAGTGGACCCCCTTGTTTGAACAAAAACACTTTGGTATCAGAGCCTTGCTAAGTGGTACTGTACTTACTACAGGAATTGCTCTTATAACAGCCCTTCCTGTCAGCCTTATTATTGCCATCTATCTGAGTGAATATGCTTATTCAACGGTTCGCAGCTATCTCAAACCCTGTCTGGAACTACTGGCAGCTGTTCCTAGTGTTGTCTACGGATATTTTGCGCTAACCTTTGTCACACCTTTGTTACAAAAGCTAATCCCTACGCTTTCAGGTTTTAATGCTCTTTCGGCAGGTATAGTTATGGGAATCATGATTATTCCCCTGATTGCCTCTTTAAGTGAAGATGCCCTACAGGCTGTACCCGATACATTGCGTGAGGGATCAGCAGCCCTGGGTGCATCCAGATTACAAACATCGACCCGTGTAGTATTTCCTGCCGCCTACTCAGGTATTATGGTAGCTATCATTCTGGCAATTTCAAGAGCTATCGGGGAGACTATGATTGTCGCCATTGCCGCTGGCCAACAACCTCGTCTTACCTTTAATCCTTTGGTGCCTATTGAAACCGTTACAACGTATATTGTTCAAGTGAGCAAAGGGGATACTGCTCAAGGGTCTATTGAATACAAAACCATCTTTGCTGCTGGTCTGAGTTTGTTTGTTCTTACTTTTCTGCTCAATAGTCTGAGCTATTGGATTACCAAACGTTTTAGTGAAAAATATGAATAGTCATACATATGAGTAATGTAACACTGCATTCACCCCTGAAAACTAAAACCTCGCTCAAACGACTTTGGGACAAGCTGTTTCAAGGTTTGGGTATTGTATGCATTTTGCTGACAATGGGTGTTCTTATTACCTTGCTTTTTGATATATTCAGAACAGGTTTTGATCGTATCAGCTGGGATTTTATTACAGGTCATGCCTCCCGTAAAGCAGAGCTGGCAGGATTATTACCTGCTCTGGTAGGCACTACATGGATGATGTTGCTGACAGGTGTGCTGGCTGTTCCTACAGGAATAGCTGCTGCAATCTATCTGGAAGAATATGGAAACAATAATCGGTTTGCTTCCTTTCTGGAAATCAATCTTTCTAATCTGGCAGGTGTACCTTCGGTCATCTATGGTATTCTCGGCTTACAGATCTTTGTGCGGCTAATGCATCTGGGGGCCAGTTTTCTGGCTGCGGCCCTTACGCTTTCACTGTTGATACTACCTACACTTATCGTTACTACACGTGAAGCGCTTCGGGCAGTGCCTTCTACCATCCGGGAAGCCTCCTATGCATTGGGTGCTTCCCGGTGGCAAACAATCTTTCATCAGGTGCTGCCTCAGGCTGCTGGTGGCATTCTGACTGGAATCATTTTGGCTTTGTCAAGAGCAATTGGCGAAACAGCGCCACTAATAGTACTGGGAGCAAAGGTATTTGTTTCCTTGCCCCACTCGCTGTCTGATCCCTATACGGTATTACCACTTCAGCTTTACAACTGGATTTCCAGGCCGGAGAAAGCCTTTGCAGTCAATGCTTCGGCAACCATTATTCTCTTTTTACTCATCACATTTGCCATGAATGCAGTCGCTATTTATCTGCGAAACCGATGGCAGAAAAAACGATTATAGGTTCTGAGACCACGTTTCTCAACCATCAAGTGAATTAACCATACAACGTTATTTACCTATGCAAAGTCAACATTCGTTCCCTGCCAGTGAACCTGCTGCCAATGTGTCTGAAAAAGTTCAGAAACAAGGACAAACCCAAACGTATGGGCAAGTACATCAACCTGACCCTTCTCAAACAGCCCTTACCACGCCTTTTATCGATGTACAAAACCTGTCATTCTTCTATGGACAAAAGCAGGCACTTACAGCTATTTCCATGCAGATTACAGCCAAAAAAATTACAGCCCTTATTGGCCCTTCCGGGTGTGGTAAATCTACCTTTCTCAGACTGCTCAACAGGATGAATGATCTGATTGATGGTGTACGGATTGAAGGGCAGATATTGCTGGAAGGACAAAATATCTATGATAAACACTATGATGTGTATCAGCTCCGCAAAAAAGTAGGTATGGTCTTTCAAAAGCCCAATCCCTTTCCTAAATCTATCTTTGAAAACGTAGCGTATGGCCTTCGGATTACTAATTCGCTCTCAAGAAATGACATCAACCAAATTGTGGAACGATCACTCATACAGGCAGGGTTATGGGGGGAGGTAAAAGATAGTTTACATAAATCTGCATTGGCCCTCTCGGGTGGGCAACAACAACGCCTCTGTATTGCCAGAGCCTTAGCCATTGAGCCAGCTGTATTGCTTATGGATGAACCTACCTCTGCCTTGGACCCGATTGCTACGGAAACAATTGAGCAGATGGTAAAAGAGCTTAAGCAATCCTATACTATCATTGTGGTTACCCACAATATGCAGCAGGCTATGCGGATCAGCGATGAAACGGCCTTCTTTTATATGGGTGAACTGGTCGAGTTTCAAGATACAGAACAACTCTTTTACAGCCCCAAAAATGACAAGACTCAGCACTATGTCAATGGAAAGTTCGGATAAAGGGGATAAAATGTAATGATTTATAAGGTGTCTAAACTGCTTGCTTTACAGAAGCGATCAAGTATACCCAACCTTATATATTGCTGGAAAACTTGCCTAACTAGTTTTTGTGACATAACCATCCAACATCTGCTTATAGGTTAATCTGCACATAAATGCATCTGTGTACACTTAATGGGATTTGCTTCAAAAAGCAGGCACGCTATAGAATAACATGCCTGCTGGAGGAATTATGCGTAATCGTATACTAAAAGCAAACAAACCATAAAACAGCCTGTCTGCTTACTCCTTATGAAGGACGTAACATATAAAGGTTGTATACTAAAGTAGATAGAAGACAGAACATTTTAACCCCCTCTACTAAAGCTTAACACAGATATAATAGAACTATATTTTATCTATACAAATGGTAATCGTCCGATAAAAAACAGGCAGGTTATAGGATAACCCGCCTGCATGGAGTAAGTTGTGTGATTGTACCAGAATCATCCAAATGTGTAAAGCAAGCGAACTACACAGTAGTTGGTCTGCTTAGTAAGGACCCCAAAAAATAACTATACGAATGATAGACTAAAAAAATAGAAAAAAATGGAAAAAGCATACAAGCTCCATTACAGAATGTCGGCTTTGTATGATTCAAAGCTTTCCTATACACAGTATATGCAACAAGGTCGCCTGACTGTAGTGATTGACCATACAGAGTCTATCTTCACTGCCAAGTTAATCACAGGAAAACGATCAGAAAACACCTCTGGCAAGTCTTAACACAGATATAATAAAGCCTATGTAGAATACCATCTAAGGTTACTGGTAAACTACAGAAGGTAACAGTAAAGTAAAAAAGTCGGCATAGTACAAGGCGGGATTGTTACAAAGTCTCATATCTGTTTTGTTAGTACAATATGCTAGTATGATTAACTAAGTGTCTATAGTATGATGCTACCATAGATCAAACACATCTGTAAAAACACATCTGTAAAATAGAAGCTACTTTTGAATCTGTTTCAATGTATCAATCTTATGCGAACAATATTTATAGTGGTGAGTGTCGACCTGTGGAGTGTGTTTCTGGTCATTACTGACAGTTTCTACGTATCCTCTTCCACGGGTAAGTTAGTAGCCGATGGTATGGTAGTAATAAGTCTATGTCTAAAACACTAAAGCCGATCTGTACCTGGATCGGCTTTAATGTTTTATATCTTCCAATTTTTACAAGGACTTGGAACAAAATTAGATTATTCAATCTGACATGGGTTGATCTAAATCAATCAGCGTTGTAATTCTTGTTCCAGTTTCACTTACCGATGCAGTTTGCGTGCCCTTAAAAAACTGAGCAGCTCCTTAGGACGATCGGTTTGAATCACATTAGCACCTTTTTCAATTAACCATTCATAACTACCTTTCAGATCTGTCTCGGAACGGTCATCATCATGCCCTCCATTCAGACTAGCCCATAAGGAGTTAATCCATATTCTTGACCCCCGCTTTTTCATCGTAGTAAAATAGGAAAATAAAGACGAGGTATCACGCGTAAAAGATAACTCAAACGCTACAGGTTTTAACTGAGATTGAAAATCATCAATGACTTTGCGGGCATTCGGATCATCGAGCTTCACCATTGCCATATAAAATAATTTATCCAGAAGTACTCCGTTTTCTTTTTTTACCTGATCAGCACTCAGATAGTATCCTTTAAAGATTACATGATCTATAGTTCCGGTACGTTCCAGTATGGGATAGGCATCGTTAATAAATTCATAACACTTATCCAGATTGAGCATTACCTTACCTTTGGCAACCTGCAAAGCTTCTTCCAGCGTTGGTATCTGGTGATAAGTCACACGTCCCAGTCCATTGCGCAGGTGTAGTTTACGCAAGGAATCCAGCGTCATGTCCATTACATGACCTTTTCCATCAGTGGTACGGTCAATGGTCTGATCATGCATCAGCACCAGATGGCCGTCTTTGGTTCGTTGCACATCTATTTCTACTATATCCACTCCCATTTCAATAGCCAACCGGATCGCGGCCAGTGAGTTTTCAGGAGCATTGCGCCAGTCACCCCGATGGGCTGCTACCAAAACTTGTTTGCCTGTGGGATTTTTAAACTCTTTAATAATGGAATCAACTTCTCTTTGTTGTGCCCAAGACGGAACAATAATAAGAAACAGTATTATTGAATATAGGATTTGCTTCATGATCTGATTCTGATAAAAGCTATTTGATAATGTATGGTCGTTAGTATCCAGTGTTTTGTTTGATAGCGGGATCTGTATTAACCTGTGACTGAGGAACAGGCATAAGCAGATGATGAGTATCTATGGTAACAGACTTGTTGTTGGCTTTAAACCAGCTATTCATCACCTCGACAGCCCTGTCAGTTCGAAGCAAGTCAAACCAGCGATGCCCCTCTCCTACCAGTTCCAGCCTCCGCTCCAGGTCTATGGCTTCACGCAGATCCGATAGCGAAGCTGCTTCTGATGGTAACAGATTGGCCCGCTGACGAACCTGATTCAGATAAGTAGCTGCCTCGGTTGTTTTCTCCAGTTCATTTTCCACTTCTGCCAGCATCAGCAATACGTCTGCATAACGTAACACCACCACATCACTACCTCCATCTGTAATCAGGTTCGATGGCTTGGTTAGCTTGCCATTGAAAGGTATTCCTGAGGAGGTAAGTTTGACATAGGTGTCTTTACGCAGGTCACTCTGTTGGTAGAGGGTATATAAACTTTTGGTAGGCAGATTATGCCCTTTGGCACCTGTCTGGGTTCCGGATGGACTAAACTGCTGAAACATCGTACTTCCTTCTGTATTCCCGTTGATTCCGGAAGCAAACTGCACGGCAAAAATGATTTCTTTATTGTTTTCATTCGAAAGGCTAAATACCTCTGCAGGTGTTGTCATCAACAGATGCTGGCCAGAAGTGACAACAGCCATCAGCTGACTTTCTGCCAGTGAATACTGTTTTTGGGTCAGATAGACCTTTCCCAATAGTGACTGGGCTGCTGTTTTGCTTACCCGTCCAGGCTGAGAGGAAGTGGCAGGAAGCGTTTCTATCGCCTGTGTCAAATCCTGGATAATCTGCTCATACACTTTGTCAGCTGCTGTACGACCCTGACCAAAATAGGCATTAGGATTAGTGGTCTGCCCTGTTACCAGAGGCACATCACCATACAACCGTACCAGGTTAAAGTACAGCAATGCCCGGATGAATCTCATTTCTCCTTTGCGAGCCTGCTTTACCTTTTCATCCTGATAGGGTATAGCATCAATGCGGCTAAGTACAACATTGGCTTTTTGAATACCCTGATAGGAATCCCGCCAGGTTGCCGTTACAATTCCATTGGCGGGAATAGTTGTAAACTCATCGAGTTGTCCATACATCCCGTCATCATTGGCAGGCACTTCATCGTAAGTGTTGTCAGAAGGAATCTCTCCAAAAGCAGGCAGATACAGTCCATATAACCCATTGAACTGAAGGTTGGCATACACAGCGTTAACATATTCTTCTACCTCGGTTTCGTTGCTCAGAAATACACTCAGATCTTTGGATGTAATCGGGTCCTGGAAAAGCTGGTTGGTACACGAGCCCAGCACAAGCAAAGCTCCGGTAAGCAGATATATATATATTTTAAATGGGACGAGCATTGATATATATTTCATGGTTTTATTACAGTTTTAAAGTGAAGACAGAATAGCATACTGTTTCCAGTTAGAATAGCATACTGCCCATGTATGGATAGATTGGTCATGGCTAAAATCAGAAAGACAGATTAATACCCAGAATGTAGGATTTGGCAATAGGATAATTGGTATAAGATAGTCCGGATGTAAGTACATCAGACGAAGTGGCCTCCAGATTGTATCCACGGAATTTAGTGAGTGTAAACAGGTTATTGGCTGCAACATACACCCGCGCATTGGTTAGTCTGAGTTTAGAGGCAAGGGGTTTGGGCACAGTATAGGCTAACTGTATATTTCGTAACCGTAGAAAGTCACCATCCTGAAAAAACAAATTAGAGGCACGGGATAACTTTCGGGCAGCGGAGAAGTTGCCCATGTTGGGTTGGGCTAAAAAGCCGTCCGGATTTTCTGTCGGATGGTAACGATGCGCAAAATAATAAGCATCTGGAACACCAAACCCCTCACCCGATTCGGATTGCAGCGCCAGTGATCGTTCATAGGTTTTTCTTCCCTCAACCCCTGCCAGCGAAAAATTAAGCTCAAGGTTCTTATAGGTTAGGTTACTGCTCAGGCCATAGGTAATCTTAGGCATATACGTACCAAATCCACGCTGATCATCTGTGTTAATCACACCATCTTTGTTTCTGTCTTCTATTTTGTAGTCACCTGTCAGGGTTCCGGAAAGATGGGGTGTAGTATTGATCTCCTCCTGAGTCTTGTATACACCTGTAATTGTATAGCCATACAACTCGGCAATTGGACCACCAACCTTTGTGACAAAATTACTTTCTGATCCTTTGATGATTTGTTTCTGTCCGGGCGCCAGGGCCAGTACCTTGTTTTTATTAGTCGCAATATTGGCGCTAACCTGCCATTGCAGTGGTCCCAGCGTAATTTTTGCAGCAGAGATCTCCAGTTCCAGCCCGCTGTTTTTTACCTTTCCGATATTTTGGATAGACGAACTAAAACCAGACTGCTCTGGAATAGGTACATCCAGTAGCAGGTCTTTTGTAATAGATGAGTAGTAATCAATGGTTAGATTCAGCTTGTTCCATAAGCTTACATCCAACCCAACGGTAGAGGATGTTTTGGTTTCCCAAGATAAGTGATCATTGGGCGTTGTTGTGGCAGCAAATCCGGAACCTAACGTACTGCCAAATACATAATTGGAAGAGGATACCAAGGCTTTCGAGCTATACGATCCTATCTGGTTGTTACCAGACTGTCCCCAGGTAGCTCTGAGTTTGGCAAAGGTCAGCACATCTGAAAATGGATAGAAACCTTCCTGGCTCAGTATCCAGCCAGCGGTAATGGATGGAAAGTTACCCCACTTGGTATTTTTACCAAAACGGGAGGAGCCATCTCTTCTCATAGTTAATGAAAGCAGGTACCTGTCCAGAAACGAATACTGAATCCGGGATAGGTAGGAAATCTGCACCCATTTGTATCGGTTAGCTGTAGCTGTAAATGCACTCGCGCCTGCAATATTGTCCAGTGTATTGTCGGCTATACCCGAACCGGTTATTTCTGTGGTAGCGGCAGATTCTTTCTGAAAAGTATATCCTGCCAGTACGTTTATATCATGATTGCCCAATGCCTTTGCATAGGTAAGTGTATTCTCCCACAGATAGTTGATCGCCGAACCATCTGTCTCTCTGGCAATGGCTGGTTTGGGAGCTGCGCCTCTGTATTGTCCTACATCGGAAGGATTGAAAAAATCATAGAGACCGCTTCTGTAGTCAGCGCCAAGCAGGGTTTTAAACGTAAGTCCACCAGGCAGTCTGGCGGATAAATACGTATTGCCAAAGGTACGGAAGTTGTTGCGTTTGTTTTTTATCTTTTTTGCCAGAGCTACAACGCTCTCTCCCAAGGCCCCATCTTCAGGTGTGTTGGCAATAATCTGATTGCTGATAGCTAGTGTACCATCGGGTTTATAGGGACTGAAAAACGGATACATAATCAGCATGCCTGCTATGGGATCATTGGAAAAATCGGTATTGTTATCAAAGTAGTTTTGCACGGTATACGACGGATTGGCTATGATGCCAAAATCAAATCTGTCTGATAGCTTAGAATCGACTTTGATCGTAGAGCTGAATCGTTGTAATCCATTATTAATCACAATACCCTGCTGGTTAAAATAGTTGGCAGAGACATAGTAATTTGATTTTGCAGAACCTCCTGCAATAGCCAGATTATAACTACTGATAGGAGCAGCACGAAACAACTCATCTGTCCAGTTGGTATTGGTAAGGCCAGGCTGTTTATCCAGATACGGTTGTAGGTAATTGAGTCTGAGCTCCCGTAAACTGGCCCCTTTGGAAAGTCGCGTAGCCCGGTCATCGTCTATACTTCTGTTTGCAGGATTTTTGGAAACGTATCCCCAGTCTCTGGCTTCTGTAAAATACTCGGCAGCCTGATAGGCATCGGCATATTTGACCCGGTCAGCATGCTGCTGAAAACCATAATAAGCATCAAAAGATACGGTTACCTTTTCATTTTTGCCTTTTTTGGTTGTAATCAGGATTACCCCATTGGCAGCCCGTGAACCATAAATAGCCGCGGAAGCAGGATCTTTCAATACATCTACCGATTCAATATCGGCTGGATTAATGGAGTTAAACGAAGTTCCTTCGGATAAGGGAAATCCATCCACTACAATCAGAGGAGCTCTGCCAGCTGTCAGTGTTCCAATTCCTCTGATGACAATCTGTGGATCTGTTCCCGGCTGAGCGGAAGCATCGTTGATAATTACCCCTGCCGCCTTTCCCGATAGTTGCTGAGCAAAACTACTGCCCGCATAGCGGTTGAGTTCTTCTGACTTTACCTGAGAAATCGCTCCGGTAACATATTTTTTCTGCTGAGCTCCATACCCTACCACTACTACCTGATTCAATGATTCCACAGAGGCTATCAGACCTATGCTCACTTTTGTCTGTGTCCCCACCTTCACCTCTTGTGGGATATAGCCTATAAAGGAAAATACCAGTATAGCATCTTCATTGACAACAGTGAGAGAATAGGCACCGTTTGCATCTGTAACTGTTCCCTGTGTAGTGCCTTTCAGACTTACACTCACACCAGCCATAGGAGCACCTGTTTGCGAATCGGTGACAATGCCCGAGACTGTTCCCTGTGACTGTTGAGGAGCAGTTGATTTCTCTTTGATCAGGATGAAGTTATCCGATTGCTGATACACGACCGGATAGGCCGACAGAATTTTGCTTAGTACCTGACTTAGCTTCTGATCTGTTCCTTTGAACGAAATTTTTTCCTGCATCGGAACCAGGCTTTCATCACAGATAAAGGCACAGTTTAGCTTTTTTTCTATCTGATTGAGTGCATCACGTAATGTCACATCGTGGAACTCTACCGTCAGCGACTGGTTGAGAAGGTTGTTTTGAGTATAGGCATTTTCGGCATATCCCACCAGGGCGAATACACGCAAAAACAAGCCTATCAGCATGCTGTATCTCATAAATTTTAGTAGGGCAACAGGTATCCTATGTCCATTTTTTTTCATAATTTTGAACGTTTTTAATGGTGATTAAAGACAATAAGGCCCCACAATGAGTGAATACTCATTGATTTCGTTGGTAGCGAAAGCCGGGGAAGAATCAAACCGGAAGTGTTGGTAGCACTTTCGGTTTTTTTATGCAAGAATTTGGTAGCTTATTATTTCATACATGATACAGCGGGGTTTGGTTACACATAGTTTAAGTACATATAGTTTAGTTACACATAAGGATTGTTCGTTATTCTGCTTTGATGCTTTACCAAATAATTGACAGGTTACGCATTTATAGTTTAACAGTTTATAAGGTCTAACAGCCATTGCCATGAATCGTAATTTTCCTTCCAGTTTGTTTATACCGGGCTCCCAGATAGGTACATAAAACCGTCAGTACCTCTGAAAGAGGCTTATTATCAAACCGAGCCTTTAAAACACACTGATTCATCTGAGCATTACTTAATTCAATCGAGACATTATAATGCCTGTTCAACGTAGCCACTATCTCACCTACAGAAGTCTTTTCAAACACCAGTTGCCCGGTAATCCATCCCTGGTAAGCCTGTAAATCCTGAAAAGCCTCCTGGCTTAATTTGTCTGTTTTATGATGATAGACTGCTTTTTGATGAGCATTCAGAAAAACCTGTGAGGTGGCATTGGTCACACGTACTTTTCCGTGAATGACAGCTACTTCTGTTTTCTCTTCATTTGGATAGGCTTTTACATTAAAACCCGTTCCAAGTACTTTAGTCTGAAGCTGGCCACTCTGTACCAAAAAGGGCTTATCCGGGTTTTTCATTACCTCAAAAAAGGCTTCCCCTTCCAGATAGACTTCCCGTGTTCTTCCTGTAAATTGAGCCGGATACCGAAGTAAACTAGCCGCATTCAGATACACTTTGGATCCATCCGGTAAACTCACCACTGTTCTTTTACCCGCCGGATTATAAATCTGTGTATACACAATTGCCTCAGGCTTCTGTAACCAGTACAGGGCAATACCACTAAAACAAAGAATCAACAAAATAGCGGCAGCCATTTGCCAACGGTTGACCGGATTATTTAGGAGCAAGCTATTTCTGATCCAGACATGAGGAAATGAAGTTTGACGTTTTGGTCGCTCTACACTTTCTACCTTTGCCTGAATGTTTTCCCAGATTTCGGTTTCCAGGTGTATTTCATTGTCTAGGTGTATTTCATTGTCAATCGGCATTTCATTTGTAAGGAGTATTTCCTGATCCCTGATGTGACTATCCCCAGACTGATTGGGAGCAGGCTTGTCCATTTTGGATTCATAGGCATAATACCACTGCTCAAGCTGACGAATTTCGTCTTCAGTTGCTGTATTAGACAGGTACTTGTCGATTAAATGCTGGACTCGTTCGGTATTCAAGGAATATATAGTAGTGTTTCATACTATAAGTCACACAACTTACCCTGATCCCTTACTGTGTTGAATAATTTTTTTACTTTTTTCAGATAGGATTAACTAAGATGGATTAACTAATGAGATATCAGCCAGGATATGAATAGCGATAAGAACAAAGATTTGTATGGATAAAGGAAGAAGTTATACTTAGGTACAGAAAAAAGACAGACAATATTGAAACTTGAGGCTGAATACTAACCGCATACATTAATGCTTAAAAACCACCTATGCTGATAAAAACGAAAACATATAAAAACTCGCGCAGTCCGATCCGTAATAATCGCAAGGCTTTGGACATATGCACTTCTACTGTTTTGGGCGAAATCTGAAGCAGTTGGGCGATTTCCTTTAGTGAGCGTCCTTCATTGCGGCTAAGCTCAAATACCTCCCGGGATCTTTCAGGCAGCTTTTGTATCTGATCCTGAACAGCATCTGTTACTTGCTGAAAGTGAATCTGTTCTTCTGTGCTATGGGATAATGCAGAACTCTGCTTCAGAATAAGCGTATGGTGACTTTGATGAAGCGACTGGTTACGGATGTAATTTAAAATTTGATACTTGAGTGCAGATGACAGATATCCATCGAGCCCTTTTGTAATCGTTAGATCTTCACGTCTTACCCATAAACTGGTAAATAAATCCTGAATAATGTCTTTGGCAACTTCTGAAGACTTTACATGGTAGAGAGCAATCCGGTAAAACTTTTTCCAGTATTTTTTGTAGATCAGATTAAATACATGCCTATCGCTGGCTTTCAGCAAAGCAAGTAGTTGATCGTCTTCTGGAAAAGGAGCGTCCATTAAGATGTAAGCTGGGACATGTAAATGATAAATTCAACAGCAAAAATAGCGGAACAGGAACAATCGCTGATTAAGACAATGTTAAATTTACATATTGCTTTTTTTTACCTATTCCTCTCCTGGATGTTATCCTTACTATAACACAGGCTTGTATACAATTTGCACTAGACCTTTCGTGAATGGTTATAGTATTTATATTGTACAGATAACCGATAGTGTAATCAGCCTAGTAAAGAAGAACAATTTCAAATGGAAGTTGACCTTGTTTTTATTAACAGATACTATTATCTGTTAATAAAGGAATAATTCTGTTTGCGAACACACTTTACGAGTATACTTATATGAATGAACAGATATCCGAAAAGTATACTCGCACCTATAGCAGGAATCGGTTCGTGAATATATATAGGTATCCCAATTACCAGACCAATTACCAGTAGAAACAAAACGACATTACTCACATGGAGAAATTGTGATTTTGTAAAATAAGATCTTTTAAGAATCATAATATAAAACAAAATCTGATTTAGTAGCAGAACAATACCTAAAACCATTAAAAGAGGCATTAAGGTGAGTTGATCTGGAAAATGTATGCTTTCACCTTCATAAATGTGTTTTGTGGCTTCTCTGATTTCCGTGATTAAAAGACCACAAAAAGTACAACCATACAAAAGAGAGATAACACTCCACAGTCCCATAAGTAGATTGAAAAATAACTTTCTCATCAGAAAACATTCACCAGAGCACATTCATACAAAAGCTTAAAAGTACAAGTTATCCTCTACAAATGAGAGCTTCCAGTTTTATCAAAATGTAAATTCTCATTTGCAGCAGCCTGTCTAATTGAACCAAAGCTTCCTTTTTAAGAATCTTCAACTAGCTAAACTTTTTTCAGCCAATTGCTTTTGACCTTTGTTACAGGGAAAATAGTAGAACTGATCTATACCTACCTGAGAGTATTCTACTGAAGCATATTATATCGAATGGGAAAATCACAACTTTTTTCAATCTGTGGCAAGTATTACCTAGTTTTTAAATAAAATTATCAGAGTTTTATCTTGTTAGTGGAAAACTTCAACACTCACAGACTGTATTTTCTCACTGTTTAGAAATCACATATTCTCTGTTACGATTTCTTTTCGTAAGCGACACAAACTTCATAGTTTAATAAAACTGAGACTTACTGTCTTTGTAAAATAGCTTCTAGTTTTGAACCCCATTTGAAAAAAATTACAAGCAGTCATTATATGCGACCAATGTTCATAGCTGTTATTCTGAGTTTATGGAGTATATTTCTAGTCATTACAGGCATTTTCTTACTAAGTTCTCCTACGGGTAAGTTAGTACCAGATGGTATAATAGGTGCAATTCTCTGTCTGAATGTGGTTATCTTCTATGTAAAGAATTTTCTTACAGGTATAGGGATGAGAATAGTTACTATACTCTTGTTTCTAGGCAGCTTTTTTGGCCTGTTATTGATACTTGTCGTCAGATTTTCAGTTGCTGAATGGATTTATTTCCCGCTTTTTCTGCTTTTATTAGCTATGCATATACTGGCTTTTTATCGTTCTATCAGGTCAAATACACGGATTTAGGAGAAACAGAATGTACAGCTTGTAAAGAGCAGTGATGGGATACATGTTAGTCAGATACATGTTAGTCAGATACATGTTAGTCAGATTCAGGATCAAATCTATACCCTACTCCTTTTAGGGTTTTAATGTAATCTACTCCAATTTGCTCCCGGATTTTACGAATGTGAACATCTACTGTACGGGGTGTAATATAAACCCCGGCTCCCCACACATAGGTTAGCAGTTGATCACGACTAAATGTATTCCCTTGATGTTTAGCCAAAAAGTACAATAATTCAAACTCTTTTTTGGGTAATTGTAAGATCTTATTCTGGTAAGTAATAGTATAGCTAATACGATTAATTTTCAAATCCGCTATATGTAACTCATCACTTGTCTTAACCTGTTTATGCTGCTGACGAAATAAGGATTTCAGACGGCTGACCAGTGCACGGGGTCGGATTGGCTTACTAATATAATCATGTGCCCCTATATCAAAAGCAGCTACTTCGGCATACTCTTCCACTCGGGCTGTCAGATAGACAATAAATGTATGTTTTAACGCAGCTATCTGTTTTAAAAGGCGTCCAGCTTCAATTCCATCCATCACAGGCATAGAAATATCAAGCAGGATTATGTCTGGTAGAAAAGTTTGAGCCAGTTGTAGTGCATTTTTCCCATCCCGACTAGTTTTGACCTGGTAACCTTCCTTACTTAAGGTGTACTCCAGCAGTTCTACAATATCTTCATTGTCATCTACGACGAGTACCTTGTACCCTTTCTGTATAATGATAGGATGATTCATATACGTAAAGGGATCTATGTAAAGGAGGTGAAGTGATAGGTATTTAGAACAAATTTAGCAAGATTCTTCAGATTCGTTTCTGGTAGCCTGGACTCTTTGCGAACTTTAGTATAGAAGGTAAATACACATTTCAAGATATAGTCGCGTATGTATGTAGTTAACATGTAGTAATTAGTAGGGACTTACCAAGAAGCTGGCACAATGTAAACAAAATAAAACACCCGATTAAATTAATCAGGTGTCTCTTATACTCTTACTGTAAATTGTAGATATTACATCTAATTATACTATACTACATCTAACTATGCTATTGCTACAACCTAAAGGCTGTGTAAGTAAGCCATAGTAGAAAGAAGTTTGTGGAATCTAAGGAGGTTTGTTCCTTTTCTATTATATCTACCTCGCACTATTTAAAAGCACTAGTTCAAAATGTTTTGACCCTCGACTACATACTATGTTATCCTGTAACAGGCTTTACTTTTGAAGAGGAATCCTGGTTAAAACTTCCCTGAATTCGTTTGCTTTCTTTGCTTAATGCCTCTGAAGCCTGCCCAATCCATTCGCGCACTTTTTCAGAACCAATAAAGGAAGTTAATGCTGCGCCAGCTCCGACTGCCCCTAACAAGGTGAGCATAGTTTGGTTATCCTTCACAAAAGGCTTAACACTTTTCCACAAACTACTCTTTTTTTTGTTCTTCTTTTTCTTTGCCATTTTCCTATGCTTTATATTATTAAATTGTTAATCATCTTAGGAAAAAGAAAAAAATACTATGCCTAAAAAGAGTAAAAACATACTTATGTTATCAAATTGTTAAAAAAATATTAGTAAAATATTATCAAATAAAAATAGTTGGATTATCTTTGATCTCCGTTCCATTAAAATAATCTATCTCAAAACCAACTTCTTATGAGTAAGACCAAGAAGGGAGAGAAAAAGGCTGCGCCTAAGACTTCCCTAAAAAAACTCCTCCTCTCTCAGATCACCACCCAAATTCTACAGGTGTTGCAGACAAACACAAAAACAAATGAGAAAGGCAAAACTGAGCTGCCCAAAGGATTAAAACTTAAAAAACTTATCAAGAAAGCAGGCAAAGCTGCCCGTAAGCAATTATTTAAGAAAGAAGCTACCAAAAAAGTAGAAACCAAAAAGAAAGAACAGGTAAAGAACACAGATGAGCCTGCTGTACCTATAGTGAAAGATATACCTGCAGCTGCTGAAGCAACAGGTAAAGCTACTCCTGTTCAGTCTAAAGCTAAAAACAAAAACAGTGTAAAAAGCAAAGAAGCAGCAACAAGTAAAGTAGCTACCAAAACTAAAGACATTTCGTCTAAAAAAGCATCTGAGTCTACTGTTGCTCCACAGAAAACCGTGAGTTCCTCAACTCAGAAAGATTAGTATCTTCTCTGTTTGCCAGTACATACGTTCTGATAGGACACTCATCATATATAAATACAATTACAATCAAAGCCGGCCTGTTGAAGATCGGCTTTGCTGTTTAGTATCATTTTTATGTCTGTCTAATCCAGGCCTGTCTAAAAAAACTTTTATAGCCAAACCATATGCTCTCAATTTTGACTCCCCAATACTTAACTACTTAAACAAGATAGACACAAATAAATATTCCCTCCTAAAGTAGCCCTTATTGTTTAACTATCCGGCTTGAGTAACAACACGTCCCTTTGTCTGAAGAGTGATCAGATAGATACCTTTGCTCATACTAGACAGGTTAACTTTACTTCTCCCTTACCAGAGTTTTGACTGGTTTGATATACCACTCTGTCTAACAGATCCATTCTAAAGAAATCGATAGAAGGTTTGATTGCTTCAGCCAGCAGGAAACATAAATTGAGATAGTTGATCACCAAGTTGTCCAGCAATTCTAATTAACAGAGATAAGGTGTATACCTTTTTTTTGATAGTAGCACAACCGAACTTAGTTCTACTTAAAGCTGGCATAGTTCTTTTTGTATGATGGTATAGTTTTAACTAACAAACGTTTACTTACGATTTAAAATAGTACAACTATGGGACTTTTAACCTGGATTATCTTCGGACTTATAGCTGGTGCCTTGGCAAAACTGATTATGCCAGGTGACCAATCAAACAATTGGCTTACTACTATTCTATTAGGTATTGTAGGAGCCGTTATCGGTGGTTTTGTCGCTTCTGCCATTGGCTGGGGAAGTGTAGATGGCTTCAATTTCAGAAGTCTGCTCATCGCCATTGGAGGCTCGTTAGTATTACTTTGGATTTATGCAATGGTAGCCCGACCACGTAGTCGAACCAGAATTTAAACAAACATACTTTTTAACAAACAAGTCACTGAGTATATACTCAGTGACTTGTTTGTTTTATACATTTGATGTTAATTCAGGAAAGTCAATTTACTTGAGCTAAGCTGGAACAAAGAAGCTTGTCCCAGCTTTGTTATCCAATTGGCTATGCCCGACAATTTTGATGTTCGGTGCATAACCCAACACATCTCCAATACCAATCAGCTCCTGAATTTACTGAAGGACGCAACGATCCATGGTAAAACATACTGAATAAGTCACCTAATTTAAAATTATCTTTGCCACAAGTGGATTCACAACATTCGTATTCCCTTCTATGGTAGCCCGTACGATGTAAATTCCATAGCTCAACCCACTATTTTTTAGCGAAATTGAAAATTGTTTCTCATCTGACTCTTGTTTGATTTTCTGCTGATACACCACCCTACCGTATATATCCAGGATTTCCAGTTTTCCAACGCAAGGTCCTATTCCTTTTAGATGTATTGTTAATTGGTCATCAGTTGGAACAGGCATTACAACCATACGGGGTTTTTCAGGATCTGAAATTATTGTTTTAGCTCCGCTACTAGGTTGTGTAGGATAAGATGTTGGCAGATTTTTAAACTGAGCTTCATTGATATCCAAGGGTTTATTAATAGCTAAATTGGACGGCAAATCGGAGGGCTGGCAGTTACAATCCAGACCAGTAGCTATACGTGCTGTTACAGCAGAGGGTTCTTTACCTTGAACGGCATTAGCATCAATCGGTGAACCAGTGACACTAGCTTTAGCTGTTGAAATAGTTAATCTGCTTATATAAAAAGTAGACCCATCGCTTCCCGGACGGCTGGGTGCAACAAGTGAGAGAATGCCATTACGGGGATTTGTTAAGTAACTTTTGATCAGGGAAGAATTCATACCATAGAATTGTAGTTCACAGCGGCGATTCGTATCATTCTGGGTTAAATCAGTTTCTCCATGAAACATATACATTTTCATCGCATATTCATTCACCCAGAAATACAAACGAACATTGGGCACATCATAGTCATACATCTGAGTATTCCAGGACGGAATGGCAAATGTTTGATGTCCGGTCGGTGTGTCTACTCTTCTTTCCACGATTAATTGCCCATTGTATATATAAACCATCAAAGCATTATTGAAACTATAGGTACTTGGCTGCATTCCTATACCAAATAGTAAAAGTTTTTCAGCAGGATTGCTTCCCACTGTACTAAAAGTCACATCAACGCTAAAGCCACTACCAATCTGATTTCGGATTGTTTCCGGAAGATAGTATCCATATACATTTCTATAATCTCTCTCAATAAGATAAAAATTGGTTGTAGATGAAGGTTCTACGGTTAGTGAACTCTGAGCAAAGCAAATACGGAAACTACTCAGAAGCAAAAACCAAAGAATGCATTGGATAAGTCCCAGATAGGTTATCCGGTAGTATTTCTTTTGTTTCATGATACACAGGTTAAAAATTGTGTTTAGGGGCGTTTGGTTTTAGGGTTATATCTGTTGTGTAATTCCAAAATACTTTGTACAAGATCCGGACGATCTGTCACAATTACTCCAGGATAGTTGGCATAAGGTAAAGAAGGATTATATGATGGTGGTGCAATCGTAAATTCAGGATTATTACGGGCATCCACCCCTAGGTCTACCAATCCGCTCGAAGTCAGATCCTGATCGGGCGAGGTTTTGCTGTACCAGGCATCAACCGTACCGCTGGGAACTCCACGGCAGTCAGTAGCAATTTCCCAGAAGGCTCCCGTGCGAATGCCACGTTCTTTGGTATAGGCAATCACGGACTTACCGCCAAACTCGGGTAAGGCTTTCAATAGCACATCTTTGGTTGCATCATTGTATTTGTAGATGTACTCAAAAGTAATCACAGAAGGCACATTGATCCAGCCATCAATAAATGCTTTGGTGGGAGGCACATACTTATCGGGTTGTGACTTACTGGCATTTTTCACAACAATAACCACTACATTAGTTTTATAGGCAAAATCGTTCCAGACATTACGGCTTGGATCAGAGAGATAAGTTTTTAAAGTTTGTGCCGATACCTCGATGGTTGATCCGGGTTTGAAGATAATTTTATGCAGCCCGCCCGCTGCCTTTGCTTTTTGCAGGCACTTGTAAAACGTATCCAGATAGCGGTCTTCTTCTTTTTCCTTAATATCCAGCGAGAGCAGAACAGGCTTGTCACCGCTCTGAATATAGGCAATCGCATCATCCAGTCGAGACACTGGCTCACTGGTCGGTTGCCCCCTCCGATCTCTCATCCGTCCGTCTTTGAGGGCCGGATAGGATACCCAGGTTCCTCCATCAGCTTTTGGTATATTAGGAGTTGCGGTGTTATAATTCAGATTTTGAATCCAGGCAGCTTGAACCTGAGTATCCGTTTGGCTGCCTGTATCCCAAGTTGGATACTCCTGCCCTTTAGTCTCCTGAAAGCTAATCATACGATTTACCTTCTGGTCGTGCAACAACACCAGTTCTCCATCTTTTGATTGCTGAACATCCAGTTCTATAGAGATATATTTACTATCGTATCCATTGCGCAACGCTGCCATACTCCCTTCGGCCACATTTCCATAACCCCAATATCCACGATGTGACGTAACAATGACCTGATTTTGATCGCCTGTACGTATTTCATTTAAGGCTTGGCATTCAGCGCTAGTTTTACCAATGCATGCATGCCCCGCAGGTAATCCCCATCTAAGGTTTTCTAAAGAAGAGGCAGAGATACCTGGGACCAAAATTCCTTCCAGAATAGCATTCTTAACACTGACTTCAACAATGACCGGATGTCTAGCAGACTGCCATCTGATACATTGAGGTGGAACTGATCCAAAAGTAGAATGAATTGATTTGAAAATAGTCATAAACCAAGATTCCTTCTTATACTCGCTGCATTCATCATCTACTTGTACTTTTGCATCCTTGGCTAATTCTTTCGTCCAGATACTGGGCACGGAATTGAATCCGTTATCATTAAACTTTTTCAAGGAAACCGACCAGGCTTTGGCTACCCAACCAGATGTTTGCAAATCAGAATAACATCCATAAACCAATTCTCCTTTTCCATCCGATTTCTGAGCATCGTAAGCAAATACCTTAAGAGTAACATTGCCTCCAGAACTGATCGTAGCCTTGATACCCTCTAGATTATTTTTAGACTTATTTCCACCCAAGTAAAAAAGACTGCCATAGTCGAGTTCAATCATCTGGTTGATGGTTGTACCAGGATTAGTTTTAGGATTTGGCGATGTAAAAATACGCTCAGGGCTCTGCTGAGCCAAAGCCGAGAAAAATGATAGCATTAGCGCTATCCAACACAGAGTGCAGCTAATGTTAATTGTATAATATTTCATCTTCAAAGATTTTTGTGAGGATTAATGGGATATTAAGGACTATATAGTTAATCCATAGTAGAGGAGGTTTTAGAAGGGATGCCTGAAGACAACACTTTTTTGAGATCTTCTACTTGTTTAAAGAGTTGCTCATATTGCCCTGCCAGGTCTTTATACTGATCCAGTTGGCTTTTCAACTCTTTGATCTGCTTCTCCTGTTCAATTGCATACAGGGTTAACTCTTCGATTTTGACCATAAAGTTCTTGCTCATCATAGCCAGGCTCATCCCATCTTTTTGCAGCTGGGCAGCAGAAGGAATGCCAGGCAGGTGCTGGTGCTTGCCAATGTATTTTTCAACTTCGCTGAGTGGATGCAACGTGTAATCACTTGAGAAAACATAGTCTCCCCAATCCTTTACTGCCCCGATGGCAAAGTCTTCAGAAACAACACCCTTTTCTACCCACAAGTAGTAATTGGCAAGTAAGGAATCTTTTACAAATTCGTGATTAATGCCATTAGGTTCAAAATTACCAATGTAGGTTGGGCCATTGACAGTCAGGGTAAAATCTTTCTCAATGTAGTTGGTATTAATTGCCAATTGAGCTCGCTGAGTGGTATCATATAGACTCAGATCGTGGAAATATCCATACAGTAATGGGTTGGTTGCGCGGGATTGGTTATTAATCATCAGAATTGACTTATTGGCAGGAAAGCTATATCCATCTCCAGACGAATAGCCGATCAGCACATTGCGACTTTTCAGATTTGTGCTATTGCTACCTGTATTAGCTCCCAAAAACACATTCCCTATTCCATCTGTGACACCGCCCGAAGAAGATCCAATCATTACATTGCTCTCACCTGTAGTTAGTAAGTTGCCCGAGCTATAGCCGATATTGATATTGTAAAGTCCGGTGGTAATCGAATTACCAGCTCTACTACCTAGGTTGATATTATATCGGGCGGTTGTCATTTGATAACCGGCTTGATAGCCTATATTGCTGTTGTAACTACCCAAAGTTAGAAATGCCGCCGCCTGAAATCCGATATTGGTATTATACTGGCCAGTGGTAAGGCTTATACCAGCCTGAGCACCGAAGTTTGCATTGTATTTACCATTAGCAATAAGTGCTTTTCCGGCACGGTAGCCAAAATTGGCATTATAATCGCCTAGTGTTCCGGCTTCGGTACCATAATAAGTATTTTGTGCAAATACTGACTGGCTTTTCAGGATTATTTGCCCGAAGAGCGAGATAAAGATCAGTAAGCTTTTTAGCCCATCAAATGTTAGAAAACAGTTTTTCATAAGATGATTTGTAATTAGTGATATAGATGGATTTGGTAGTATAGAATATAAGAAGTGTAGAATAGAGTAAGCATAAAACAGCCACAGCTCACTTGTGTAATTTCTGAGTCCGCAAATACTCAAGCAATTGTTGAGGCCGATTGGTTTCCAGTATGGTAAAACCCTGTTCGATGAGCCATCTCCAACCCTGATCGGGATGAGTCCGCGAAATCTGGTCATCATGTCTAAGGGAGTGATCTGCCCAGGTAGCCGCAACAAACGCTTTGCTGGAAGACTGTGTAATTTTCCTCAGTTGTGAGTAAGCTGCTCCGCCAGGGCTTTTCATGCGAAATTGAAAAGCTACGGGTTGCATCTTTGCCAGATACTCATCCACGTATGAGGATAGATTTGACATCTGGTCAGCAATGACCGGCACAAACAGTATCGAATCAAGAGAGTTTCCAAACTGCTTTCTGGCCTTCTCATAGGGAAGGTCTGAAACAAACATGGTTTGTTTTAAAGTCCCCGTCTTTTGAAGCAATGGTAGTATTCTCTCTACTTTATCGGCAGATTTATCCAGGTAGAGGATGATCCTGTTTTTGGCTAGCAGGAGCACCTCTTCCAATGTAGGTACACGTTCTTTGGTTAATACACCTGTTGCATCTTTCAGATAAAGCGTTTTCAGTGCTTTGAGTGTATAATCTGCTACATTACCTGCACCGTTGGTAGTACGATCAAGTGTTAAGTCATGTATAACAACAGGTATACTATCTTTGGACAAACGCACATCTAGTTCTATTATGTCCACCCCCATTTCAATACAGTTTTGAAAGCCAGCCAAAGAATTTTCAGGTGCCCAAAACCAATCGCCCCGATGAGCAACCACCTGCACCTTGTTTGCGCCTACCTTATTTGCACCCAACCTGTTTGTTCCCAGATTATATGAAGGTGTAATCTGATTCTTATAGGTATGTTCATCTAGCCAATAGGTAAAACCTTGTTGTCCTTTAATTTCCATCCTGACCTGTATTGAGTCATTGGTAGAAGATATTTTGAGCAGTCCATAATTTAGAAACGGAATTATGGGGCTTATCCGGTACCTGTTCACATCTGGCTTGAGTGTCTCCCAGGCATGGGTTAGTCCGCTCGATGTAATTTCATACATAGGATAGTCCAGGCCTTCGACAGTCAAAGTACTCACTTCAGCCATGTGACGATCACCACTTAGTACAATCACACCGGGTATTTTATATTTTGCCAGCAATTCAAAAAAACGCTTTCGGGATTTTGGAAAGTTCTCCCATTTTTCATCCTTATGGTCAGCGGGAATAATCTGCAACCCACTTCCAATAATGTGTATGGAGGCATCACTCCCAGCTAATTCCTGTTCCAGCCATTTCCACTGGGCTTCTCCCAATATGTCACCCTTGAAATTAGGCTGGCAAACTCCGTCTATCCGGTTCACCGGATCCTGATGATAACGAACATCCAGGAGAATAACTTTAACGGTTGTTCTTCCAACTTTATACCGATGAGAGCTATAAACTCCTTTCTGCAAACGAAGCGGACTGCTCTTGGATTCTCCCAAAAAATCTAAAAACAGTTGCTGGCTTTCTTCTTTTTTAGCATACGTACGGTTGCCATCATTTACTCCAAAATCATGGTCATCCCAAGTACCAATGATTCGGGTTACAGATGCTAGCTTTTTATACTCTTTCTGTTGAAGTTGAGATTCATATTTGGTTTTAAGAACCTGCA
The DNA here is from genome assembly GCF_030068545.1 of Xanthocytophaga flava. Lineage (NCBI taxonomy): Bacteria > Pseudomonadati > Bacteroidota > Cytophagia > Cytophagales > Rhodocytophagaceae > Xanthocytophaga > Xanthocytophaga flava. The sequence continues at coordinate 132,322 of NZ_JASJOR010000014.1, read as the reverse complement.
TATCTTCTGAATCACCATAAATATTGTCTCCGAGCCATATCCAGCTGTGAGGCTTGTCATTACTAATATCTTTCCAAAGGGGTTGGGGTAAATCATGTTTGTTGCATGAGCCGAAGGCCAGCACAAGTGTATCTTCTTTAACAGAGAGAATTCTCTCTAACGTAGACTGTCCAAAAACTTTCGAATTCACGGAAAGGACTATCAGCCAACCAGTCAAACAGAAAATGCCTCTGTAAAGCCTTAACAGGCTCCTGTTTTTTTGTATAACCATCATAATTGAATTAACTAAATGAGCTGCTATTGCTTTATCAGGTGTCGGTATGCGAAAGATCAATAACCTGGATTCTGTACTAATCGGCCACCACTAGCATCAATTTGTGCCTGAGGAAGAGGATATAAAACCTGATAAGCCTGCATGGTAAAGGGTAACGCAGAAGCAGCGTTGGGTGATAAACCACCTTCATTGGCATGGTTCATCACTTCGATAGCCTTTCCTGTTCTGACAAGGTCAAACCATCGGTGATTTTCAAAAGCCAGTTCCAACCTACGTTCCAAAGCGATAGCTTCTCTGAAACTGTTCTGATCGGGTAATTCCTTGGCTGTGTAGCTATTCGCATTGGCTCTTTCTCTTATCTTATTGAGAAAAACAAACGATTCCCCATCTGCCTGATAGCCTATTTCATTGAGGGCTTCTGCATACATGAGCAATACATCTGCATAACGCAGTACCATGGTATTGAACCCAAAACTACCATCTGTGCCACGCACATCTATCCGTTTTTTAGAATAGGGATAACCTGTTGTCAGCTGGACAGATGCAGCAAACCGGTCATCGGGATTCTGCTGAAATAGTTGTATGATATTAGGGGAGGGTTTATTATTTACATCCTGACCTTGTGTAGGGTCGATAGTGTTGTTTCCTTCACCACTAGTGCCACTTTTGTACTGAACTTCAAAAATAGACTCTGCATTGTTTTTATTTGTTACACTAAATACAGCTGCAAAGCTGCTAAGCAACTGATAGTTGCCATCATTGATTAGTTGCTTTAATGTACTGGCTGCCTGAGTAAATTGCCGCCGGGTCAGGTATACTTTTCCAAGCAGGGTCAATGCAGCCCCATTGGTCGCTCTACCCACTTCAGTCGCCTCATATTTTGCAGGAAGCAGTGTAGAAGCATCCTGTAAGTCTTCAACGATTTGGTTATAAATCTGATCTGAACTGTTGCGGGTATGGCCAAAAGCTTCGAACGGATCTTCGATCTCATTCAGTACCAACGGTACATCTCCCCAAATACGTACCAGATTGAAATAAGTTAAAGCCCTTAAAAACTTGACCTCTCCCCGTCGAATATTGGCAATACTAGCAGTCATCTTTACCTTCTCGATCCGGTTGAGTACAATATTGCATCGCTGAATTCCCTGATAACAAGAGTTCCAGGTCTCGTTAAGCATAAGGTTATTAGAGGAAAGATTAAAATTATCAAAATTGGCTCTGGCTCCTCCATTCTGGGTCGTATTATCATTGAAGGTATTATCCGAGCGTACTTCCATAAAATGGTCAAAACCGTTACCGCCATACTGGCTTCCATCCTGTAGTACATCATAGGCTGCTATGACAGCCTGTTCTATATCTGCCTCGGTCTTGTAAAAGTTGCCTGTGTTTAGGTCGGAAATAGGAGTCAGTTCAATGAAATCCTCACTGCAAGACTGAATCAGCAGGATAAACAGAAAGAAATATAGGTATTTCATATGTGTGTCAATAGTAGATAGATCTTACAAATAAGGGTTGTTTGTTGGTGTATTAGCTATTGAAAATAGACAGGTATGGCTGAGCGCATGGAATCAAAAATTCACATTCAGTCCGATCACGAATGATTTTGCTACAGGATAGTTCCCAAACTCTTCGCCAGCTCTGACTGCATCGCCGAAATTGTTGGATACCTCCGGATTATACCCTGAATACTTGGTAAAAGTGAAAGGATTAAGTGAGGAAATGTAAACTCTTACACTTGTGGATTCGTCTTTCGTTAGGATTCGGGTGGGAATCGTATATCCGAGCGTCAAATTGCGGACTCTGACAAATGAACCATCTTCCACATGCCAGGAAGAAGGCCTTGTATGGCTGGCTGACCCTACTCCCCAAACCGGACGTGGTGCTTGGTCTGACAAATACACCGATAGGTTATTGCCCCATGTTTCGGCAAGATACCTGTGCATGGCATTAAAGATTTTAACCCCATGCTTTCCCTGTATAGTAAAGCTTACATCCACTCCTTTATAAGTAAATGAATTGGTAAAACCCCAGGTAAATTTGGGATTGTTATTGCCAAGCACCGTTCTGTCATTGGCATCCACATCCCCGTCACCATCTACATCTGCATAAATAAAATCTCCTACTCCCTGATTTTGACCCATCAGATGAGGTGTGTTTTTGAATTGTTCTTCTGTCTTAAATACTCCCAGTACTTTATAGCCATAATAAGAACCTATTGACTCTCCAACGCGAACGATAAATGCAGGATCATTCAAGCCTCCGTTGACCAGAAATTGATTCTGTCCCGGTGCAAGAGCTAAAACTTTATTGCGGTTTGTTGCAAAGTTTGCCGATCCATTCCAGGTAAGTTTTCCCAAGTGTAAAGAAGTAGTCAGCAACACTTCCAAGCCCTTGTTTTCCAGTTTACCGATATTTTGCAACGAGGATTGAAACCCGGATGACCCGGGAACGGTCACATCCAAAAGAAGATGATTGGTATTTGAGTGGTAATAATCCACTGACAGCGAAATCCGGTTCTTAAACAAGCCCAGATCTGCCCCAATGTTTACTGTTTTGGTAGCCTCCCACGACAAGTTCGCATTGGGAGATGTAATTGGGGCCAGTCCATTGCGAACAACATTACCCAAAACATAATTTTCTATATTCAGTAAAGCTGTACCTCCGTAAAAGGGAATTTCTGTATTTCCTGTTAGTCCGTAACTGGTTCGTAGTTTCAGATTCGAAACCAAGCTTTCAGAAGAAAAAAAGTTTTCGTCACTAATTCTCCATCCGGCAGACACAGAAGGGAACCATCCCCATTTGGTATTTTCTCCAAATCGGGAAGAGCCATCTCTCCTTATCGAAGCACTCAGCAGATATTTGCCATTAAAATCATATTGCACTCTTCCCAGATAAGAAAGTAAAGCCCATTGCCTTTCCTCGGAAAACCCATTGGTTGAAGTAGCAGCATTTAATGTAGTTACCTTGTCGTTAGGAAAGTTTCTTCCTTCCAGGTACAGTCGCTTGTTGGTTTCCTTTTGAGCGGTATATCCGATAAAAGCAGTCAAATTATGGGAACCTATCGACTTTGTATAGTTTAGTGTATTTTCACTCAGCCAGTTGTAAACGGAGGAATTGTTAGTCCAGGCATAATTAAAGGTAGTTGTAGGAGCATACTCAGTTCTCCAGTTCAATGTTTTAGGCCGGTAAAAAAATCTGTCCATATAGTTCAAATCTGTACCAAACGATGTTCTGAAAGTCAGATTCTTGAGTATGTCAAACTCCAGATACGTATTACCGAGCAGCTTAGTATGATTTAATGAATTATCTATTAGTTCTGCGAGTGCCACCGGATTTTCAATAGTTGCCACAGAAGATTCTCCCGAGCGGCTGGTACGAATCATTTCTCCCAATGCAAAACTTCCATCCGCATTGCGTACAGGCAGATTAGGATGATACATCAGAGCAGTGATTACCACTCCTTCACGCCACCAGTTCTGTTCTGTTTGTACCACCTTGTGATCAGAGAAAGAAGGATTAAAATTAACGCCTATTCTAAGTTTTGGAGTTAAATTTGCCTTCAGATTTATTCTGGCTCCATAACGTTTCACACCAGAATTGATGATGATACCCTGTTGATTAAAATAATTTCCGGATACATAGTAGCTTAGAGATTTTGTACCTCCACTAGCTGATAGTTCGTAATTCTGTATTGGTGCTGAACGAAAAATTTCATCCTGCCAGTCAGTATTGGTCAGCCCGGCTTCGCCATTCAGATAAGGAATTAAGTAAAGTGCATATTTATCACCCGAAGTAGCACGTTTATCAAGTGGATCATCCGCAGAGTTTTTTGCAGGATTTTTGCTTATCCAGGAAAGATCTCTTGCCAGTTTTGAATATCGGGCAAACTGATAAGCATCCATCACATCTACTTTCTTAGTGACCTGCTGCAGGCCACCGTAAGCATTAAAACTAATGCGTGATTTTTGGTCCAGCTGGCCGCTTTTTGTGGTGATTAAAATAACACCGTTAGAACCTCTTGATCCATAAATAGCTGTAGCTGCTGCATCTTTTAAAACTTCGACAGATTCAATGTCACTGGGATTCATAGCACTTAAAGGATTGACTGTGTAACCCGCCGAAAAATCATTATTGGTCGATTGCCCCTGTGAGAAAAGATCGGATGAACTGGAACTTAACGGCACTCCATCCACAACGATTAACGGATTGGTCCCCCCGCTAATAGAAGAAACGCCCCGAATAGTGATGTTGATACCCCCTGCAGGTGCGCCATTGTTCTGCGAAATGTTGACACCAGGCAGACGGCCTGCCATGGCCTGATCGAAACTACTCACTGGCTGATCTTTTATTTCCTTACTGTCTAGCTTGGCTATAGATGAGGTAAGAAGTGCTTTTGATTGCCTTCCATAACCTATGACAAGCACTTCATTTAACGAGTGATTATCGGCTGAGAGGGAAATTTCAAAATGAGTTTGGTTATCAATAATAATTTCTCTGGTGAGATATCCTATATAAGATACAACCAATAATCTTCTCTGCTCTGATATTATTTCCTGGTCTGGCAGCTCCAAACTAAAGTTACCGTTTACATCGGTAACACTTCCAATCCGAGTCTGTTTGATAAGTATAACAGCTCCCTGAAGCGGCATTCCGCTTTGAGCATCCTTTACTGTGCCCGTAATAGGATAAGGTGTATTTAGTGTTGTTTTTTTCGTTGTATTTTCATTCGCACGTCCATTATCACTTACTGCGATGATCTGGTCAAACTGCCTGAAAACCAAACCGGTTTGAGCTGTGATTTGTTGTAACACCCAGCGAACACTTTTTTTATCCGCATCAAATGTCAGCTTTCGGGTATAGTTTTCCACCAGATCCTTTTGATAGGTAAAGGTAAAATCAGTTTGTGATCCGATGGCTTTAAACACTTCTTTTACTGATGCATTACGGAAACTGACTGTCACTAAAACATGGTCCATATCTTGTCTTAGTGTGTGTTGTGTATCACTATTCCTCGCAATTACATGATACCCAGGGATTACACTTTGTGCATGGGTATTTTTGAAAATTACTAAACTACCAAGCAAAAAAAGGATGCATAGTGCTCTGGGTAAGGGTAAAAGAGATAATCTTACTGGTGTAAGAGGTACTTTTTTCATAAGTTTACAATGGATTTCGTAGAACATAGGTTTTATGGAACTTTCGCTGTGTCCAGGTTTGTGAATTCCTATAGGCACAGTTTTTCTCTAAGCAGTAGCCGCCCCACGGCTACTGCTTTTCGTTGATTTCAAAAAGAGAATTGAATTAATTACTTGTGATCTATTTGAGATGTACAGTCCCCACCACGGATAATTACTTGATTTTGAATTATTTCGTATTCTAACTTGAGAGCAAAGCTGAGAGCTTTTAGCACATCATGCAGGCTTTTCTGTCGGTAGGTACCTACCACCACACATTCACCCAATGCTTGATCAGTTAGTGTTATCTTTGCCCCATACCAACGCTCCATTTGACGTATTACATCCTTTAAAGGAAGCCCATCAAAGTGTAACACATTGTCTTTCCAGGCAATAAAAACAGCCGCATCCACTGGTTGGGTATGTATATCTTTTCCTGAAGGCTGATAAATAGCCTGTTGATTCGGATGAAGCAGCACTTTTTTATTCCCTCCGGAATTATCTGCTACTTGAGCTGCTACTTCGACTTTTCCTGTAGCTACAGTCACCCTAACCAATTCGCCAGGATAAGCCTGCACGTCAAAGGATGTTCCTAGCACTGTAGTTTGTATATCTTTTGAACGTACCTGGAAAGGTTTATTAGGATTAGGCACTACCTCAAAAAATGCCTCTCCTGTAAGTTCAACCTCTCGTATGTTTGTATGTTCGAATTTTTCCGGATAGGTAATTGAACTTGAAGCATTCAGTTTGACTATAGTGCCATCACCTAATTTGACTGTAATCCGTTCTCCATTTCGAGTTGATTGGGTCAGAAGATGTGGCGTCTGATTTTGCATACTAATCATCAGAAGCCAACTAAGTGTAAGAATGAGAACGGCAGCCGCTGCATACTGCCATACCTTGACAGTATACACGAATGGGAAGCGAACCTGTTTTGGTTGAATCTGCAACATCGGCGTAATCGGCAATGGTGAATCATTTTGATTGATCACCTGCATAATCTTCTCAAACATCCGCAGTTTAGATTCTTCCAATTGAGACAAACTCCATTCGTGAGCAATGTCTCTGATCTGCACTCTTTCACTAAATTCATGAATGATCTGCTGCTCTTTTTCAGAAGCTTTGCCCTCATTGTATTTCTCTAAAATTTTGAAAAATGCGTCTTTTGTCATCGCTCTGTTTTAGTATGAAAACCGAAAGCTCTACTATCAAAGCTCTATTATCTTAGATGTAAACTATCTCAACTGTAAAGCCACGCATTGAGATCCTATCTTAAGATAAATTTCCTTGTACACTTATATGACGCATAATCAGGTGAGCACACACGGTCCAAAAAGAATATTAACGTAATGGTAATATTGTTAATCTTACCATCATATGGCTTGGCTACCAAACAGATAGATCAAGACATCTTTTGTGGAGGAACACGTGTAGATTCGTTTATAGCAACCACATCAATACAACCAGATAGATTGTATCAGGGAGTGCCTGGCGGATATGTTTGAGGGCATTAGTCAGATTGTTTTCTACAGTACGTGGCGAAATATTCAGCTGTTCGGCAATTTCCTGAATACTATAGTGCTCAAATCGACTCATATAAAAAATTTCCCGGCATTTGGGTGGTAATTCAGCTGCTGCTGCCTCTATTTTCTCCTTCAAATCTTCAACATTAAACTGCATTAGGGCTTCGGGTTCAGCTGAGATTACAGCAATCACAGCTTCTTGCAATTCTGAAAAATGATCTTTCCGAAGTTGAGAAATAGACCGGTTCCGGCAAGCTTTAAACAGATAGGCCTTTACATTCTCTATCTGTTCTTTATTTTCCCATATCCGGATAAATACCTCCTGAACTGTATCTTCAGCCAAGGCCGAATCATTTAGAATGTTGAAGGAATAGTTTAGCAGGCGCCGCCAGTAACGTTCATACAACTGATTAAAAGCCAATCGATTTCCCTTATTAATCTCTAGTACCAATGCATGGTCTGCTATTCCATTCTTCATATAATTACCTTTGCTGAGTTGTCGTAGACAAATTGGAAGATTCCTGTCTTTATTGGAACGAATACAAAATAAAGTGACTCAGAAGGATTCAGAGCACGAATTTCACCTACTAAGTAAGCAAAGGAAGATACGGCGTGCAAAAGCTGTTGATTAAGTATTTTTTAAATTTCCATAATATCCACTTTCTAAGCAGTCAGTCCTAAGAAACCTTTCAGACAAATCTTAATACAAATGTAAAACCATCTGAACAAAATACCTGAAAAGAGGAATAGTACAATAGATAGGCTAACAGTAAAATAAAAAGCAGGTATGAAGCATCACTTCATACCTGTCGAGGAGCCTTACATAACAAAAAGGTATTTACATCATAATGCAGTCACCTGAGCCAGTTTATTACTATATATAAGGTGGTTTGCTCAGAGAGAAAAGCAGACATACCGTATTACAGAATGCCTGCTATCAGACTCAGAATGAAAAATAGACAGGTAGAAATATCATCGCCTTGGGGAAAAGTCATAGGTAAGAGGCAAACCAGAAGTAGTACTACTGCTTGCCTGAATAGCATTCAAAGTTAAAGATCATTTTTTCGATATCTAAAATAAAAAAAACAGTGTGACAATCAATGCGATATATCGAATTTAACAAAGATATAACAAAGCCTTAAAGGCTCATGCTATAATCGCCTGGATGGATAGAAGTACCTGGATAAATTTGCATCTATAGAAGGAATATTTCTTAATAAAATCAGGCAAACAGCAATGCCATAAGCCTGATTTGACGAATATCCTTTACTATTTGTCACTTAACACAAAGCAAAAATATATGCTTTTTAAAGTAGCATGAAGCTGGAGGTGTTATTCTTTTGTAAAGAAAAACACTTTTTCAATTATGCTTGACCCGCTTTGATAGTTGCTGTATAGGTGTTTGCTAGTAGGAATATAATCTGTCTACGATCAACTTCTATACAAAAGGCTAACTTTCCGTGATAGCTGAAGTGTATGAGTAAACTATACAGACACATCCAGCCTGAATATCAAGTATTTTCAGGTTCAGTAGTAAACTTATACCCTATACCCTTCACTGTTTTAATATAATCAAATCCTGTTCGCTCCCGAATTTTCCGAATATGCACATCTATCGTACGAGGTGTAATGTGCATACCTGCTCCCCAAACATGGCTTAGTAATTGTTCACGTGTATAGACAGTATCCTGATGCTGAACTAAAAAATACAATAACTCAAACTCTTTTTTAGGTAATTGTAGTACTTTATTCTGATAATTGATCGTATAGCTGAGACTATCAATTTTTAAATCCCCTATACGAAACTCAGTCGATGAATAAGCCAACTCATTTTTATCTCGGAGCAAGGCTTTCAAACGACTAACAAGTGCTCTGGGTTTGATAGGTTTAATCAGGTAATCATCTGCTCCTATATCAAAAGCTGCCACTTCAGCATATTCCTCTACACGAGCTGTCAGATAGATAAGGAAGGTATAGTCTAAGGCTGGTATTTGCCTTAAGAGACGTCCGGCCTCTATCCCATCCATAATAGGCATAGAAATATCAAGCAGAATCAGATCCGGAAGAAAAGACTGAGCTAGTTGTATCGCTGTTGATCCATCCCAGGTGGTTTTGACCTGATAGCCCTCCTTACTTAACGTATATTCAAGCAGTTCGGTAATATCTTCATTATCATCCACTGCAAGCACTTTGTAGCTTTTTGGTGTGATCTTAGACTGACTCATACAAGGAAAACAGGATGGCAAGTAAAAAGGTTGAAGCGATCAGGCAAAGTTAGAAACTCCAGGTCAATTTTGTTTCTATAAACATGTACTTCTGTGAATTTTAGACCTGAGAGTGATCACATAGTTACAACTTTATTAAAACTGTAATCAAAATTTCACCACAGTATAATTCAATGCTCATTCCTCTACCAGTCATAGATACTTATATATTTATATTGTATCATAGTATCTAGGTTCTATTTCACTTTATTAATTTATCCTTTCCTGCTCACTTCCATATGAATTTATCATAAAATACATAAGAAGCATAGATTTCATATTTTATTATACCTTCATAAAATCCACTTTACTTTTCCTCCAATATAAATTTTTCATAATTTAAAATTAAGCCTATTCTATGATACATATTAATATATCATAGAATATTCTTTTAGCATAATAACCATATTCTTCATATTATATGCATAGTATTTCTTAAACATAAATTATGAACACTACATAAAATATGAAAACTATGAATTTAGATTACAAATCTTATTATTCATACTTTTCATACAGATCACTAACAGATGCAATATTCATAATTTATTAATAATTCATAAAAATCACACAATTAATAAAATACAATTAAGTCATACTTTACATACTTTACATACTTTACATACTTTACATACTTTACATACTTTACATACTTTACATACTTTATTCTTAGTATTATCTAAGCATAAAGTATTATCAATTAATAAAATTCTCACAATACATCAAGATCACACAAATAATAAAATACGATAAAATAATATTTATCATCATTTTCATAAAATATGCATTTACAATAAAATATGTAAACTATTACTATTGTATACTAAACATAAAAAACATATTTTTGTGAATATTCATATTTTTCATAAAAACAATAAACAAATGATCATAGCCATAAGTATTCACAAAGGAGGAACAGGAAAAACAACTACTGCCTTTAGTCTGGGAGCGGCATTTGTCAAACAAGGAAAGAAAGTATTATTAATAGATCTGGATGCACAATGTAATCTGACCACTACCTGTGGAATCAATCCATTACTAGAAAACAATGTAGGACGATGGTTGTTGGAAATGTTTTCATTTTCAGAAGTAGTACAGTCCAAGCTCGGTATGGATATTATCCCTGCAGCCTATGAACTAGTTTCCCGCGAATCAGATATTATCAAGGAGCAGGGATCAGATTCACTTCTCAAGTATGCATTACAGGAAATAAAGGAAGAGTATGATTACATCATTCTGGATTGTCCGCCATCACTTGGGATTATGACAACAAATGCATTGGTAGCAGCCGATAAATACATTATTCCTATGTTAGCAGCTACGTATAGTTATGAGGCACTCGGAAAAATGCAGAATACAATTGAAAAGATAAAACGCAGGATGAATCCTTCACTCGAACTGGCGGGAGTTCTCTTTACCAATTCCTCTACACATGACAGAACGCTTTTGGGAAAATCAATCCGTGAGGCCACAGCCCAACAGGTAAAAGTATTTCAAACAAGTATCCGGACCAATAAAGCACTTGATGAGGCAGCAAATGCCAAACAGGCAATATTTGATTATGATCCAGATTCTACAGGAGCAAAGGACTATCTTAAACTAGCAGAAGAAATTGAACTTCAGCAGCATTCTCTGGCAGACTTGTAAGAATTCCTTAGGAATATACTAATTATGTAAATAGATATGAAGCAACACTCATACTCTATCACACATATTTAATATAAACAGCCAATAAAAGAAAATGGTTTTAAAACATAGCTAATACAATGAGCAAAGACCAAAAAAAACAAAGAGCATTGACAGTCTCTGCACTGGACTATTTACACGACTCACCCAAAACCAATGTTCCACCTGTAGAACTACAATCAGCAGATGAACAAGCAGGGGAGGGGCAACGTGGAAAAGAGGTGGCAAAAACAGATATCCAACCAGAAGAGTCTATATCATCGCAAAAACAGAAGGTAAACGCTCAGGAAACTAAAATTCAGCAAAAGAGCAACACTGCTTTCATCACGGAGAAAAAAGACAAACCCACTCAAACAGTAAAGGCAAAAAATATTGAAGTTCCCATTATTGTCCAACAGGAAGAAGAGAAGGGTAGGGGAGGCAGACCCAAACGGCCAGAACGAAAACGGTTTACGCTGAATGTAAATAAAAAATACCACGCTCTTGTTCAACAAGGACGTCTGGAAGAGAAATTTCGGACAGATTCAGACTTTTTGGATCATATTTTTGAAACATATTTCAAAAACAAACCCTATAATTTCGAGTAACAAAACTTTACAAAAATGTTTTGAAGCTAAAAGTACTTATTGGAAAGTAACTTTTCTGGCAAACCATTAGAATCGAAACATTACTAATTATATTCAATATTCCATAGCGTAAAGGATCATTGCTATGGAATGTTAAATATAAGATAACTCTTATCAACCATTTTTTGAAAATGGTACTTAACAAGTAAAACCAAAAGCTATGGACTTATATCAGATGATGAGAGAGGTTGACCAATAGTTAAAAATTCAGGATGGGCTTAGAATGTGCGAATTAAAAAAGAAAAGATGAGTTAGTTATTTTGGTCCTTCCCACGCTTTGCCTGAAACTAGATTAATCGGCACAAGGAATTCACCATTTTTTATAACTATTGAGTCATTTCCACCAAGGCTACTAGATTTTGGTATAACTGCAACAAATTCAAATTTGCCACCAACATTATCCTTTGATAGACTTGTAATATCAATATGTCCGTTTATGCTATGGCCTATAAAATAATCTTCAGTGCCATTCCTCTTCCATCCATTAACAGCACCGGAAACACCCCCATTAGCCGCCATTATAGATCCATTATTGTTAAAGAAATACACTCCCTTTGCTACTGGGAGATTAACTGAAATACTGATCTGATATCTTATCCCGTCAATTAATGGATTTTCTGTTTGTGACCATATCGATAAGTAATGTGCATTGGCTGTATAATCATAATCTAATTGTGCTACGCCATAATTCCGATCCGCACTCCAATCCATATCATTAATCTGCGCCCTCATATAATAATTCGGCCTCTCTAACTCCTTTGAGCAGGAAATAAAAATACATGCCAATAAACCAATGAATAAAATAATCTTATCAATGGATTTGAAAACAGTTATTATATGTATATAGAATTGGGGTTTCATTCCAACACTTACAATAGTAGTTAAAAATTTATTATACTTAAAGTATTTCAAAGTCAATTCAGACGCTGTAACAACCTCACAATTTTACTTAACAGCCAAGTAAAGGTAAATCTTTTTTGTTACTTTATGTAGATTGAATTTACTTGAAATCATTCCATAAATATTCTGATTCGCGATCAGGATTGATCGCGAATCAGAATTGATAAAAGTCCAACCTTATTCTACTTAGTTGCAATTACTATTGAAGTGATATGCTATTATTTCTGTTATATATTACTATTTACAGGATATCAACTGCAAATAATTATGTATTTAAAGCTGAAATTATACTATTAACTATTTATTCCTATTACACTGTAATTCAATAAAGTAGTCACTTTGATAAAGTAGACTTTTTCTTGCAAAAGTAGTCGTAATTAAACTACCTTTGAAAAGTAGTTTAATTACGACTACTTTTAACTCAGCAAAATTGATTTATTTATGTTAACAAATCAGGAAAGAGAATCTCTCATAAAGCAACAGTACTGGTATCTGTTGGTAACGGTGATAGTAGCCATGATGCACTATTATGTACTAGGATTTCCGTTTATAAAGGAAAGGTTACCAACACAATTTGCAGAACCGCTATATAAAACGTGGTACTTCATGATGGGTAATGTAGCTTGGCTTTTTAATCCATGGTATATACTTGCCATTCTAATCATTGGGTTGACATTTTATGGACTGGGGACAAAAGGTGTAAAGAGTACAACAATAACAGCAGAACAAGTAAGGAATACAATCATACTTGGCCTAATGACATTAATGGCATGTGCATGTTTATTATGGTTCAAACCAGAATTATTTAAAAAGGGATTATGGGTGATGCTGTATACAACAGTTCATTTTATAGCACAAATGGTGTTAGCAAAAGGGGCAACTCAATACAGCAGACTATTTAAAAACCCTATGGGTGAGGATTTATTTAATGATGAAAAAGAAACATTTCCACAAGAGGAAAGGCTATTGGAAAGTGAATTCTCAGTGAACATACCAACCGAGTACAGGCATAATAAAAAAGTAAGGAATGGATGGATCAATGTAGTTAATCCATTCAGAGCGGTAATGGTAGCAGGGATACAGGGTTCGGGAAAAACATTTTCAGTTCTCATACCTGCATTAGAGCAACATATAGTCAAGGGATTTTGTGCACTGGTATATGACATTAAATTTCCAGATATGACTCGGGCAGCTCTGGGAGCGTTGATGACAAGTAAAGAGGTTAACAACAAATACAATACGTATGAGCTTGACCCAAGGGTTTATATAATAAACTTTGATGATATTGAAAGGAGCCATCGCTGCAATCCCCTCGCGCCAGAAAAGATGACGGATGTACTGGATGCATTTGAATTAGCCCAGACATTAATGTTTAATATCAACAGGACATGGATTGAAAAACAAGGGGATTTCTTTGCAGACTCTGCCATAAACTTTATGACTGCTAACATTTGGGTACTGAAACGAATAGATGATCGCAGGCGAAAAAAATATGAGCAGGAACTTAAAAAATGGAATCAGGAAGCTAATAACTCTAAGCCAAAGCCAACACCTCCAGCGAGTGTATGTACATTTCCCCATGTGATTGAGTTTGCTAACACCTCCTACAAAAAGGTATTCCCAATTCTTTTAAATTACCCGGAGGTAGAAAATTACTCCCGCATGTTTGCAGATGCATTAGCAAACGGCACTCTTGAACAACTTGATGGACAGATTGCCACCGCTCGCAATGGAATTGCCCGTTTGGGATCTCCCACTTTATATTGGGTAATGACAGGGAATGATTTTACACTGGACATCAATAATCCTAAAGACCCTAAAATTGTCTGTTTGGGAAATAACCCTAAACGACAAAATATTTACGGAGCAGCCTTATCGCTGTATACCTCACAAATGTTACCACTTATAAATCAGAAGGGTAAAAGAAAATGTGCACTATTCATTGATGAGTTGCCGACCATGTATCTGAAAGGATTGGATCAGTTAATAGCTACGGGGAGATCGAATCTGATAGCCACCTACATGGGTATTCAGGACTTTTCCCAATTAGTGAGGGATTATGGTCAAAAACCTGCAGCAGTAATTCAGAACATGGTTGGGACAATCTTTTCAGGGCAATTACGTGGAACAAATGCAGAACAGCTTAGTAAGCAGTTTGGAAAAACGAATCAGAAAAAGGTTTCTGTCACCCATAGTAAAAATGACACGACAATCAATGAATCAGAGCAAATGCAGGAATTAATTCCTGCAAGCAAGATATCCTCATTAAGCCAGGGTACATTTGTTGGTTCTGTTGCTGATGAACGGGGACTTGAAATGCCAATAAAAATGTTTCATGCAAAACTACTGGTAAATCCAAGTAAGAACAGCTTACCTCAGGTTCCAATCATTTATGATTTTGAGCAGCTTAAAAACAGCATTCCACAGGAAAAAGATACACCGTTAGAGGAGTTTAAATCTAAATTTCTTTTTGAGAACCTTCAGAAAATTAAAAAAGAAATTGCTCAACTCGTTGAAGAAGAAATAGAAAGATTACCTCCAGATCTAAGAACAGCTTTTGCAATTTAATAGGTCTCCATACCATTATTCTATTTCCATAAAGTAAACCTACACATAAGTGAACCTAAACATAAAAGGTCACTACAATTCTTTCCACTTTACTCAGGGCTAATTTAGACCTGCATGACAAATCAATTGCTGTAAATTCAGTTAAATCCTTTCAGTTATGAACTTACTTATCGTTGAATCACCTAATAAAATCAAAAAAATCAAAGCCATTCTGGGTACAGAATGGGAGGTAGCTGCCTCTGTTGGACATATCCGGGATCTGCCAGCAAAAGGCTTAGCCATTGACAAAATTGATGGATACAAAATGCTTTATCAGATTAATGAGGATAAAAAGCAGGTGGTAGAAAGCTTGAAGCGAAAGGTAAGGCAGGTAGGTAAAGAGAATATCTGGTTAGCCACTGATCCGGATAGGGAAGGGAGGCCATTAGTTTCCATATCTGCCAGGCATTGGGACTTGACTATAAGAATACAAAAAGAGTTACTTTTCAGGAAATTACAGAAAGTGAAATTAAACAGGCTATTTCTTCTCCCCGAGTCATTGATTTAAATCTGGTATTAGCTCAGGAAAGCAGGAGAGCTATTGATCGTCTGGTAGGCTATCAGATCAGTCCGGTGCTATGGAAAAAACTCGAATCAGGGCTTTCAGCAGGACGAGTACAATCAGTAGCTTTAAAGCTTTGTGTTGAGAGAGAAAAAAACATTTTAGGTTTCATCGACAAGTCTACTTTTCAAATTAGTGCTTTTTTTCATGCTAACAAATCAGAATCAGGTAAATCAGATTTACTCAAAGCAAAGAAAAAGGAGCAATTTGAGGTAGAAATTAATGCTTTAAGTTATTTACAAAGCAGCTCAGATAAGATTTTTTCTATATCAGATGTTTCTACTAAACCCATTGAGAAAAATCCCCAACCTCCTTACTCTACTTCTACACTGCAACAGGATGGGGTGAAAAAACTGAAGCTTGATGTTAAAAAGGTTATGGATTTAGCTCAAAAGCTTTTTGAAGCTGGGCATATAACATATATGCGGACAGACAGCTTAAATTTGTCAGATAGTGCTATACAAGAAGCCAAAAATCAAATCTCAAGCCAGTATGGCCTCCCTTATTTCCAACAGAGAAATTTCAAAAGTAAAGCTGGTTCACAGGAAGCACATGAAGCAATCAGGCCAACACATTGGGAAAAGTCGACGGCAGGGGATACAGATGATGAAAAAAATATATATGATTTAATTTATCGCAGAGCACTAGCCTCACAGATGAAAGCAGCAAAATTTGATGAAACAACTATTATCATTTCTTCCAATGTACCTAATGATCTTTTTTACAGTTCAGCTCGTATAAACACCTTTGATGGATATCTGAAGGTATATCAGGAGGAAGAAGAAGAGGAACAGCAAGAGAATACCATTCAACCTGTCATAGTAGGACAGAGCCTGGAATTAAATAAAATGGAAGCAAACCAGAACTACGTTAAACCTCCTAAAAGGTTTGATCAAGCAAGTTTAGTTGCCGAGTTGGAAAAAAAGCAAATTGGCAGACCCTCAACCTATGCGTCGATTTTAAATACAATACTTTCAAAAAACTATGTAAAAACTGGTGATTCGTTAGGTCATAGTGTTAAAGCAATCTGCTTAACACTCGAAAATGGATCAATACTTCGTTCAGAAAAAAGAGAGTCAATTGGTGCTGATAAAAAAAAGCTAATACCGACACAAGTCGGAACCAAGCTAAGTAACTTTCTTGAGTTAAGTTTTCCTGGTATAGTCAACTATAACTTTACCTGTGAGTGTGAGCAGTTGCTTGATGAAATTGCTGAAGGAAAAAAAAATTTTAAACAGATAGTAACTGCATTTGATAAACAACTTACTGCATGGTTAGAAAAAGTAGATCAGACTTATACCGATGTTGAAAAAGAACAAATGAGAGAAATAGGAATGTATGAAGGGGAACCCATATTTATAGGGAATGGAAAGTTCAGTTATTATCTTAAACACAACGGTATATCGTATTCCATTCAGACAACAAATCCTGACCAAGTTTCACTTGAGCAGGCAATACAGGCAATTCATTTGAAAAGAGAAAATAAGCAACTCACTTTGGGCTCCTATGAAGGAAAGCCAATCGTAGCCGGTATAGGGAAAAGTGGTATTTACATTTTACATAAAGATAAGTTTTACAATTTATCAACTGCTGAAGCAGCGGCTAGTAATAACAAAGTCAATAGTAGCCAAACATTAAAAAATGCTATCAGTCACTTAACAATTGCTGATGCTATATTGGTTATAGAAAAACCGAGGCAGGAAGCAAAGGACAAAGCTTCCTTAAAAGGAAAAAATCAGATAGCAGTGATTGGAAAGAAATATAAGATAATAAAAAGTGTGTATGGACTTTATGTTACAGATGGAAAGTTGTCAGCATCTTTACCTAAAACAGTAAGCGAAGAAACTGCCAAGGAATGGACAGAAGAGCAATGCAAGAAAGCGATATGCTGGAAAAAGAAGAATAAGGGTTCCAATTAGAGGTACTCTGAAAACTGTAAACTTTGGGTGAGATTGTTAAAAATTGTCAAAAGCAGAACAGGTACATCTTTCCCAAATTATCTAACGGAATAACCATATTGTAACTTTATCTACCGATTTGGAATTGTTTGGCATATTTTTAGTGTTTATATTGCAAGTAGAATCCGTTTTTAGGATTACGCTTCTTTTAGAAAAGAAAATGGCAACATTAGATAGACATAGAACATTAAGACTACATATTGATGCTTTGAAGCATCAGGATTCTCATGTTGTGTATAATTCATTGATGCTTGCTATACCCAATGCACATCTTCATTTCCAGAATTATGAGCATTTTCTTTCTAGTCAACAGCCATTTATGACTAGTCCACAACAATCTTCTTATTATGCATCCGCTTACACACCATTTCAGGGAGAGCTTATTTTTTTTCCTAAGTTATCTGTAGATGATGTAGAAATGGAAATTCTCCAATATTTTAAAATTTACAGTGATCAGATAATAAGAATAGCACGCTTAGAAAAAAAAGACACACAAATTTCATATCTTATTGGACTTCAGCAACGCAACAGTGATATTGAAGAGTCTTTGTCTTTTTTTGCTGATGATCTTCAGTATAAGTTTAATGATCGGATTACAATCCACTTAGAGTATGTAAGAATAGAACTTTTTGAAGATTTCCTTTCTAATAGTTCTCAAGAATTATCCTTAACAGACTAGGATAATGCAGGATGATTATTTGCGTCAAGCACAAGAAAACCAGCGATTTCTTGTGTCTCTAGAAAAACAATTCCCAAATGATTTTTTTGATTGGAAGACAACTGTCATCTTCTATATAGCCCTTCATTGGATGAAGGCATTTTTATTTGTAAACTATAATGGTCTTACTGTTGAATCACACGAAGAAATTCGTAGCTTTTATAAAGATAACCAACGTAAAAGGAGAGATATTATGCCTCAACATATATGGGCAAAGTATAACTCGCTAAATACTAGTTGTAACAACGCCAGATATAAAGGTCTCCCAATAAATTATGAATCTTGGAAAATAACAAGGCAAGAGGATTATAACCTCTCATTACAACGATTAGAAGCATTAAAAATATACTTTCAAAGCCGTAGAGTAAACATACAATAGTTTAAAATCCAACCTTTTGGATCTATCTATCATAGTGTGAAAGAGCTATCCCATTCCATTCTTCTTCTTCCATTGTAGAAAAAACGTATAGGTGCCTATGTAGTGTTGGGCTAAAATTAGATGTTTATTTTTCTACTATTGTGCTTGCACATATTGCTCCGTTGGAACTAATAATTTATCTATCCCACAAGTGTATTAATAATGCGAGTAATATTTTATCAGACTTCAAACATCTTCGACCAATGACTCAATATACAAGATTAATAACCCTTGCTTAAAGTTCGTCTCATGTCTTTGAGTTGCCAGATTTGCGATAAGACTTGTCTTGCATATCATTGTATTGCATTACAAGCTTTCTATCTAACTTTCTATACCATCTCATTTATTAATAGCCTACTCCATATCTTAAAAAAAGGTATGGATCAGCATTTACTGCAATATTATTTTTCTTTACAATATAATGAAGATGATATCCGGTAGATCTGCCAGTATTTCCAACAAGACCTATTAACTGATCCCTGTCTACCCATTTTCCAGCCTTAACTAAAGTAGCAGAAAGATGACCATAAATCGTCTTAAAAAGACCAGTATGATTTAGTGTTATGTAGTTTCCAATAATTGGGTCATAACCAACCTTTTCAATTATTCCCTGAGCAGTAGAATACACTGCCTGGCCTGGGGCTGCTGCCAGATCAATACCATTGTGGAACTTTTCTTTACCTAATATTGGATGCTTTCTCCATCCAAAAGAAGAGGTTAACTTTGCTTTACCCTCTTCTGGCCTGATGGGTGGTATGGAAGGAACATGTTTTCTTAACCAATTATCAGATGTAATTTTATACTCCTTAAAAAAAACGCTGTCAGTGACCGATGCCCATCTTTTCCAGATAATTAGTCTTAATTTCTCAATCTGATCCGATCTAACACTAGCTGCGTTTTCATTTGATTCAATTGACTTTTGAGCTAGTGATTCCTGAGCTAGTGATTCCTGAGCTAGTGATTCCTGAGCTAATACAGGTAATACTAATACTAAGATATTTATAGCGGCCAACAGGATGGCCGCTTTTATCTGAATATACTGACTTGTAGACATATATACATTAAAATTAATTTTCCTTGACAAAGTAGTCGTAAAACGACTATCTTTACTTAGTTAAAGTAGTTGAACAACAACTACAATTATAAACTAAAAGTAGTCTAAACACAACTACTTTTCAATCGCTTATCTATGGAAAAAACAGAAAACAATCAATTTGCAGAATTTAAGGCTGCTCTACCCTCTGATACTGCTCTACCCTTAGATACTGCTCTGTCTAATGAAAATGAGTTTGACATCCATTTTCTAAATGAAGAAGAGGGAGTAACCTTAACTAATGGTGAGGATCTTTTCGACATTGGAAGTGATCCAGGAGCAGAAATAAACGAGTACACAGAAATTGATCAGATTGATGTCTTATTTGATGATCAACAAATAAGGCAAATGATTCTTTTATTCGAGGCAGGTGGATTAATGACACTGCAATCATTAGGACTATCAATCAGTGAATTGGTCGAAAATGGTAAAATAAACATGCTTTCCAAGTTAGTTCCAGTAAAAGCTGAGATAGAGCTAGCAGGGACAGATATTAAAATGATAACAATCATCCAACCAACAATCGATCATAATCAGTTAATCAGTCTGGAAGTAGTACCATTTCTACCAAGAAAAGTATCCTACCCTTTAAGTGACAAACAGAAAGATGCACTTGATGCCTGTGATGTTTTTATGATGAAAAAGAGGGTGACACACTCTATCACATCAAACTGGTTTGAGGATAAGCAAGATCAACTCTGGAAAGAACTAACATCTGAATTGTCGCTCCATCGTACTTTATTTGATAAGATAATGGAGCTGATTGCCTTTCATCCATCAAAAATAGAAGAGATTGAAACAGTAGCCGATTGGAATGAGCAGCAGAAACAGACTTTCAGACAATTAATGGATAGATACTTTCCTGTGCAGCTAGCCATTTATACACCTGTATATACCTGTTTCATTCCTGAATATGCCATGAAAAACTATCCTCATCTTATTTCTGAACTAGATTAAAAGTAGAACCCAGATAAGGTAAAACCTTCAGAGTAATCTCTAGAGATGATCTTATTCTTCAATCTCATTATCCATTAGCAAAACAGTTACTTAACTTTTCTAAAAGATATGGACTTACCAACAACTGATTCTCAAGTATCAGATTTAAGAGAAATAGATATTCTGTATTTAGAAGATGCAACCCCTATTGTAGAACAAGTAATTACTGATTTTCCCTCCTGGCAAAGTATGCCTGTACACGAGCGGGAGTGTATAATTCGACTAACCCATGATCATGAAATAGGGGAGGATTGGGAAAATACAGATACATGGCAAGATGTCAATTTTACGAAGGAAGAAATAAATGCCATTTCAAAACATATTCTAGTTGAAGGAGATAACGGTCAGCCGGAATGGCATAGCACAATCGCATAGCACAGTTGCATAGCACAGTTGCATAGCGCATAGCAGAATCGCATAAAGCCAATCCAGCTATCTAATAGGCATATCTAATAGGCATATCTAATAGGTATATCTAATAGGTATATCTAATAGGTATATACAGCATAAGAGGGGAGTGATAGGAAACTATGCAACTAGGAAACCATGTAACATAGATTGTGCTGTTATATCAGCACACTGTATACCAACACGATTATACCAGGATTAACATTTCCCTCTCATGGTTTTTAGACACTTTATCTAACATGTTTTTAAAGCAAAGGTATGATACAAAAACTGAGTAGTCCCGAGCAAGAAAAGGTCACAGCATTGTTCAATAAATTTGGAGTTGAATACATGGCTGTTGGCGATTATGCTCTTCGCAAATATGTAGATGGACGATATTTCAATAATATACAGCTCTGGGTTAAACCTACCCCTGAAAACTTCAAAAAAGTGGAAGATGCCTTCGCAAGTGTCAGAAGAAAATTGAATGTAGATGAAAAGGCATTTACCACTGAAAACTCTGATGTCCCTTTGACAAAAATTGGGAGAGGACATAAAAGTGTTGAGCTTTTAACAGGTGTCGCAGGACTTAGTGCGGATAACTTTAATCAGATTTTCTCAAACAGAAAAGTTCTTAATGCAGGTGAGGTTCCAGTACCTGTTTTAAATGAAAAAGACCTTCATAAAAGCATTCAGAAATCAAACCATACTAACCAAAAGACAGATCTGCTGATGTTGGAAAGAGCATATCCTGGCCTGAATACAACAAATGAGAAGCAAGTTTCAACTGTTCAGGCTGTTGATTGGAAACAAGCAGCAAAGACAATGGATCCACACAGGCTTTTACAGGATCTTGGATACAAACACATTCCTGCAAAAGGCCTTTTCGGGTCTTCCAAAAGCCAAACCTATGAGCGAGGTGATGAAAAAATAACAGTTTATCCTAATCCAACTACAAAGTCTTTTTTTATTGATCATACCAATGGTAAGAAAGGGGATGCTATTGATGTTCTAAACTGGCATCATGAATATGATCGAAAGAAAGTCAATGCTTACATAAAAGATCATTTCAATGGTCTGGCCCCTGTACAGTCATTTGGTCAAGTGCAGGGTAATCAATTGCGTAAAACGGTCGAAACTGCTACTCCACCTATTGATGAAAAAAAAGCAACACAAATGCAGGGGGAACTATTAAAGGAAAATTATGGATTAAAAAATTCTCTCAATAAACCTGAATACCTGCAATCACGATCATTATCTCTGAGTACGATTTTCAGACCTGAATTTTTTAAACAGGTCTTAAATTCATTGGGCTGGAGCTCCAAAGATCAAAAACAGGTTAACATCGACAATACAGCATTTCCTATGAGAAATGATCATGGAATTAATTCGATGATCATTCGAAATCAAAATTTTAAAGGACAGTCCGAAGGCGAAAGAAAAGATGCGATCTGGTTATCTAATCCACCATTAACACTGGGGAGGGATATTAAGATTCCGGTAGGGGACAAAAGTATAGTTCTGCCAAAAGGAACTGAAGGATCACTGATTGCGGTAGCGGATAAGCCTGGACATTTTCAGTTTTACTTTAATGATCTGTCTAAAGCAGGTAAAGATCTACCCTATAATAAGGTAGAAGTTTCAGGTAAGGCCCTTACTCAGTTAACGGCAGCTTTAAACCCACTAAAGGTGGATCGCTTAATGATTACTGAGAATCCAATTGATGCAATGTCTTTTCATCAGATTTCACCGCCAAAACAAGGAGAATCAAGAATGTATATAAGCACAGGTGGACAACCATCTGATAAACAGCTTGCTTACATTAATCAGATTGTGCAGCGGGTCGAGCCATCACAGGTAATACTAGGCAACGACAATGAAAAAGCAGGAACTAAGTTTAATATCAATTTAATGGGGGCGATTCATCATCCTTCTTCACAAAACCAGTTCATCGCAAGGATTCATGAAACTTCACCTAAATCTATTGATAATAAAGTTCAGGATGGCAATAATACAGCTGCAGGGGAATACAATCTAAAGCTCTTTGGAGCCAAAGATCCGAAAGAAATGGAGAAGATTGCCTTATCTATTACCGACTCAATAAACCGTCATACACCAAAGGGGCAACAACCACCCGCGCGCGTTACATTTTTAAATGGATCACCAGAAGCGGGTACTGAAGTAACTATTGCATTTCCTAAGAATGACCGTTTTTTGCAGGCTGCTCAGAAATCAATGGAGAAAATAATAAATGAAGGAGCTGGAGAGCAGCAGGTAATGAAGGTAGTTAAGCCACAAGCGAAGGACTTTAATGAAGATTTACAAGTGTCCAAAAAAGAAGGCAGAAAAATCAGCTACGATTTGGGAGAATTACCCTCTACGGTAAAAATTCAGTCTAAAAACCTTTTACAACAGGTATCAGGCTATTTTAACAATGCATTCGATGCTCTATTTGGCGGTGTCCCAGGCAGTCTGCCACGGGTAGAGGAAACTCGGATTGAAAAATCTCGTTCGGTTGAACAATCTACTTCCCAGCGATCTGTAGTAGAAAGCTCTAAAGTGGATGTTTCTAAACAAACTTCTGATCTTACAAAAGATGTGTCTAAGAAAGAAACATCAACAATTGCAGAAACGACAAAAGTGGACCTTACTAAAAAGGGAATTATGTCCTCGGCTGATATTACAAAATCGGATACAATGAAAAAGGCTGCGCAAGTCAATCAGCCTCCCTCATCTGAAAAAAGTCAAGTCCTTACTGGTAAGCAAAGTTCCATTCCGGCAACGCAGGAAAAGAAAAAGCAGGAAGAGACAATTAAGTCTGAAGAGAAGGTTGAAAAGGTAATAAATCAAAATCAACCTCTAAAACAACCTAAGTCTGGGCAAAGAATGAGGATGTAAACTCAGAAAATCAAATAAAGTTTGTTGTAATGGTTAGTGGTATATGAAAAGGGTCAATTAATGATTGATCCTTTTTTATTTGATTTCTTGTCCTGCTTCATATTGAGTTTTAATTGACTCAAAAACCATAACGGATGTAAATGTTCTGGGATTAGTAGTTAATTGTGAAAGTTGATTCAGAGCGTTAGCTACAAGTTCAATTTCCTCCATGGTAAATTTCTTTGGATCACTCATTCTTCGATGCCATGTGACTTTATTGATAGTACAGATAGCAAGGAAGCGATTTAAGGTTATTTCTTCATTCACTGCCTGGGAAGCATCACTGAGTAGAGTTTTAAGTAAAATATCAAGCGTTTGGGGAGGTTGTGTAGCATCCCATTGTTTTAAAAACTTATTGTGTTTATTGATTTTAGTATTGGACATACTACCTTGAATTGCTGGCCTGGTAACAGATTGATTTAATCTTAAGATTTGAGCCATAAAAATAGATAATTAAATGTGCTAAGTAAACAGAAGATAAAATAAGATTTACCTCTAGTTATCTTTTTTAAACGTCTTGTAATAAAACCTGCCTTTTCTGTCTCATTAATTATACCATAAGAAGAAAACCCAGTTATAGGTATTATTTGATAATAATTATTGTAAAAAGTAACTCATTCGAAGAGAATGTATGTGTCATATTCCCATAATTTATGGCGTAAAAAAGCTATATATTTAGATAATCTACATACCTATTCTTTGAAATAGATAGGGTCAATGGTTGATAATCGGTCTGAGAGCGAGCTTCTTCTCACCGTTTCGGAGGGGTCCAGATTGAAAATAGCTTTAAAGCCTGAGTAATTGAAGGTATCTTCTAAGCTTCGTTGACTAAGCCTGTCATTGTCTAAAATCGAGTACAGCAGAAGATAAAACATTTTCTTGCCATGCAAGACTTTGGCATAATGATCTTGGCATAATGATCAACTTTGGTCGTGGTGGAAAGGTGAGATAATAACGCTTCGGGGATAAAACTTATTAACTCACTGACTGATACTTTGTGGTCTTTAAAGGTTGACATACAGATACAAAATAAAGCCTTACATTGATTAGACTGCTGTAAATAAACAAGTTAATACCATTTAGCTACTATTGTAGCTAGTAACCAAAAAATAAAAAAGTCGGAAGAAATATCTTCCGACCAACGCTGGGAGGGGGAGCATCCACTAGCAGCTACCTCCATCAACCGTATTTTAGCGACACTGCGTCACTTTGCCAAATGGGTTGATAGCCAACACCCTTTCAAAATAGAAAATCCTTTCAAAGGGGTAAAAGACATTGCAACCGAGGAACCAACCTAGAATGGACTTACTCTCCGTGAAATGAACCGGTTGCAGATTGCCTGTGAACAACGCATGGCTATCTGCAACCGTGCCGATCAGAACGCGCTAATGGAAACCGCCGTCTTTTATTACTTGCTATATACCGGTCTGCGTGAAAGCGAATTGGCAGCGCTTAATATGGATCAGTATCACAGCCGAGGATTCCATAATATCAAACGGAAAGGCAATAAGATCACCAAAAAAGTATCCTTGTCTTCAGAAGCCAAAGATTGGTTGGACAAGTATCTAGAAGAAAGAGAAGGAGAGGTTAAAAACAATGATCCATTATTCATAACTCGATACGGAAACCGGATTCACCGTACAGACATTTACCGCCTTACCCAGCGGATCTGTAACCAGGCCAACAGCAATGGAGATGAAATTTGGTTGTCTCCACATATGCTGCGCCATTCCTTTCTGAAAAAAGTAGCCGATAAGCATGGCATTCATACCGCTCAGGAGATGAGTAGAAATATTTTTATTAAGGAGATTTTTCGTTATACCAAACCTTCTCAGGAAGAAAAGATCAGATTACGGAGGAAATTTTCTGAATAATACCTCAAATGAGGTATTGCAGCTTACATAGTTAAATACCTATATTACAATGAGTAAACAACACACTACTATTTAACCACATAATCATATGACTGATCATGCATCTATCAAGGATACAATAGAGTTTATGCTGAAGCAGTTTAAACCAGAAAGATATGCCTATCTTGTAGTGTCTACCGTATCATTCTTGCTATTACTTATTTGTATAGTTTTATTCATCATTGAAAATTCAATGTCTGCGAAAAACTTAGGATATGTTGCTGGAATGGTTGGTTCAGGGGGAGCAATAAGTTATACAACATCCCAACTGTTAAGAATGTGGCGAGATTGCATTGACATTCTTCTACAACATATCAAAGAACATGCCTAGAAAAATACCTAACGAATCCGAAGTATTAGACAAATTGGCAAGCAGCTCGTCTAAGTTAAGAATCACTGGAATTACTTTGGTTCTATGCTCTCTTTCTCTTTTTTTGTGTATAATATTATTTCAAAGCAAAAAGATTGAAATCCAACATAATGTAATTACAAAAAAAGATTCGATTATCACTAATATTCAGGACTCTACAGCAAGCATTGCATCCAGAAAAGATACTATAATTTCAATCATTAATAATATCTTATATTTCAGATCTAAGCATCAAGCCGACTCTATAGAAAGTTTTCTGTCTGATACAGTCAAAAGTTACTTTAAAAACTTAAAAAATGTCCCCAAAGAAAAGATAACCGATAGTGATAAAAGATACTGGTCTCACTTTCCTGACGATAAATTTATTATTACCGAGCCTATTCAAGTATTGACTAATCTTTCGTCTGAAAAAGCAATTATAAAAGGGCGTCAATGTTACAATAGCCAAAATTGCAAGGATGAAATAGTAGAAATACATTTTGATGAGCAAAAGAAAATAAATTATGTAAGAGCATTTTATGCTAAATAGGCTCCTTATATATTAATCATATTTATATTGTTCTTGGGTTCAGTATTCTAGGAAACAAATTAATCCAGTGCTGATTCAACTGTTTAAAATCTTCAAATGCATCAACCTTAGCTGTGTCAGTTGCATGATCATGTAAAATTGCTTTATCAATATTTGTGATCAGTGTACGAATATCCGGCTTTATTGCATCTGATATCTCTTGTTCTAATTTTATGGATGATCGCACTTAAAACCTTATCTTGAAACTGTGTAGCATTCAATATAGGCAGATCTGAATTACCAGAATAATTATAGGCTCCCCTATAAAGGGTTCACAAGAAAACAGTCTAGATCCTAATCAAGATACAGTTCTAACGTTTTCTGATGACTTCTTATAAAAATCTGTTATGATTATCTTTATTAAATTGGTAGGGAGACAATTAATGCCACATATTTTCGAGTTAAGGGAACATGCTTTGGATTATATAGTTGGTGAATATTTAGAAAGAAAATCAGATTATGGCACAGATGAAAAGAATGGAGAATTTTATCCAGGCTCTATTTATTATGAAACACCCTATAAAAAAATCAATGATTCAGATTTAAAGGAAGACTTACTAAAAATGGGCGTACTACAATTCAGATCAAAGAAGTTATCAACTTTATCAGTAAAGACACACAATGGAAAGATATCACAGATTTACGCAAAATGAATAAAGAGGAATGGCTACAACATATACCTAATGAAAGTTCGCGATTGCCTGGATTTTAAGTATATATGACATACTTTTTTAGATCTTAAATCTTCAAGCAAATTAGGCTACACAAATGACTTTTAATTTCCTGCATCCATTAGCAACCAACCCTTGACTGGTAGTTGCCAAAAGATTGGAAGATTTAGCGGATAGCATACTAATTGACAGACCTGGTTGAACAATATAGATTTGCAGGGGAATCTCGTAATGAGGTACAGATTCCATCAGATCAATAAACGTTTTTGTATCCCCTTTCAGAAAAATCGATCCCGTTTTATACCTGTCTTTTACCTGTTTAAGTAGTGATTTTTTATTTCGCCATCGAGCCGATTTGGCAACTTGCCCGCAGACATCAAAAAGATCTTCATCGCGTTCACCGGAAGGATCACCTCCTGCTTTTTTGCAATGATACAAACTCACCAATATAGAGCCTTGGGCATCTAGTTCCACGATAAGATAATCAGCACATTCTCCAGGACGGTGATCATAAAAAATAATTTCAGGGTTTTGGTTCTCCAATCTTTCGGCTAACCAATCATGAACCGAACGCAAAGGTGGAGCGCAGGCACCAAACTCTTTTCTAGGATCAACTTGGCTCAATTGCCAATCTACCGCCTCCATTAATTCAGCACTATCAAAGGCAGAAAGAGTCTCTTCAGGTGCTTTAAATAACTGACAGCCTTCCAAGAGTGATCCATCTGCTAAATAAAACCGAAAAGGATACTCAGATAGATACTTGATTAAATCATACTGACGACCTCCTTTCTCTACTAGCCACCGGGGCTGGCTGTCATCAACATAGTTGACAGATGGAAAAGGCGTTAATTCGAATCTAAGTTGAGTTTGTTGATCAGCAGTCTTCAGAAGTATTTGATAAGTTGTAGCTGTTTGACTTGTTACTAAATCAACTTCCAAAATACTTATGGGTTCGTCCATTCCAGGCAAAAGTAAAGTAGGCGTTTTAACATAAAACGAATCTTGCCATCCAGCTCCCAGCAATGCAGTTTCAGGAAGTTCTGTTATTTCAATACCTGCATCCAAGTGATCAATGGGAATACCCGTTGTAAATGGAGCGGAATTTTCAATATCACGGGATAGGTTTCGGCACCATTCTATTAACTGAGGCAGTTTGCAGGACTCCAACCGCCACACTTTTGAAAGGCTACTCAATCCAATCGTTGTTTGACCACGCAATGTGTGACCTCGACCAAATACATGCCCTCTGTGATAAAGCGTGCCATCACTTTTATCAATAGCATAATGGGCTGCAGAGCCAGCTATTTGCCGATATGAAGCAGCTACTGTTCCACTAGCCCGATTTCGCATGCCTACATTGAATAACTCTAAGGAGCTAAAACTACGTAGGATTCGATTCACACGACTTAGTGATAAGCCTGAAACATGTCCATCCACAAAAGTATCTGCCAGTTGTTTATAGATCATATCTTCCCGACAAGTAGCGCACATAAAAAGAAGGCCAGCCTGGGCATCATGATAAATAACAAACATATGATGTTCCACACTACTCAAAACACCAGCGTTAGCCCATTTGGGTAATATTTCCTGACGAGCAATGAAAGCGACTGTTGCTTGTGCATTGTTAACCCAAATTCTTTCAACAATAAACCCCTTGAGCTCAGGCACTTTATGCAGATCTATTGTACCATGAAGGTGGTATATTTTAACGTGATTGAATAGGTTAAATCCATACAATGATAAATCTTCCAGAGTGGATTCATCATTGATGGAAGTATTAACCTCGAAATCATCCAGAAATTCCCGTGTATCCATTTCACGGCTGATTCGATCCTGACCCATAGTACGTACCATGCGACTCCAAGCATCATTTGCCTGGAAAACAGTTTCCAGATCTGCTTCAATTTCTCTCTGAACAGCAATAATTTTTGCATCGCCTAGTCTATCCTCGTTAACCCGTGCAAACCGTCCTAAGAATTGTAAAGTAACTGACAAAGATCGGTGGGGAGCATGAAGAGCAGCTATTTTCAATCTTGGTAAATCAAATCCTTCACCAAGCATATTGACACATATAACCCCATCTAGATCTCCCTTTCTTAACTTAGCAACCACCTTTCCAGTAAATCGTTGCCCCATACCACTATGAACTACTTCAAGACGTAATTGGGTATTTTGTTGGTAAATCTCGGCCAATTTATTGGCTTGTTTACGTGTACTGGCACGTACCATGACAATATGCGAGAACCCATCCTCACAATCTTTCTTAAACACTTGATCGGTTTTTTTCGCCAGAGCTACATCCGGACTTTCATTTTCTTCTACATCAACTGGAACATATTGCATTTCTCCATAGATCCCATCTTCAAAAGCACGTTGTATGGGGTAGGTATAGATGTATTTTCCTTTAATCTCTCTTCCATCCCGACGAAAAGGAGTAGCTGTAAATAAAACAATTTTAGCTTTAGGAAATGCTTCGATCAACGCATTCCAGGTAGGAGCTGGACTGTGATGTGCCTCATCAATCA
The DNA here is from genome assembly GCF_030068545.1 of Xanthocytophaga flava. Classification (NCBI taxonomy): domain Bacteria; kingdom Pseudomonadati; phylum Bacteroidota; class Cytophagia; order Cytophagales; family Rhodocytophagaceae; genus Xanthocytophaga; species Xanthocytophaga flava. Next base: position 102,152 of record NZ_JASJOR010000014.1, on the reverse strand, counting down.
ATATCAGGTCAAATAAATCATCAGGAGGTTCTGGTATATCTCGTTGGGCGGGACTGGCACTATTTGGAGTAGATACCACTACATCATACTGTCTCAGTGCTTCCCAAGTCTCTGGAGCAAGGATCATCCCTGTATTTTCATATACGGAGGGCGTCTCAAAGTCTTGGGGTAAAGTCTGTGCAAGTTTGAGCGTTTTTAAGAAGGCATAATCGAGTTTTATTTGCTCACGCACGAAGCGGCTGGGTGTGATTACGAGTGCCCGCTCCGCTTCCAGTATGTAAGGCGTCAGCATAAGTACCGCTGTTTTACCTGCACCGGTTGGTAAAACAACAACGGCTGGCCGTTGATGTAACGAAAAATGAGCCCCAATTGCATTTAAAGCACCTAACTGGCTTTTTCTCAGCCCCTCTTGACCTTCAGCTGATTTTGGATATCTTAAATGGGGATAGGAGTCGGAGAAGTAACTCATTTAAAATTTAGAGTATTACACTAAAATCGTCTTAATCAAAGACAAGAACCTTTCGTAAATTTTTGTGGGTAGAAAAATAATACAAAGTGTAACTTTCTTTCATTGCAATTATTCATCTTGCCTTGTTGCCACATATTCAATTCCTAATGTTGGCAGTTTTCCAAATGTTCGGTTCAACTTTGTAAACTGAATAGTGATAACGTCTTTATTTACCCTAATTTGTTTCGTATCTAGTAATTTTATTGTAATAATAGGTGTAAGTGCAGCACCTATTGAGTCCCTAATAAGTATTTTGGCTGTCTCATTTTTCTTATCAATATCAGCACAAGCAATTCTATAAGTCCCAAAGTCGCGGTAATAACCTGATTTAACCCAATTAGTATCGATTTCCTCGTTAGGATGCTCCGGATCTCCTTCGCCTTCTCGGCCATATGTTTGATCTCTTAAAATCTTATCATCAAAAGAACATACAAGCGCATCATAAACTACTGTATTATCACTCATAAGATCATAATCTATCCAGATGAAACCTTCATCTCCCCAACGTTCTCCTCTAGAGTCTAAAACTTTAAATGCATGTTTTTCATCCTCATATCCTACAATACACATTGCATGTTGACCTTTATTTATCTGAGGTACTCCCTAATGTTAGGACCAACAAGTGGTAATTCTTAGTTGAAAACAGATTCTATCTTAATTGAATAAAATCGTGAAGCAGGTGTACTTCGCTCAATTCCTTGATGGTATTTGTGATAATTGTATCTTTCAAAGAATTGTTCTAGTCCTTGATACAATTGCCAGCCATCGTCTGGAGGATTCAGGTAAAGATACTCGTATTTTACCGTTCTCCATAGCCTTTCAATATATACATTATCAATGGCTCTTCCTTTCCCATCCATTGAAATTTGAATGGTTTCATTTTTTAGATACTCAACCCATTTTTTGCAGGTAAATTGACTCCCCTGGTCATCGGAGCGTCATGCTCCATTTGATAATTTGACATTTTCCATAGGAGAGAATGGCTAATTGTAATGTTTGGATAACCCATTCAGCCTGCATACTATTGGAAATATCCCAACCTACAACAAAGCGAGAGTATACATCTAGAATTGCTACCAGATACATAAATACCTTACTCATAGGCAGATAGGTTATGTCTATTTGCCAAACCTGGTTCTTTTCTGTAATCGACAGATTTTTAAGTAAATACGGATAAATATATTCTGCTTTTCCTATTTTACTTAGGTTGGGTTTAGGATAAATAGCCAAAATCCCCATTTTTCGTAAAAGTCTTCTGATTCGTTTATGATTCACTACATATCCTTCAGATCGCAAATAATCCTGCATTTGCAAAACGCCTTCGGTTGGAAAGTTTAAATACCGCTCATCTAATAATCGCATTAAAGCTAAATTTTCGCTTGTTTCGGTCGCCGCTTGGTAATAGAGTCCACTTCGATGAAGCTTCAAGAGTGCACATTGAGCCCGTATGCTGAGTTGATTTTCTCTTTCTATCATAGCTCTGCGCTCAATTAGTGAAGCTTTTTCAAGCTTTTTTTTAGAAACTCATTTTCTAATTCAAGCCTTCCTATTCGGGCATATAAGGGATCTGGATCAATCTTTTCTTCTGATTCTTGCTCAGAATCTTTCTCAAAAATAGAGGTGGCTTTTTCCAAAAATTCTTGTTTCCATTTGCTGATCATATTGGCATGGACTTCAAACTTTTTGGATAATTCCGCTAAGGTGTGTTTGTCTTTTATGGCTTCTAGAGCTACTTTGCCTTAAAACTGGCGGTGTATCTTTTGCGTTTTCCTTTCATTTGATCACTAGTTTAGTCTTTATTTTTCATCTTAACTAGTGGTCCCAATTTTGGGGAGTAGCACATTCCATTACCTAAAAACAAACTAACATCATCACAATCCATGTCTTTCTTAGCTGATTCGAACAATGCCTTTCTGATTACCTCTACCTTTTGCCATCCTTCTGGTAAGGCATCTATTCTTCACGATACATTTGATAATAAAGGGCAGAAGCTGAAGCAACTTGACGAGTTGCGGAAGAAGTACCTGCCCCTGAAGGACTAACTTAGTCATTACAACCAAATTTAGCCCATGGTATATTAGGAGTAAATGCAGCTATGGCTGTACGCATGTATTTTCTTGGTTCATAGTTTCCCTGCATAATTTTAAGCCGTAGCAAGTTCTCATAATTAAGGTATGGGGTATAATTGTATGTAACCCCATATGCAGCTACTCTCAGGGCATGGTGAAACAACAGGAATTGTTCTAGAAGACACTAATGGACAGAGTTATTTATTACCTCCAAAATCACTTGCAGATCTCCTTTCTTTATTCACACATTCTATGGAATATGTAATACTAAATTCTTGTTATTCTCAAAAACAAGCAGAAGCTATTGTTCAATACACTCCATATGTTATTGGAATGAATGCAGCTATACCAGACAAAACAGCTATTCGTTTCGCTATTGGCTTTTATAGTGGCATTAGCAGTGGCAGAAATGTGCCTGATTCTTTTAAACTTGGTAAAGTATCTATATCTGCGGATGGATTAAAAGATGATATGATCCTCTTGCTAAGGAAATAGGAAAATAACCCAATTCATCAGATTAAAGATAGAACTAAATTACAAAGAAGCATATGTCAGATATAGCAAGGAAAAGGTTTCAATACTTTGATAATCAAAACATTGAAACCTTTAAAGAAAAAATAACTTTTGTTCAAACTTTTAATGAATGCCTATAAGCCTCAACTAAATTTATTTAGAATGAACCGTTTTGCCTAATTACTTTTATACCATTATTATATTGAGGTTCATATGTTCCTAAGAACGCTCTATTGATTTCATTAATTACAATTTGAACATTATTAAATTTCATAATCCAAAATGAATAAAATCCATGTCCAGTCGCAGTTCTTGCAATTTGTCTGGCAAATTGCTGAGTTGGACAAGTTAACCAATCATTGTATGACTCGTTAATTATTCCAATTGCATTTATTCTTGCGATCCATCTTGAGTCAGCATCAGTAGGTTCATTTCCTGAATGAGGAGTTCGATTGAGTCCCATAAGATTTATGGATGAAAGTGCTGAAGATCTTTCATTTGGCTGCAATCCAGTAGCAGGTTCAATAATGTTACTTTCAGAATATTCAAATGCAAGAGGAGTATTGTCTACATCTGGCCAAAAAAAGCCAACTCTGTTCATATTATTATTCTTTTTTACGCTATTGCAATAGCGACAAGATAATAGAAAGTTATCCCAATCAAGTTCATTTCCGCCATTTGCAACAGGATGAATATGTTCAACTTCAATCATGTTCCTTACAGGCATTTCACAATAAGAACAAAACCAACCAATTCTTTCTGCAAGATCATTTCTAGCATCCTTATAATGCGTATATGAATTTGGAACATTTCCCCTAATTATTGATCTCATTTTGCTATTTTAATTTTTCTTCAGCTAAGAATCGCTTTTGTTCTAAAAATGCTGTATAAGCTACATTATCTGAGTATGGTTTACCAAGAATGTTAAGTTTTTCTCTAATTTGATTTAGTTCTGGATCAGAAGTATTACGATCAAGCTTATTTAACAGATTAAAATATTCTTTAGCCGCTTCATACATCTCCCTTTTACGAATACTCCATGCTGGATCTTCTACATGTTGCAGATATTCTGCTACATCCTCTAAACTATATTCATTGGCACCGCTTATACTAACTGTTTTATTATTTTGAAGTTTAAATAATTCCCCATCGTTTGTTTCTTGAATAATGAAGGGAGAGTGTGTTGTAGCAACAAACTGAATTTTAGGAAAAGTAGATTTAAGTTGATTAACTATATTTTTTTGCCATGCTGGATGCAAATGTAAATCCAACTCATCAATCAATATGATTCCTTCCGATTTCAAGTTAGCTTCTTTGCCAAAATGTGGGTTAAGCGTAACACACCGATAAGCGAGATCTGCAAATATTGCTAACATATTTCTGTAGCCATCACTAAGATAATTAAAGGGCACTTCATTTTCATCTTCAAAAACTATATATAAAGTTTGTAATTTATCCTTATCAAAAACCCACTTTACATTTTTTGCCCTAGGGATATTTTTAACAATTACATTTTTAACACATTCAAGTTGAAAAGATGTATCTTCATTTACAGCTTTGTCTCTGAACTTGCTTTTAAACCAATCAAGGATAATAGTAAATGTCGACTTTATTTCTAAAGCATCCTTATACCCTCTGTACCTTGATGGAAGATTTTTTATACTATTTCCTTTTTCTTCATCCTTATTATTTTCCCTTCCCTCTTTCCAAAGCCTTGCAGTTGAATAATAGGCCAATACAGATAGGTCAATAGTGGTGCTTCGTTTAGGATCGCGCAGTGCTTTGTCAATATTTTCAGAGATTGCTTTAATTGAACTTTTATTACCCATTTTATTCGATCCAGTTATTCCATCTCTTTCTTTGTACCAGCTAACTATTTGATTATTCACAAAACCTTTAATTATTTTCACACATGTATTAGCTGTATATTCATAAGAACCTTCAATAGTTTTAAAATAGCGTAAATCAGAATTTCGAATATGACGACTATTAACACCAGCCATCCCTGAAAAATAAGAGCCTATACCAACTGCCAATGCTTCAAGAATGGCTGTTTTACCTGAACCATTTTCACCTATCAGCAAGTTGAATTGTGGATGTAATTCCATTTTAAGCTCTTCTATTCCTCTAAAATTTTGTATGTGGATATGATCTATTCTCATAAACTAAATTTAAAATCCAAGTTTCCAACTATTAGAACTAATTATTTTCTTTTTCATATTATTATTTATTAGAATTATTTTTCTTAAAGTGATGAAAGTTTTTGAACATATCACTTTTCAATTGTTTCCAAGATTGGGGATAAGTTCTATTGTTATCTCTTAAAGTTTTCGGTTATAGTATACATATAATAAAACTTTAAAATAGAAATGGTTTTGCATTTAATAGCATATCTTTTTTGTTTTTCTCAAACCCTAATGCTAGATATAAATCACCAATTTACTTGCTTTTATAGACAGTAACTATTGATAGGGGCTAAAATCTGATAAATGGCTTTTTGTGTCATAGCTTTCACTTTTATCTACAATCAGCAAAAATATTTAAGTTAAATTGAATACTAGCTTTAATGAAGGACATTAATAGTGTAGAATAATAAAGATAAATTTAACTATTTACTCAAATCGTTCATCTCTAAATCGGCTCCTTTCTTTCTCCATTTCGCTATGTCTTTCTATTCTGTCTTTAAATGGGTGAAATAGTTCTTTTACAGCTTCTGAAATAAGTTGACATGTTTTGTTAATTCATAAAGAAGTATTAAATGGCTTTCAAGAATGGTTGTGATTGAGCCGCTTCAACTTCTAGGATGAAAACTGTCAATAAATATTGATAGAACTTTGTGAGCTTCAGGTGTATGGTTTAGAATACCCAGACCATTGATCTGTACTTTCTGGCCTCTCCGCCTCCAAACTTTTGGGCTTCCAGAGTTTAATCCAATGTGCCAACTTATAAAAGTGTGTACTTACTGAATGTGATCAGGTGTAACTTCAAAAATCATAGCTTAGATATATTTGATTCTAAAAGACTAACTCATGACTATGAACTGTTAAAATTCAAACTTTGAACCAATTTTTAAACATCATTTCTATTTAAGTTTAAGCTGTTCAATAATTGTCAAGTTTAAAGATTTATGAATACCATTTATCAAACTAAGAATAAGCTTAAAGCGAATATTTTAGTTTTTATTTAAAACCTCTATCTTTGTAGTCCATACTTAAGAATGTTTAAATGTAAGAATTTAAGCGTTTGTCAACAGGGATGATGTGAGAGTCATCCCTATTTTTTATATAGCTAATAACTTTATTGGTTAATTATCTATCCAGCATAATATTTTGAAGAAGGACGATTTTTTTTTGTAAAGCTGGTGAGCTGCTTACCAGATCCATCTTTAGTATATTCAAACACATTAAAAAATCGCCAGTCTGGAAAGTCTTTATCTAAAAAATCGGCGAAGGCTATCAGGTTATTAACGTTATACTTGACAAACCCTTTATTCCCTATCTGTTCATTTCCAACCTTCGCTACCACTTTATATTTTTTAGCCTCCATGATGTGAATTGAAACTATTATTAGATTAATGAAGTAAAGAAAGACAAACAAAAAAAGCTAATATAAGTTATTGACCATCAAACTATTAATTTATTAAATATTGAATCTTTCACTAAACTTTGAATAAAGGTTTTAAATTTGGGTCAAGTTCAAATAGGTACCCTATACAGACTCGTTAACTGAAACTCAACACCTAAGACTCTGTTTTTAAGGTCTCTTTTCTCCTGGAAAGTAAATGCAACCGGCGTATGGGCCAGATCATTCTGAACCCGAGACAGAACATATCGTCTTAAATCGTTATACCGTTCATATTCATTCTCCTCAATCAAAAGTTTACGCTTCAGCTCAGCGAGTGGATAGTAGAATTTACGGTCTTTTGTATGATCCCGTGTAAACAAATCATAAATACATTTAGAGTAAAAACTCTTAAACTGAATCAGCTTCTCAAGTTGACTAATATCAAAATGTGTTTTGAGCTGTTGATAGTAAGGATAAAGTACAGGATCAATATGAATCCGGACCAATCCTTTAGTAATATTATAACTACCACTACTAATTAAGCTTACTAACAATGGCCCATCTGCAGATGCAATCCAACACACCTGGCGAATTAAATTAGCTATTGTCTTCTCAAGCTCAGCAATTGCATCAGACTCAGTTAAATTACCAACTCGCAATAAATCACGTGCGTCTAGATAAATCGGTTCTATAACAGACTTTGCCTTCATCGGCAACTTTTCCAGCATCCTTACAAATAGTTTCTTTCCCATCTCAGGCATATCATACTGAGCTGTGATTAATGCATTCAATTCCTGAATGGCCACAGACTCTTTCGGTGCCTTTTCAGACACCAAAACTTGCTCAGGTGATGATTCTGCTTCATCGCCAAATAGAGAGGGTTGGAAGACAGCTACACGAGAGTTAAACGTCTTTCTCTGGCCTTTAGCCAACTTCATTCCAGATACGGGCATAATCTCAATAATTTACTAGCCCTAATATCATTAAAAAAAGAGAAACATAATAGCAAAAAGTTATCCCCCTAGATAAAACTTTCTCGCTCTCTTGCCTGCTCGTGGTTGAGTGCGTAGATTATTTATCTAAGTATATTAGCAAATTTGTATCTTATACGGAGGTACCAACCGAAGGACATGCCTTATTTGCGATTTAAAGGTGGGAAGAAGCTTTTTAAAAATCAATAGGGTATGCCAATTTGCACCTTTCATCAAAACTTGTTTTTTTCTAAAAAAGGTCTTGAGCTTCTTGAGTTATCCACAAAAAAATTATTAGTAACGGTAAAAAATTATAGGTTTTTTTATCTTCTATAGGTTTGTCCACCAAAACTGTCTCTAATCTCCACTAAAACTGTCTCGCTATTTCCACCAAAATTGTCTCGATTGTCCACCAAAATATTCGTGGATAACTTTTTTATCCACATACTTAGACACGCGATTTTGTATGCAAACGACTACGGTAATAAGCTGAAAAATAATCCACCAAAACTGTCTCACTCTCTTAAATTTCTCCACCAAAACTGTCTCACATAATCCGACTTTATGAATTTCATATGTTAGAATGCTAATTAAGAGTTATAAATATGGTCGATTCAGCTTTATTTAATGACTCCACCAAAACTGTCTCTGATTTAGTGGGGTCATTAAATAATTTTTATAGTCTTAATTTTAACTACAGATAAGTGAATCTATATATTTTTATTTCTTAGTGACTATAAACTTTTGTTTTAGCCAGATATCTAGTTTCTGATTATCCTCTTTTTCTATTTATTCCACCAAAACTGTCTCACTTTACATCTTGATTCCACCAAAAGTGTCTCTATTAAAAATACCGGAAACCACCTATTCAAGGTTAGAAAAAGTCAGTTTATGTTTAGAATGCCTCATTTTAGAGTTTATGACTTAGTCTAACTTTTCTTAATATGTCTACTCCACCAAAACTGTCTCTATTTATCTCCCTTATTAGCCAGTTCACACCTGCTAAAGGGTAATTCACTATTGCATAAAAATTACGAGATAATGATTAGCTGATAAAATTTATCAATCAGCTAAATCTCCACCAAAACTGTCTCGTTTTTTCAGTCTTTCGCTGGGAAAAGTGTGTTCACACCTGGAATCTGCTCATTCAGGGGGAGAATCCACCAAAACTGTCTCTAATAAAAAAGCTAACTCAATGTTAGAGTTAGCTTTTAAGCTGATTCAAGTTTTTATTTAGTGATTGACTTAATAATCTCCCCAGCTTTAGGGATAGAAATTAATTTAGGAGGAACGGGAGGTTGACTATTATATAGATAAAATCCTTTATTGAGATCTTCTTCAATCTTTGCAGTTGTATATTGAGACAATACTAACTTTAAAGTATGACGAAACACGTGTTTAAACTTATCAATTCTGCTATATCCTTCACCAAATTGGTCTTTTAACCCTTGCCAGTGAACAAACTCAGGCCTTGATACTTCAATTCGATGCAGCCTTTGAGCCAACCAGGTATAAACATCTAACGCCATAGCATTGTTGGCTAATGCGCCTAAATGCCTTTTATCTAAAGGGACTGCATGATTCATCAATGAATTAAAGTAATCGTCAGATAATATGATATTACTGTCCCACATAACTCGTTGATTGGGTTCTTTAGGAAACCATAAATCAAATCCTTTTATAATCTTACTATCAACCTGATAACTTCTATTTTCAGATTGAGCAAATGCAATAGAAATAGTGGATGCGGCTAATCTGGCCAACTGATTTTTAATTGCACTTATCTGATGTCCATTATGGGAAAGACCTAATGACTTTACAAATGAAGTAATACTTCCTTCTACTTCAATTGTAGCACTTTTTTGCTGAAGGGCAAGTGTATTAATATATGTCAGTATTAATCTTGCTTTTGGACCAAAGGGGAGACCTAACCTATGATCAAATGCTTCAGTTTTAGGGTTGAAAATTTCCGTTGACCGAATAGCAAAATAGGCTTTCCCTTGTTGTCTAACCCAGTCTTTGACCTCATCGCCCGGATCCCGGTATGGAAAATACACCTGACAAAGGACTGCATGATTAAATAAGATTTGATTTTGCTCAACAGGTGAAACATAGTTATCATAAGCAAGTTTGGCTATTTTATCAGTATGTTCACTTTTCATAGGTATGTTAAAGCTGTAAGTGCTATAAGCTTGTTCTTTTTAAGAAGGTAAATTACTAAATTTTAATTAACTGCCATTTATAGGCACAATTAAAAGTTGGACACAAACTTGCTTTCAATTAGACTAACAATCTGAAAAACTGTCCATTACATACTATTTATTTTAGCTCTATATCCAACAAATCTTTTAATACATCTAGATAGGGTTTACAAAATTTTATTTCAACTAAGAATCAGTCAAATAGGGAGTACAGTAATAGTAATTACTAAACTTGCTTTGTTTACTATATAATCACTCAATATATTACTTAACATAACCATATTTATAAAACAAAGGCTTAGTTTAATACTAGTGTCCTCATAACTTCCGACTTCTTTTACGCTTAGGCCTTTGCTGTCTAAGAGCATCTGCAATTTTAGCCAGATCTTTTTCAGTTTCATTAGCGGCATTCTGAACAGTAGTAATCATCTTAGTTGAAACTTCTGGCTCGGCAGTTAAATATGGAATAAATTGACCTGTTTCTTTCGATGGGTTTTGTTCTAAACGAGTTATTTCTTTAAAGACTTTCTCAAATTTCTCCTGGCTTCTGCCAAAATGTAAAGATAAAGCTTTCGCTGTATAATACTCACCTAATTCTCTCCCATTTACAAAGCGTCTGCTTCCCATTTGAAATGCTGCCCCAATTACATTTTGAGTCTTCTCATCTTTTACTAATCGCAACTTTACTCCTTCGCTCTCCAAGCGTTTTTCAAAATCTTTCCAGCTAGCGGATAAAGAAGCTGTTCGTGCTTCTTTGGATAAATTTGTTTGCCATGGAAGGGTTTGTGCTGCTATCCGATCAATGATCGTTCGCATTTGCTCTCTTTTTGTCCCATCAAATTTAGGATCATCTGCTACCAGGTACTCTCCAGCTTCTCTACCTAGATTCTTTTCAATATGCTGCCGGCTGTATACCCTGCCTAGATCTGAACCTTTAAATGTAATTCCGAACCGCTGATCAGTAAAGCTGATTCCTCTTCCCAGGTTTACCACTACACCTTGCTTTTTCAAGGCAATGCTTAGCTCTGAGAGTGTTTTACATTTTGGCATCTGACTATCCAGTATCTTTTTCATCCGTTCGAGCTGATCGTTCTTCCGGTTGTGTCGCGCATCTACTTTTTGACGGTGATTATCAACAGTTTGCAACTTATATTTCTGTTCCATTTTCCGGCAGAACTGTTGAATCCGTTCATAGTTATGTTTATCACTAGCTGTGTTTTTACCTTTTTCATTCACCCGGTTGGCCACTATATGAAAGTGCTCATGTGCCTTATCCTTATGACGAAACACCATATATTGATTATCCTCAAACCCAAAATCGGTAGCAAAGTCACGGGCAATTTTGACCATTGTCTCATTACTTATCTTCTCCCCTATAGGAAAATTAAAGGTTTGATGCCAGAGAAATTTACTCACCTTCCCATTTAAAGCGGCAACCTGATGATATTGATAGCCTAAGTCTTTCACATTTAAATGTCCATTAGGTAGCATACTCTCAAAGACTTCATTTGAGTATAATAACTCACCTCGGATAACCTTTTCTCCAGAAGCATCTGTTTCACCTCTCTCACCATAGTAACAGTAGCTGATAGCACCAACAGCACCTTGGCCTAGTGTTAATTTTCCAATCATGACAGGGTCAGATATTGATGATGTTTCTTAAACCATGTTTCCAGCTTTTCTACAATTTTATCTAACTTTTTGTAATCAGTAAGTTGTGGTTTTTCTCTTTCCTTCACATCTTCTCTAATCTCTTTAAGTTGCTCTAGCATTTCATTTAACACAACAAAGTCTTCTGCTTTATCAAGGCTTGCAAATACATACCGTTGCAACCGCTCTACTGTTATCCGCATGGAAGAACTGCTTCCTAACAGCACCTCTTTTTCCTGGGTAGTGAAGTCTCTTTCTCGTTGAGCCAAAAGCTTGATCAGACTTGACTTCTTCTTGAAATCAGTCAATAATTCCATTAACTCACCCGATGCTGCTCGTGCTTTGCCTATCCGAATAGCTTTACCAAATAAGCCAGACCGAAACAACTCAGCAATACTCACACCTGTACTCTCAACCATTTTCTGTAAGAACGCCTCCTCATTTTTAGAAACGTAAACCTCATGTTTAATCTCCCTTTTTTCAGCATCCGACTTTTTAGGACGCCCGCCTTTATTACGGGTTTTCGTACTATTTTCAGCACTGCTGTTTGCATCAGAGGGATGATTTTTTGCCATAGGGAAAAGGATGATTAGTGAATAAAACTCTCTAACTATAAATAAGGTTTCTGGTAAAAAGCTATGAGCCGTAGGCGAATAAAACCCGACAAAAGTCAGAAAACTGATAGTTTCAGTTTAGTTTTGACCATGGCAAAACATAGCTTGCTTCTTAAGCGAGAAGCTGCCCAAATCTACTTAACCCTAGCGATTTATCCAAATTTTATGCCTATTCTATTGGCAAAATCATGAATTACAACTATGTTATGGTTTTATTACAACTCTATTACAAGTTTACTACAACAAAAATGCGAATTACAAGTATGCTACAAGATTATTACAAGTCTGTTACAACTTTATTATAACTACTACCTATATGGCACAAATAACAAAAGACATGGTTAAAAAAGCATTCGAGGGTAATAAAATGAGACGTAGAAACCTCTTATATGAGTATTACAAAGAAGAGTACTTTACAGGTGACTATACGTGTGAATTTATTGCAGAACAAATTTCAAAAGACCTGGATTTTAAGATAAGTAAAGAAATAATTAATCAAATCAGATTCAAATTCTCAAAGGCTTCTTCTAAAAAGATAACTGCTTCTAGTAATAATCTTTCAAAGGAATCAAGTCAGAATATAGTATTACCTAAGGGAGGTAAAAATGGAAAGAAAGATGAAGAAGAAGAGTACAATTTTATGAATGCAGATGAACTTCCTAAAAAGAGTCCATTTGGAAACGCATTTGCGCATTTAAAGAAGAAAACAAATTAATAATTGCTTATTTACTTGCAAAAGTAGTCGTAAAACAACTACTTTTACGAAGTCAAGTTGAGTATCTCAAAATTCAACCAAAAATTCATTTTAAAACTTAAATTCTCTCACGTAAAATGAAAAAACTGATCTTCGTAACTCAAAGCAAGGGTGGAGCTGGCAAATCGATATTAACATTTCTATTAGCGGAAAAATACAAGGAGGCAATAATCTTGGATTTAGATGATGCTACTAAAACAACAAGCATTCAATTAAAGTATAGAAAACCTATAGAAATCACTTTCCTCAATAGTCAGAATGTCATTGATCGGGGAATGTTTAATATGTTTTTAGAAGAAATAACCTCAATAGACAATGATTTATTTATATGTGATCTAGGAGCTTCTATATCTGAGCAACTCCCTTATTATCTGGAAGATGTAGCAGACATTATACCAGAGGTACTCTCAGAACTTAAGATAGACCTTGAAATTTATAATGTAGTGGGTGGAGCAAACATCTTCAAACAAACAATGTCTTATTTAAAATTATTGCACAAAGCAGCTAAAAAATCATATAACATTAAGGTTTATCAAAATGAATATTATGATTTCCAAGAACCTCAGGAGGAAGAACTTAAATCATTTGTGAAGAAAAACGGTTTGGAATTAATTCCTTTCACAATAAGCAGAGATAAAAACGAATCGACTCAAGAAAGAATTAAGCAAGTGTTGACATCTGGCAAGGGAATAGATAGCGCAAATATAATTTCCAAGATGTATTTCAAAAAAGCTATAGAAAATCTCAAAGCAGTTGATAATCAAGTAGCTTAAGATGCTTATGGAGGATAAACATATTTTGACCGAGAAAGAACGGAATGCTTTCTCGGCAGAATTTCTAAGGGTTTACGGTATAAAAATAGATCCGAACAATGAACTGCTCCCCTTACATTATCTGACCTATCACACCGCTAAAAAATCAGAATCCACAATAGATGAGGCAACTTGTAGAATTGAACAAATCTGCATAGAATTTGAGAAGAATGCCAAGTCTCTACTTCCAAATATTGAAACTAAACCAATACATTTTAAGAATAACAAAGAGGCTTTCTGGTTTGGCTTTGGCAAATTAGGTTTGGCAACTTTAAGTATTACGTGCTTTATATTTACAGGTTGGCTTATACAATCGTTCGAGCAAACAAAGCAACAACAAGTAGAAAACATTAGTTATTTAGTTGAAAGAGCACCATCTGCAGAACGTATCGTAAATGATAGTATCTCGACCTCGGTAATAACATTGTTTCCTGCAAAAAGCATAAAAGATGCCATTGCCGGAAAAAATTATGTGTATCGTAAAGAATGCAATTGCATTGATATCCCCCTCCATTTCCAACAGGTCAAAAAGTAGAACGCTATACATAGATCTAAAAACTATACTATTAAGAGCTATACCAGATAATATATTAAGTATAGCTCTTATACTATTAAAACCAGAGGGAGGGATAAAAGGCACTTGATTTAATTTCAAAATACAACCACCATAAACAATAATATGAATTCTATAGGTTTAAAAGTAAACAACCCAAAAAGAACTAAACTTTCTTTGGAAATTGAGGAGCATGTGATACTAAAGTCTCAAAAAAGTTTACAGGTCAAGGCTTCTGCAAGCGAAGAATTAATACTTATATGCCTGGTACTCATTTTTGTTTTATTCAGTACTATTATTTTTAAGCCTGATATTGCTTCACAAAATCCCTGTGCACATTTACTGTAAGCGTCCGAGCCGTACCGTCATTCCGTAAAGTAAGCAAAGTATTATCTTATAAATTTTAATACTTGACTCTTAAAAAATAAGTTAGGCTTCATGCTGCAAACCTAAAAAATGACTGCTCTCCTGGAATATGGCCTGGATGGGACGGATACCATTTACTTACAGTATTTGAAAGTGGCAGTATAATAATTGGTTGGAGAATTTTCAATAAACTCAATCATACTAACCTAAGAGAGTCACAAAGCAAATAAGTGGCCAGGTTGGTGGTTTTATTTATACTTTCATTTCTGAATAGAAGTTTTCATCTGATCATGCCAGTTTTATGCTTCATTTTTAGGGGTAGAAAAGAGCAATATAAGAACACTCTAAAAAAAATATTTACAAAAAAGAGATTTCATGTATAGAAAAAGCTCGTTTGCGAAAGGTGGCTTTTTATTTCTATTTTTTTCATTCAATTTAGATCATACAAACTTGTTGTCCGGCTTCAAAGAACAACTTACTCCTAATATCTGTTTACGATGAAATCTACTAACACGCCAGCACCAGATTATTACTTTTCAAATGAGATTCCTGCCCTTGAATATTCACTTGAATGCATGAGGTTTAAAAAAGATGAGTCTAACATCTGGTTTTTCGAATTGATAGCACTTTACCAAACACTACCTTTTATAGCAAATGAACCCTTCCAATGTTGGCAATTTAAAAAACATGGAAGTGATATTATCATTATGTGCTCAAACGAAAAAGGAGAAATACTTCAAAACCTAAGTATGGATATAGGTAATCATCATAATGTGTTTTTTGATGTTTCGTTTTTACTTCTCAAAAATAAATGCATGCTTGAGCATGAATACTTAACTATTACCAAAATGAGCGCTTGAAGTACTTAATAAAGAAGAGAAATTGATTTGTATTAGTTTTTTATTAAAAAGAACAGATTGTTAAATATTTCCTCTTTTATATGCTAGTTAACAAACTTTCAATTAATAAAGTTACTATAGAGCCTAAAGTATTCTCAAAACTTAGAAATCCGGCAATTGCCTTTTACAAGGTATAAATTCACATAATGGACCATCTTTTTTCCCATAAGGACATTATCATCCTTCGAACGCCCTTACTTCCATATTCTACAATAGTAAATCTTTCACTTGAGTCTTTGATTAAACATGTCAAAGATCCCCTAGTTGCAGAAGCAATTTTTATTTCGTCTCCTGATTTATATAACAAATATCAAGAGTGGCTAAGAAAAGAAATACCGAAAGATAAAGACCAGGAAAAAGTAAAAATTACTCTAGCAAAATATCTTTTAAGAATGTCCTATAGGTGTACTCCATTCGGATTATTTGCAGGAGTTTCAACAGCAATAGTTTCGAATGAAACGCACATCGAGTTAGTTGACATAAGTAAGTATCAGCGTAAATCACGTTTGGATATGGATTATTTGTGTGCTTTTGCATCTATGCTTAACCAAACTGAAGAGTTCTATGATCAGTTAACTTACCGTCCTAATAATACTCTTTATAAAGTTGGTAATCAATTAAGGTATATAGAATACCGCATAAATAAAAGAACAAGAACACATCACCTTTCTACTATAAGCAATTCAGAATATATTGATAAAATCATTCAGATTTCAAAAAATGGTGCAAGCAAACAACAACTTGCTAAATGTATAGTTGATGACGAAATAAGTTTGGAAGAAGCTTTATGCTTTATACAAGAGTTAATTACCAACCAGGTCCTGTTATCTAATTTGGAACCTATCATTACTGGTAAGGAATATTTAATCCATCTTCAACAAGTATTATCCTCAATAAATGCAGACCCTTTGATAAAAAAAAGCCTGCAGAAGGTAAATGACTTATTGAAGGAGGCTGATCAGTTCATCAGTACCTCTGCTATTAATATCTACAAAAAAATAGAACAACACTTACAACATTTAGGTGTTCCATTTGAAGTTGGACAGTTATTTCAGGTGGACATGTATAAGCCTTTATCTAAGAATACTATAAATGAAAGTGTCATCAATAAGTTAATAAGCTTCATTAGTATTTTTTCGAGAATACCAATGAATAACGAAATTTCAAAAATAACAAGATTTATAGATGCATTTCAGGAACGTTTTGATCAGCAAGCCGTCCCTTTATTAGAAGTATTGGATGGAGAATTTGGCATTGGATATCCAGTACTTGCAGTAGGGGAAACAGACTCTAGCCCTCTTTTAGATGGAATTCCTTTTACAGAATCAGAAGAACATTTCTCGACTTTTTCTTGGTCTGCATGGCAACGGTTCATTTTTGACAAATATTCCTTATCAATTCAAAGCAATAAAACCGTTATAAACATTCAGTCAGAGGAAATACAGTCTTTTATGAAAGCGCAGGAGCCTAAGTTAGCCAGTTCATTATATGTAATGGGCTCTATATATGCTTCTACGGCAGAGGACGTTGATAATGGAAATTTTTTGATAGATTATTATACGACAACTGGACCTTCAGCTGCCAATCTATTAGGTCGTTTTTGTCATTTAGATGATACCTTAACTGAGAGTATAAAGAAGATACTCTTAGAGGAGGAAGAAACTAACTCAGAGGCAGTATTTGCAGAAATTGTACATATAAACCAAGCTAGAGTTGGGAATATATCAAAACGTCCTATTCTACGTAAATACGAAATTCCTATCCTGACTCAGCCTGGAGTAGACCAGAATCACACCATAAGCTTAGATGACTTACTTATAATGGTTCGAAACAATCGAGTAATTCTATGGTCAAGGAGTTTAAATAAACAGGTAATTCCTAGATTAAGTACAGCCCATAACTATACTATACTAGCACTTCCTATATATCACTTTTTATGTGATCTGCAATACCAAGATACTATAAAGAATCTTGAATGGAACTGGGGAGTACTTAGTCAAGTACCTTTTCTTCCAAGAGTACAATTTGGGACAATAGTCTTGTCCAAAGCACGTTGGCACTTTAGTGAAGCATCATTAAACCAGTTTGCTCAAACTCTAGAATCAGGTGATCTTGTAGCCTTCCAACAACAATATAATTTACCTAGATGGATTACAGTAATAGAAGGAGACAATCAGATTCCCATTGACTTACATAATCAATTAAGTTGCCAAGTATTAGAAGGATTTATCAAGCTAGAGAAAACATTGACAGTAGAGGAGTGTTTAACAAATCAGGAAAATGTTTGGATCAAAGGAGCTAAGGGATCTTTTACTAATGAATTTATCATTCCTCTTTCTTATAAGAAGCCAGCAACTTATCCTGTTGACTCTTCGATTTATACTCAAAATAATAATACATTAAAAATTCAACGCAGGTTTGACATAGGATCTGAATGGCTTTATCTCAAAATATTTTGTGGAGTAAAAACAGCAGATGATATTTTAACTCAGCTCATCAAACCATTAGCTCAGGATTGGTTAGATAGAGCAGTTATTGATAAGTGGTTTTTTATCCGTTATACAGAACACGGCCATCATCTTCGTATCCGGTTTCATGGAACTGGCTTATTCTATAGTATTCTTTTGCAGGAATTCGCACAGGCAATTGCATCTTATTCTCAATCTGGTTTAATAAGATCAATCCAAACAGATACCTATCAAAGAGAATTAGAAAGGTATAGGGCTGAAAATATAACTGAAAGTGAGTCTATATTTTTTTATGATAGTAGAGCTGTTGTGAATATTTTGGATATGTTGGATGAGGAAAATAGTAATATGATTAGATGGCAATTAGCTATCTATGGAGTTGACAGACTCTTGAATGACTTTCAACTTAATGTCAATCAGAAGAAAGAACTTATGGACCACTTACAGCTTGTTTACAAAAAAGAATTCAAAATAGAAACGTCTGAAAAAAGAAAACAGTTAGCGAGAAAGTACAGAGCAGAAAAAAAACCAATCGAAAATATACTAGAATCTGATCATTTAAAACATACAGAACTAGCTAAAGCAATTGCAGAATTTAATAATCGGACTATGCTATTACAGCCAGTTATCACACAACTCAGAGCTAATAATCAATCTCATCAATTAATAGATCTAATTGCCAGTTATGTTCATATGTTTTTAATTCGTTTTATACGCTCTAAGCAAAGAGCACATGAATTAGTGATCTATGACTTTTTATTTCAATACTATTCTTCTCTTACCGCAAAGATCAAACTTATTCAGAATAGAACCCCATAAAACCGAATAACAGAAAAAACTTTATGTTAAAAAGAGTATTTTTTATATTAATCTTTTACCTTGTTAAGTAGTAACATTTTTTATATAAATTCATCATCCTATGAAAAAAACACAGCTAAAGAAGTTAATTTTAAACAAGCAAACAATTGAAAATTTGGATGCGCAAAGACTTACAGAAGATCATGCCTTCAAAATAAAAGGAGGAAGTATAGCAAGAACTTGTAAAACTAATGGTCCTCCACTAAAAGATGTTCAACCATAATTCCAACTATTAGTAAATAAATAGGTAGTTAAGTTAATAACTTGACTACTTATCTGGAGTAGAGAACACAGATTAAAGAATTTTTTTCGTAAAAATCGCGCTTTCAATTTGTTTATAAAATCTTTCTTTAAAGGTAATTCCAATATTAATAGGTATATGTTTATCTTTCCTTTGTATAATTACTTTTTCATTTTCAATAGAGGATATTTTATCAATTGATATTATATATGAACGGTTAATACGTGCAAAAAGATGTTTAGGTAATTGATCCTCAAGATCTTTTAAGTTGCGACTCAATACAATCCTATCATTCTCAGTATAAATTGATATATTGTTCTTTTCCCCTTCTACATAATTAATATCCTTAAAATTAACTCTCAGTAATTTTCCTTTGTTTTCTGTTTGTACAAAAATATAATCACTCCCAACTTCTTTATTTAAGGGAAGAGAATAGGTGGATTTTAACTGAGCGACTTTTTGTACAGCCTTAATAAATTTTTCTTTTGGAATTGGTTTCAATAAATAGCTGGTTACATTAAACTCATAACCATCTAGAGAATATTGTGGTTGACCAGTAGTAAGAATAAAAAAAGGAAGTAACTTAACTTTACCTTCCACAAGTTGCATAAAATCAAATCCATCTATATCAGGCATATCAATATCGAGAAAGATTAGATCAACCTCATTGTTATAAATATATTGTAATGCTTTAAAAGGGTCTGTAAATGAATCAAGTAAGTTTAAATCAGGTATCAAGCCGACATATTTAGCCAATAAATCAACGGCAAGAGCTTCGTCATCTACAATTATACACTTCATACATTAAATAGTTATTAGCTAGGAATTGATAAACTACAGGAAAAATCAAATTCTTCATCTCGAATTTCTAGGTTATATTTCCCTGGATAAGTTAAATCCAACCTTTGTTTTACATTTTCTAGGCCTAAACCTGTTGAGATGATGCGTCTCTTCCGGCCTTTCTTGTTTTTTATAAAAAAATGAATAGTGCCGTTAGGAGCGGACAGATTTATAATCAATGGATTTATGGGATCTGTGAGCTTTCCATGCTTAAATGCATTTTCAACAAAGTTTATTAGAATGAGAGGCAAGATAACTTTATGATCCATCTCATCTTCATTTTCAATATTCAGATGTATATAAAGTTGATCTTTAAAACGCATTTGCTGCAAATCAATAACATTTCGCATATTATGTACTTCATCTGATAAAGAGATCTTTTTCACATTTTCAGAATTCCCTTGCAAAAAAAACCTCATCATTTCAGATAACTTCATTATTCCCTCTGCTAATCTTTCATTTGTATCATAAGCCATACTATAGAAGGAATTAAGGGTGTTGTAAAGAAAATGTGGATTAAACTGAGAATTGTAAAAAGCAAGTTTAACACGTAATGCTTCCTGCTCAGCTTTCGAGCGTTGCTGTTCTGCAAGTAATTTCTGTTGTTCTGCAAGTACTTTTGCTTTTTCACGCTGAACAGATTCAATGGCGAACCAGTATCCAAAACCATAGAAGTAAAATTGTGCGAATGTGTAGATTGACTTTACAAGGAAAAATTTTAAATCAAAAGGAGGCGTTTCTGATCCTGGATCTAACCATTTGTACAAATGCCAATCCTGAAACCAACTTAAGAATGCATATACTAGATACAAACCCAAGCTATAGGCAATCAAGGACACATAGCGTTTGTTTCTCAAAAATCTAGGAAGGATAAAATAGGAACTTGTATAGAAAACTCCAGCCAGGATAGAATAAAAATAAGCTTTATCCCATATGTGAATAGGAGCACCTGGTTTATAATACAAATGATTTAAATACATGGAGTATCCAAAGTATATACCCCATATTAATACATGTTTAAAAATCGTTTTTCTCTGTTTGAAAATGTTCTCCAATTTTAACATAGAATGGATTGAACTGAAATAGATAGTATGTTGCTTTATCATATTTCAGAAAGTACGTGTGGTTTGTAATTAAGAAGTATATAGCAGGAATGCCCCATATAACTCATACCAACTAGACTAATTCAGGCTATATGAGATTTAAACGTTTTTTATCAAAAAAGGATATAGATAATAAACTTTTGAGGATCTTAATTAAGGGATTGAATATACGAATGTGTGTTTTCCAAGTATTAACTTAAATCCAAGCTTTTATAATACTATAATCCACAAGTTAATACTTGGAAAACAAGAATCTGTCCGGGTAATCCAATAATTGAGATAAACTAATTTGTATCTCAGATCATGAAAGATTAACTTTTGAAATCATTTTCCTAATTAAGTATATTTTTAGAAATCTGCTAAACCATTTTTTCATGAAAAAACAAACTGCTTCAATCAAAAAGCTTTCTTTAAACAAAGAAACTATAACCCAGTTAGATTCAAAAGATCTCAAATCTGTCAAAGGAGGTAGAGGAGGTAATCCTTCAGACTTCAGAAGCTGTCAAACATTAATTCCTCCTCCCACGGTGTAGAGTTTATAATTTATTCCATTTATGAAAAAGTGATTGAAGATAAAAACTGTCTTTTTCTTCAATCACTTTTTCATAAATTAAGTTTTAAAATAATCTTTCCACCATATGTGAAATAATTTTCAAACATTCAACTAGCGTTGAATTTGACTGCCTAAAGTGCCGATTATGATGAAAAACAGATTCTATCTTATACTTACAATTTTATGTGTATGTAATCTACAGCCCAAAACCTGTTTTGGCCAAGATTGTACATGCAATGATGACTTACAATTTTTAATTGAAAAGGTGGAAAAAAATTATTTTGCCTTTAAAAATCAGAAAGTAGTTAAAGAGAGATATAAGATATTGGTTGACAGCCTGACAGATATAGCAAAAAAAAATGGTTATGCTAATTGTCTTCAGATCCTGCGAAAATATACAGATCAATTTAATGATAAACACCTTGTTGTATATATAAACGAACCAGTAAAAGATAAAACAAAAATTCCATTACTGTTTTCAAAAACGGAGACAATAATAATAAAAGAAAGTGACCTGTTAAAAAAATTAAATTCTAAAGATATTGACCCCATTGAAGGAATCTGGATAATACCAGGTACAAATTATGAGATAGCTATCATTGCTGACAAAACCACAAATCGTGACTTTGTTGGCTTTATTCGTAAGGCTGATAGTTTATATTGGATGCCCCATCAGGTTAAACTAGAAATAAAAAAAGGATATAACACTTATACCACTGATTTTTTTGCAAGAGATCATTCCGTATATCATACTTCGCTTCAAAATTTCACTAATACATCATTCAAGGTACAATATTCCGGCACCATATTTCAAAAAATATATCCTCCCGCTCCACAAAGTACATCTATAAATCAATCAGAATCTAAAGAAACAACAGACTTTGGATTTAAAAAGCTAGATAATCAAACTTGCTTACTCACTATACCAAGCTTTGCAAAAGAGTATAAGCCCATTATTGATAGTATTATTGATAGAAATCGTAAAATAATACTATCCACTGAAAATCTTATAGTTGATCTTAGAAACAATATAGGGGGCACAACACCCAGTTACAAAAAGATTATCCCATTCTTATATACCAACCCTATTGTTAAGGATGGCTATAGTGTTTTAGCTACTGAAGACAATATCGCAGCACATCAGGAGGTACTCGCCTATCCGGAATTAACAGAGGATAACAGAAAAGAATATAGAAAAATAATCACTAGGCTTAAAAACAATAAAGGTGGGCTAGTTTCTTTTCCAGGAGATACTACGAAGATGAGTAATATATATAAATATCCTGAAAAGATAGGTATAATCATTAACGAATTATCAGCAAGTACAACTGAGTTGTTTGTTCTAGAAGCAAAGCAAAGTAAAAAAGTAACTATTTTTGGTTCTCAGACTATGGGTAGTGTTCATTCTTTGGATGTCAATACACTTTCCTTACCATGCGGTTTGCTTGGTCTGAGTTATCCACTGAGTATGAATAACCGAGCATTAAAAATTCCAACCCCTTCTGAGATACTTAAAGCGGATATTCAACTACCCCTTGAAGAGAATAAAAACTGGGTAGAATTGGTTAGAAAGCATATGAAACAAATTAGTGATTCTGCTTCAAAATCCGAATAAAATGTTATATATAGAATCAGTAAGAGCCCTTGACAGGGCTTTTTTTATATACTCCTTAGGTTGGATTTCTTATGGTGAAAGAATAGATTTAAAACCTCTTTAAAATTGCAAATGCCAGTTATAGCTTTTCTTATATATCCGTTATTTTTCGTAACTGATAAAAAATTCGTTCCGATAATCTTAAGTCCTCAGTAATAATTTCACCACTGGCTTTCATTCCATTCCGATATACCAATATTTTTCCAATGTTTGTTTTCAATCCATGATTGAGATTTACTTTAGCCAGATAAAATCCATTTGCAGTTGGGATTTCGGAAATATAGCTAATGGTACCATCCAGAATACCAAATTCTTCATAAGGATATCCTTCCAACTTTACTAATACTCTTTGTCCTTTTGAAACCTTACCTAAATTATATTGGGCTACTTCCATCTGACCATAAACCTTTGATTGCTCAGAAGAGATATAAAATACTTCTTGTCCTATTTTTACAGAACTATTTTCCTCTAAAAAGGATGAAAATCGAACATATCCATTAGCAGGTGCAATTAATAAATAGTTCTTTTTCCATTCTGCCACTTTACTTTGCAACGTATTGAGTGATTGCAGGAAAAGGTTTTGATGCTGGCCAATAAGTCTTTCCAGATCCAACAATTCTTTTACCTTTAAATTTAGCTCTGACCGGCTATTAATTAATGCATTCTCTGCCTGCTTAAGAGCCTTCCGCTTTGCTAAAAGCTTTGCTTCCTCTCTGTGTAGTTCCATTGGTGCGATTACCTTCTCTTTAAAAAGCTTCTCCTGGACATCATACTCTTTTTTGACAAGCACATACTCTTTATTTTCTATGTCTAATTGCTCCATTAGGTTATGCTCACTTTGGTTTAAATCGAGCAATTCTTTTTGGAGAACATCTCTTTTAGAGTAGTAAAATCCGTTCGATAGGAAAGAAAGAAATTCCAGATAAGCACTTTCAAAAGTTTGGTAGGAAGCCTGCACTTCACCTAACTGATAAAAGGAAACAGGTGGTAAATCAGTTAAACTTTCACTTTTCCCTTTCTTTACTAATGCTAATACAGAATCAAGTCTATTACTTAATTGCAGTACCTGATCATGATCAGCTGTACTTTCAATAAAGGCCAGTATCGAGTTTTCATCTACCCTTCTGTTATCAGAAACAAATAATTTTACAAGTTTTCCATCTGTGCGTGCAATAATTGGTTTTGGAGCATTGACAGATGTTAAACGGAATTCTCCTTTGACCACAACCGGATATTTGACAAGCCAGCTTATATATGCCAGTATAAGCAAAACAATAAAGCAGACAGTTGTTCCCCACCTGACAATCCATTTAGGGACATAACTGATAATATCTTTTACTTCTTCGCTTCTGATTTCAATTGGTTGTTTCTCCATACACTCACTCCTGTTATTGTTAACACTCACTCGGGATATTCTTAGAATATTTCTAACTTGCTCTTAAACTTTAGTATAAAGTACAGAGATAAAGGTTGGGCAAAACTAATTCCCTAATTCCAACTGATTCTTAACTAATTGGTAATAATTTCCTCCTAACTCGGTAAGCTGCTGATGAGTACCAACCTCTGAAATTTCTCCTTTGTCTAGAACTACTATCTGATCAGCATGTTGAACTGTACTTAATCGATGTGCTACAACAATAACTGTCTTTCCTTTAAATACCTGTGTCAAATTATTGATAATTATGCTCTCATTATTAGCATCCAGTGCATTAGTTGCCTCATCGAGAAAGATGAATGATGGATCTTTATAAATAGCTCTTGCTATCAAAAACCGTTGTTTCTGTCCCTGGCTTAATCCATTACCTTCCTCTCCTATTATAGTATTGTACCCTAATGGTAATGAGTCAATAAAACTGTTTATGTTTGCCATTTTCACTGCATACAACAAGCGGCTTATATTCGGGTATTGATCTGACAGGGCAATGTTTTTAGCGATAGTATCTGAGAATATATATCCATCCTGCATGACAACGCCACAATGTGACCTCCATAAAGAGTGTGATAGATACTTTAAATTGGCATCACCTAATCTTATCTCACCTGTAGTAGGGAGATAGAATTTTAATAATAATTTTAAAAGTGTCGTTTTTCCACTCCCACTCATGCCCACTATTGCTGTAACTTTCCCTTGTGGAATATGTAGATTGATATTAGTAAGAATGGGCTGTATACTGCCAGGATAAGAAAAACTAAGATTTTTAATATGCAAACTTTTCTGATCTGGTAGATAAGACAAAACAGGTGCTCCTTGAATCTGTTCATCCTCAAGGGTATGGATTTCATTTAATCTCTCTATACTGATAGATGCATTTTGAAGCGTTTGCATAAATCCAAGTAATTGTTCGATTGGGCTATTAAGTTGGCCAATAATATATTGTACTGCAAGCATGGCACCTAGTGTCATCTGGCCTTCAATAACTGCTTTTGCAGCAAGAAATGTTATTAGAATATTTTTACCTTCATTTAAAAAAAAAGCGCCGGCCTGCTGATATTGATTTAAGGCAAGTACTTTCACTTTCAGTTTAAATAAACTTGCCTGTATTATCTCCCATTCCCATCGTCTTATTGTTTCTGAATTTGAAAGTTTGATTTCCTGCATTCCGGAGATGAGCTGTACAATCTTACTTTGATTTTTAGCATCGAGATTAAACTGCTTGTAATCCAGTTTTCTTCGTTTCTTTAAAAGCAAAAAAATCCAAAGTGAATATAGTACTGTACCTGTTAAAAATACCAAAAACAGTGGAAGATGATAAAAACTCAAAACCAGGCCAAATACAATCACATTTACTAAAGAAAATACTACCTGTAAGGTTGTAGATGTCAAAAGTTGCTCAATCCGTTCATGATCCTGAATTCGCTGCATAATGTCACCAAACATCTTTGTATCAAAAAAAGAGAGAGGCAGCTTCATCAGCTTAAAAAGGAAGTCTGACAAGAGTGATATATTTACACGTGACCCAATATGAAGTAGTATCCAGCTACGAATGAACTCAATAGATGTACGCCCTGCAAAAAGCATCAATTGTGCAGCAAGAACAACATAAATAAAATTCAGGTTTTGAGTATTTACTCCAAAATCTACAATAGATTGAGTAAGAAAAGGAAACACCAGTTGAAGTAGAGTACTTACGAACAGTCCTAATCCTAACTGCCAGAGAAGCTTTCTATAGGGAATCAAATAGGAAAACAACTTGCTCAGGTCAAGACCTGTATTAGTAAACTCTTCCTGATCATAAAAAGCGGGAGTTGGCTCAAGTGCCAGAATTATTCCTTCCAGCTGTCCATTCGAAGAAGAACTAGCCCAGCTCTCAAGGAATTCATCCTTACTTATAGTTAGCAGCTCCGAGGCTGGATCTGCCAGATGTACTTGAGTAGTTTTTCCTTTTTTTGAAATATTGTAAACTACTACAAAATGACTTTGATCCCAATGAGCAATACAGGGTAAGGGTACCTGATCCTGTAGCACATCAAAGGACAACTTAGCACCAAAAGTTCTGAACCCTATATTTTCTGCTGCACTACTGATGCCTTGTAATGAAACTCCTTCTCTGGACAGACCACTCTTATCCCTGAGTTGTTGGAGTGTATAGGACTTCCCAAAATATTTTGAAATCATTCTCAAACAAGTTGGGCCACAATCCATGGTATCAAGCTGCTTAAAGAAAGGAAAAGAAGCCATGTGCAATTAGGTTGATGTTCTTATAATGATATATAAATAGATAGGTAACTAAGATGATGATTTGTAACTGAGAGAAGAGTAACACGATTGAATCTTAGGAAACTTGATGATGAATATCGGTCATAAAAGGAGAATCCCAGCAGGAAAGTTCAGGATTTCGAAATGTTAAAAGAGTCAAAGCAATACCGACAGCACCCTCCAGTAAGGTTGAGCAGCTTTTCCATTCAAAATCAGTAGTAATGACCTTGCCTAAAGAAGGTATTGGATCAAATGGAAAAACAGGTTCGAATCTTGCTATCCTTAAAGGAGATTGTTTAGTATCTGATATTTGTAAAGTAGAGATTTGTGAATGTGTTAGTTGTTGGACTGTCTGAGGTGGTCTAATTTAGTGAGACAAATCACTTGCAAGTGAAACAATAGTTGAATTGTACTTTTCTTCAAATTCTACTGGACTCAAGTAGTTTAAAGCGGAGTGTTTCCTGTTTCGATTGTAATAAATTTCAATGTATTCAAAACACTCCGTTTTGGCATCTTCTAGTGAGAGAAAAACTCCACCTTCCAGTAATTCAGTTTTCAATCGTGAAAATAATGATTCAGCAATAGCATTGTCATAACAATTATCTTTTCGGCTCATGCTTTGTCTACATTTATGCTTGGTAAGTAGTTTACGAAAGTTATTGGATGCATATTGACTTCCACGATCTGAATGAACAATTAATCCCGGTTCAGGTCTACGATTCAATATTGCTTTTTTTAATGAGTCAATTACTAAACTTTCTTCCATACTTTCTTGTAATTGCCAGCCAACAATGTTTCTGGAGAATAAGTCGATCCAAATATTTAAATACAAAAATGAACCATCACAAACAGGTAAATAGGTTAAATCTCCTACCCAAACCTTATTAATTGCCTGTACCTGGAAAATTCGATTGCCATCTAAGTCCAATAATAAATTAGGCGAATTACGTTTTCCATGAGCCGAATCCGTCGTTTTAGGCACAAAGCTTTTGGGTTGAATCGCTTGTAATCCTTCTTTTTTGAGGTACTTACGTATTTTCCATCGACCAATGTGGATTCCTTGTGCCTTTAATTCGGCCTGTATCCTTCGTGTTCCATATCGCCTTTTATGATCAACAAAAACTTGCTTTACTTGTTGTTCCACTGGTGTCTGTTCAACTTGCTCTGTCTGAAAGGTAAGCCGTTTCCGATGTCTATAATAGGCTGCACGACTCACTTGTAACAACTCACACAGCATATCAACAGGAAATTCTGCTTCCAACAACTTAATCAAGTGCAAACATTCTATTCGGTCTGGCTGAAAATACTGACAACTTTTTTTAAAATATCTCGCTCCATTTCTACTCGTTTAAGTTGTTTTCGTAGCGCTTCATTTTCCTCCATCACTTGTAACAACTTTGCTGCCCCCTCCATTTCTGGTAAAGGCAATGGCGGCTTAGACTCCTTTTTCCAGCGATAAATTAAATTTTCTCCAATCCCCAAAGAACGGGAGATATGAGATGCACTTTGGCCAGAATCGAGCATTTTCAATACTTCTACTTTGAAATCCTGGTCATATTTACGACGAAGCCTTTTGTGTTTTTTTGTGTTCATACTTGCTAAATTAAGCAAGTTTTCTGTCTCACTTTTCTAGACCATCTCAGTATGATCTAACCAATATAAAGCACATTTGCTAAACTCATCAAGGCCTGTACTTTGATAAAAACGATGGAAGATATGAGCGACGCCAGAAGTTCCATGACAAAATCCTGTGTCGTATACTGACATATTTGGATGCATGATAATGCCTGAATTATTTATAGTCCTCTTTGATGCTAATAAAGCAATTTCAATACCGGAATCTGTCCAGCTTTGATTATTAAATGCTAAACCAGCATGAAACAGTGATAATGCAGGCCCTAAATCACCATGGCACCAGGCAAGCCTGCTTTCTGCTGTAGAGTTACTATTTATTGGGAATAAAGAAATACCCCTTGGACTTTGATTTGCTAAAAGGGCTTGTATTTCTGAATCAACTAAATTTCTACACAATGATGTAGCAATCCCTTTTTGATGAACTTTACTAAGAAAAGAGATAATTGAAGGAACGCCATGAGCCATCCCCAGATTAACAGAAAAATGTTCTGGCTTAGCTGCCTGTCCCTTAGCTGTATGTGGCTTAGCTGTATATTCTGATTGATTTTTGAGGTAAGCTATAGATGTATTTTTACTGGCAACATAGGGAATAGAAGATGCCAATTGGCTCAGGTAATAAACAGTCTGCTCTAATGCATTTTTATTTTCAGTTAAATAATATCCTTCCATAAAATAAACTCCCTTCCCAATCAGACCAACTAAAAGATCAAAATTTCCAGTTTCATAATCTGACTTACAGGATTGTATAACCGTTTCCAGCAGAGGCTCTAACATCTGTTGAGTCTCTTGCTGCAGGATACCATTATTGATCAGATGTTGAATAACCCAGAAAAGACCGGTAAAGCCATAAGCCAGAGAAGAGTCTGTAGGATACTGTTCTAAAAAATCAATAGAACTTTCTAATAAGGCCGAGAACTTTTCAAAATATTCACCTTGCTGATAGGTTTGGTATAAATAGGCATAGAATAACAGTACTCCTGCACTACCATCAACAAGAGATACAGAATTTAAACTAATGTGGTTGTAATGAGTTGCAATATAAATTTCTACTTGTTTGATAAACTCATCCAACTCTTCTTTATCAATTGGGATAGTAGCTTTTTTCAACTATTTTAAATTGGTAACAAATAAAAAATCAAATACTATTTATTCTTTCCCTTTCGGCTCCTTTTTTTTAGTACCTTTTTCTTTAGGATTTTTGTCTTTTTTAACTTTGTCTTCTTTACTAGCTACACTCGAAGGAATCTCAGGCGTAGAAGGAATCTCAGGCGTGGAGGGAAGCTTTTCAATCATATATAAATCTTCTACTTTTTGATCAGATTTAAATTGTCGGCTAATGGTAACACGATACCCAATTTCAACTAATATTTTCTGAAGCAAAATAGGCCCATAGTATGATAATGACCCATTTTTAATCTTTACAGTGGACTTATAATCAATTGCCTTTTCTATACACCATTGCTTAAGTTGCCCATGCACCATTGCGATCTCTCTTAAGTGAGCCTGTGCAATGGCTACACATTGGGTGTATGAACGGACGCTAGGTACATTATTAACTAATTGCACGATCTTTTCCATAAATGTTATCTCAGGTTCTCATTATCCAAGCAAAGCAGCATAATGCACATATACTACCGCCTTTCATATTTACTTTTCCAGCTGTAATAATATCATTTTTTTATTCACACTCCTAAAGAGCCTGTTTTCACCGTACAAAAAAATAAACATTTTTTTTCTTGCAAAAGTAGTCGTAATTAAACTACTTTTGAAAAGTAGTCGTAACAAAACTACTTTCAATCTATCTACTCCCTCTCCTCAGCTAGTAAAGCAATTGAGAGTTTAAGCAGGATTGTTTCACCTAATCTAAAATACCAATGATGACAACATGTTTATTAGCATTCCCTTTATTATCAGCATGCTACTTTGCATCACATCTATTAGCAACTTCTCTATTAGCAGCACATTTAGTAATGATTCCATTAGTGCCTAACTTTCTCATTTTTGCTGCTATTGTCATTATAGCACATTGGGTATGGCTATTTGGATTCAAAAAAGGAGGAAACAACAATAGCTATGCATCGGTGTCTAAAAAAGGCTATCAGACAGGAGGTTATCAGACAGGAGGTTCAAAATCATTTAAAGAATTAGATAAAGATGATAGTAGTATTATCGCCAGACCTAGTATTTCTCTAGTTGAGTTTGGACAAAATCATCAGTCAGATAACTCTTCTACTTCTTTGCATCAATCTTTTCAAAGTGAAACATATCAGAGTGGAGCATCTAAAATCGAATCCTCTCCAAGTGAAACATTTCCGAATGAATGGGGGGAAAGTAAAGAATCTCAGAGTGAGCATTTTCAAAACAATGCCTATCACCACGAAGCTCCTCAAGCTAAAGCACTTAAATTATCGGATCAATCTTCAGAGAACGGAGCACAAACCACAGTAGATAAATATATAGAAGAAGAGGAAAAAAAGTCATTTTCAATAATGACTACTTCATTTAACACTAAAAACAGCTCAAAAAAGATTGATGCTTTTGAAAATGAAGTGGTCACAAATCAATTCTTGTTACTAGCAGATTCTTTGCTAATAGAGAAATATAGCTCTTTCACTGTTGGTGATTTAGCTGAAAAACTGCAAAAGCATAGCGACTTATCACTAAGCAATATGCCACTAGAAGAAGATAGCCAAAGGGAAGAAATAAAACGACTGGCAATTCTTACTCAGAAAACGGATCAGCAGTACTGCTCTGCATTAGAAAGTATCGAAGCTATCCTTAGCGGCGTGGCGGAGTCCAACCCAATAATCATCGATTAACCACTATTCACAATTTCTATACATACCAAACTTTCACTTAAATAATTCTCACTTAAACAATCAGATTACAATGAAAAAGCCTGTTCTAATTCTTGCTGCCCTTTTCCTATTTTGTATTATCACAGCTCATGCTCAGGATGAAATTGAGGTAATTAAAGGTCAGCTTCAGACAACAAACAATAGTATGAGGAGCATGTACATACCCATTAGAAATCTCATCTATGTAGTATGTGGAGTTATTGGCTTGTCAGTCTTACCAGGTAAGTATCAAAAAATGCAATCAGGAGATCCGGACGCAGGAAAAAGTATGTTAAACTGGGGAGGCTCATTAGTATTTGCAGCGGTAGCGGCATATGTTCTTCAACTAATCTTTTTTGGAAATTAATGAAACAAAAAGCAAGGTTAGTCACAGGCTTTACCCTCCCCTACTCTATTCGTCCCTTTTTTATCCTGACAGGCTTTATTCTGTTAAGTTCTTCTGCAAAAGCAGAAAGCTTAGCAGGATATTATTTACGTTTTGTCAGAAATCAAGGAGTTTTTGATACGCTTGTTCTTCTGATCTACGTCGTTTGTGGCATTCTTAGCCTCTATAACCTTGCCTTGGTGTTCCAGAAAATGAATGAAGGAGATGCGCACGGAGAACGTAATGCCAGAACATGGTGTCTGTCCCTTTTAATGATTGCCTGTTGTACCTATTTTCTATCCTTACTGGTTAGGGACTCATACTCAATGTCTCAGATTAATTTTGGAGAGCACCTTCAGAAGACGACAAATAAGGTTAACAGCTCCTATTCAATTATAAGTAAAATGGTATATCTGGTTTGTGGTATAGTAGGGTTAATGGTACTTCCTGGAAAATTCAAAGCTATGCAACAAGGAGATCGCTATGCAGGTAAATCAATTACCAACTGGGGATTGTCACTTGTCGCAGTATGCGTATGTGTTTATATTCTTCATATTGTCTTTTTCAAATAATGTATTCTCAGATGCTGTATACTCAGCCTTTATATACTCAGATTCTATATACTATATACCTGCAAACAGTAGTAGGCCAAACAGTAGTAGGAGAGTTTACCTCCCGCTTTCTACAGCAGGAACGTGCTAATATTGTCCCGTTAATTACGCTGACTTGTTACCTGGCGGCTTTACTAATGCTTGTTAAGCTTGTCCGTATGTTCCAACGAGGTGAAGCGCAGTTCAACTCCCACTTTTATAGATGGGGTATGGGAATTGTTTTTATTACCATCTTCCCTAATATCCTAAGCACAATCCTACTTAGAAAAGGAGTAAATGATGTAGTTATGTCAGCCCCGATTGAACCTGTCAAAACTGAGGGTTCAGGTTATGTAGATGACGCCAAAATTGAAGATCTGATCAATAAAGGGGAAAATGAAAAGAACACACCTAAGCTGCCATCAACAGGTTCAGAGCTGGACGGTACTGTAAACAATCCGAATGCAGATCCCGAGGATTTCGGAATGGATATAGAACCTTAAACTAGGATATAGAACCCTAGATTTGGATATAGAACCCTAAACCAATTGTAACATCATGAATATACCACTATGGGTGAATTACTCAAAATTCAAAACGAGCTTTTGTTTGCATGCAAACTTATTTCATTTATCGCACTCATGATTGCAGGTGGAAAGATTGCCATCAAAATGTATATGGGTGAAGAAGTTGAAGAACGTCTGTTTAATATGGCACAAGGATTTGGTGCCGTATTTGGATTCTCTTATTTGTTAAGCGCATTTTTGAACTAAAAAGACTACAACTAAGACCTATAACTATGGCTGAATTTGAAGTAATACGAGGTGCAGAAAATGAAATAGAATTTCAAGGCCTCCGGGGAAAGTATGTATTTGGACTTCTGATTGGATTAGCCTGTTGCCTGATTTTTGGGCTAATACTTTTTGTTATTCTTCCCTCTTCAACACTTGCAGGAATCATTACAATAGCAGCAGCAGCATCTGTCACATACATCAGCTTTACTTGTAATAAAAAATATGGCAGATGGGGTTTAGAAAGGGAAACAGTCAGAAAGAAACTACCTCACTATGTGATAATGAAAAGACCTGAATCCTTGATTCGAAATAAGAGTAACAATGGTCTTGGAAGCATGAAGGATGTTGTAAGCATCAATGGTTTGGGTAGAAATAAAGTTCAATGATTTCAATCTCATAATCTGACTTTAAAATAGTTATCTCACCTTTTTCTAAAGATAAAATGGCAACTAAAAAACGTAAAATAGAGGAAGTATTTCCCATTATGGCAATAGAAAATGGACTCATTATCAGCAAAAACGGAGATCTGACAGTCCCATTTGAACTGACCATGCCCGAAATCTTTACTCTCTCAAGTAGCGACTACGACAGAATGCATCAGGTATTTTCTTCTGCCTTAAGAGGCTTTGAAGAAAACATGATTATACACAAACAGGATTGGTATTTAGTTGAAAAATACAAGGGAGAAATCAACAAGTATCCTGAGAGTCCAACACTGTTAAGCAAAGGAGATGAGCGCAATTTTCACAACAGGGAGTATGTAACTCATCGATGCTTCCTTTTTATAACACGACCTTTAGAACAGATTCTGAAAAAGAAAAGCAGTCACTCTTTTCTTCTTTCCCCACGTTTAGTGCCTAATCAGTTACTGGATCCTACGTATGTACATAGAATAAAAGAGGTGGCATCACAGTTTGCATACAACCTCGAATCCTCCAAACTTTTTAACCTAAGAAGGCTAACAGATGAAGAGTTAGATTATCAGCTTACTGAAAAAAGTCTTTATCAAAAATACTTTACCCTTGCACCAAGTGAGATGGCCATAAGCGATATAGATCTAGTAGGTGAGCTTAAAGTAAATGGCCAGTATTGCAGCGTCTGTAGCATTGGAGAGTTAGAAGAATTTCCCTCTTCTATTTCAAACTATACCACACTTGAAAAATACCGACTGGGAAATCATACTATCTGGGGAAGTCTGGGTTATCAGGTTGGAATGAGCTTACCATTTAATCATATATACAATCAGATATTTTATATAGACAATTCCCAAAAGATCATTAAAAAATTGGAAGCAGAAGCTAATCGAATGAATAGCTTCTCGATAAATAGTCGTCAAAACGAAAAAAATCTGGAATTTAAACTGTCTTTTATTCAAAAAGCAGTTGAATCAAATGAAAGAGTTATTCGTGTTCATGCCAATGTCCTGACCTGGAGTGGCTCGCATGAGAAAATGCTTAAACAACGTTCAGAAGTAACTGCAGGATTCACTCAAATGGGCTTCACACCACGCAATGCTGTACATGACGCTGCTGTATTGTACTGGTCCTGCATTCCTGGAAACGCAGGCGAAATAGGAAAAGATAATCTGGCTATGTGCTTTTCCAGTGAAGCCGCCTGTATACTAGCCCTGGAAAGTAACTATACAGATAAGCCTTACAATAAAAATGGGGTAAAGTTGGTTGATCGTATGGGCAGGCCTGTATCAGTAGACATTTTTCTTGAACCAAAGGAACTTGGTCTTATTGACAATCGAAATGCACTAGTTGTTGGTCCATCCGGATCTGGTAAATCTTTTCTGGTAAATTTGTTGCTCTATCATCTTCTGGAACAGTCAACTGATATTATTATGGTTGACACCGGAAATAGCTACAAACGTTTGTGTTACCAACTCGGTGGGGTATATGTGAACTTCGACAAAGATAATCCACTTTCTTTTAATCCTTTTTACTTTGATACTAAGACAATGAAGTTAGAGGATATAGTCGAAAGCAAACAGAATATAGTTTCATTATTGCTTGCCCTATGGAAACAGGAAGATGAGCCGGTTTCCAAATCAGAAGAAGTAGGTTTAGAGAACATAATCAATGCTTTCTATGAACACATCGAAAATGCTAACTCTACTATATTCCCTTGCTTTGATAGCTTTTTTGACTTTTTCAGAGAAGTATTTATCCCCCAGGCCAAATCCTTTGAAATAAGAGAGAAAGATATAGACCTTTTGAACTTTGAGTTTGTAATGCGTCGCTTTTATAAGGATGGATATTTAGGGTATTTATTAAATGCAGGTCCTGATAATCAAATAAACAAACTACTGGGCGAGCGCTTTGTAGTATTTGAGATGGATAATATTAAAGATAATCCAACCCTGCATACCGTTACAACAATTGCAATTATGAATTTGTATGTTAGAAAGTTAATGCGTGACAAATCAGTCTTTTCTATGCTTGTTATTGAGGAAGCTTGGCGATTGGTAGCAGATCCAAGATTTGCAAAGTTTCTGAAATGGGTCGCTAAAACTGCTCGTAAACATTTTGGTAGCCTTGTTAGTGTAACACAAGAACCAAGCGATCTTACATCACCTTTAGTACAGGAAGCAATCATTAAAAACAGTGATATTCAGATTTTACTTGACTTTTCCAAATACAAGAAACAATCAGATCTGGTACAACAAATCCTTGGACTTACAGATGAAACAACTGCACTTCTCATGTCAGTAAATCAAGGGTTGGATAAAACACGGGGAAAGTACAAAGAAGCTCTTATTTCATGGAAGGGACATGCAAAAGTGTATGGAGTTGAGGTCGGAAAAGGCTCTTTTGCTACTTATACAACTGATAAAGAAAAAGTAAAAGCAATAGAAAATCTAAAGACTCAACTAGGTAACTATTCAGAAGCCATTGAAGCATATATCAATGGTAACAGTATCAAAGGCAGCAATATCAAAGGCAGCAATATCAAAGGCAGCAGTAACGGTGGTAGATCTATGATCAACTCAGAAGTAGACACAACAATTGACAGATAAGGACAAATCAACTGTTCACATTCTTTAGAAACTGTATATGAAAAATGAAATCTTGCATTTTTACATCTCTAGATCATTGCTTATTCATGCTCTGATTCTACTAACCCTTACCTTCAGCATAGGTCTATATTCATGCTCAGATGAAAAATCGACAAAAAATGATTCCATACTTATAAATCCAGTGGCAAACCCTGCTATTGATATTGATGAAAGACAAAAAAAGCCACTACTGGAGGGTGGGGAAAAATTCAAGGGAGAGTTTATTGCTGGATTCGATCCGGATTTGAAAACTGTCATCCGGACTGATCCTGATAAACCAGGATTACTTGCTGTAAGTTTATTTGCTAACACAAATACTGACGGCGCTGTCTATTATTGGTATGATCCATCGAAAGATGTTTTATCAAGTAAGAAAGTAGATGGTCAAAAAAAGTTTTCTATCCTCAGCCTCGATCAGACAGGAAGCACTTTAACAGAAATTTATTACGATTGGGAAAAAAACACATCTGACACAACTGTTTACAACCGAAAATAAATAGGAAAACTTAACAGGGAAAACCTACTACGGGAAATTCTACTTTGGGAAAGACACATGGAAACAACAATTTATGACTCGATTAATAATTCTTTCAAAGCGGCTTATGAAGCTTCAGAAAGTTTTCTTCAGTTAGGCGCATTTCAGACTGCTGCCAAGGCAATAGGAATGATTGGAGCAACAGTTTATATTTTTACAAGAATCTGGGGGCCGCTAATGAATGGAGAACCTATAAACTTTTTTCCTTTGATGCGTCCATTTGTTCTTTTGATTGCAATTATTTTTAGCTCTCAGATTGGAAGTACTTTAGATAAAATTGCAAGAGAAATTAATAGTAAATCAATGCTCGATGGACAAATGGCTGCCTCACGGGCAAGCATTGATAATGCTCTGATAGTACGTGAAAAACGATATTTACTGCTCGTTCAGGCAAGAGAGAAAGTACAGGCAGATCGATATCTGAATGCTTTCAAAAATGAAGATGGTTCAGTTAATAATGGAGCGGTATTGAATCCTATTGGAGCCCTCGGCGGTGTTTTTATGAGTAATATGTGGGAAGACGCTATTGATGCTATCCAGGAGGCGGCCGTAAAATTTATGGTAACTATTTTTGATGGTGCTGGGCTGATAGGATATTTTCTGATCACTTTGCTCTCTTTATTTTTGACAAATACCTTAAAGTTTGTTGCACCTTTGGCATTTGCGTTTGCTATTTATGATGGATATTCCAACAATGCAGCAGAATGGTTTGGCAAATACATCAATGCAATGCTGATGTTATTGATTTGTAAAGCCTATACCATCTTTACCTATCATTTACAATTACCCTTTATCAAAAATTCTCTTGAATGGGAAACAGGTCAGACGGGTATGTATATAGTTGTAATCTTTGTTTCCATTGTAGGCTATTTTTATGTTCCAACTATGGCCAATATGGCTTTATCTGTTGGTGGTGTAGGACCAACTGCATCAACTGCCGGTCAAAGAGTTATTGCACTTAAAAACCTTGGAGCAAACACATTACAAGGCGGACTGAGGGGCTTACAGGGAGCGGGTCGAATAATAACGTCTCCTTTTAGAAAAAGCAAAAAATCAGCTTAACCAATTTATGTTCAGTAGTTAATATGTTCAGTAGTTAATCAAATTCAATTTATATGGAGTCACTACAATCACTTCGAAATCTTGAAACGGCTTTCCAAAAGACGAAGTACAATTCGATAATCTTTGTTATTGCCTGTACCCTTATTGTTCTTGTTGTGGTATATTATTCATTCACATATGTACAATCCAATGCTACGAAGGTGTATGCTGTTGCAGCCAAGAATGGAGCCGTTGTAGAATTGCACGCAAGTTCGGTTTCTGATCATAGAGAAGCAGAAGCAAAACACCACATCCGTTTTTATCATGATCTAATGTTCAATGTAGTTCCTGATCCAAAATCAATTCAATACAATAAAAGAAGAGCAGAATATCTGGGAGACAAAAGCATTCTTCTTCCTTTTGAACTTTATACTGAGAAAAACTTTTACAACCAACTGATTGGTAATAACATGCTGCAAAGCTTTAAAGAAGACAGCCTTGTTATCAATATGAATTCTTCTCCTTACAAAGCTATCATGTATGGAAAGGTCAAGATTACACGTGCCTCCTCTGTTTTAACAAATATTCTAGTTACATCCTGTGATTTGGTAGATCTGGTCTCAGGTCAGCAAACTGGTCGTACAGAGGAAAATCCTAATGGTTTCTTTATGCAAAACTTTAGCATTCTGGAAAGTAAGAAGTTCTCAAGTGAGGTTAAATAAATGTTTTTTTGCTTAGAAAGTAGTTGTAAAGAAACTACTTTCACAATCTAAAAGTAGTCGTAAAACGACTACCCCAATGTGTCTATCTGTCTTCCGACTTTTAGAAATAGTACTCACTAAATCCTAAAATTTATGTACAAACACATTTCAACTACCTTAACAGATCACAGAAGATCTAAACATGCAAGAGCACAGCGTGTAAGAGAACAGCGAACAAGGTCAGAGCAGGCAAAAGCTTCGCCTAAAATGCGTGGAACAAAAGCACAAGGAATAATGGGGCATAGAAAGCACTGGCGTAAAGTCATGTTAATCTTTCTTTTTTCCTGGATCAGCAGTGCCGGGTTTTCACAAATGGTTGTAGCTGATTTTTACAATTCAATTATCAACACCATTAGTCAAACCATCCAGGCTGCTTCAAAGATTATCAATAGTGAAGCATTTAAACAAGCAACCAAAGTTGTTGAAAAGCTGAAAGAAGTACATAATGGTGTACAGCAATTCAGACGTATTCAGGAAACGGCAGAGTTTATTCAGACCTCTGTTGACATTTACAAAAAATCCTTGAATGTCATAGCAGAAGATAAACATTTTAGTCCTTCTGAAGTGGCAAGCTTCTATTCTACTCTTAATAAACTTGCTCAACAGGACTCAAAGCTACTTAAAGACTTAAGTTCTGGTATTAAAGCAAATTTGGTTGAAATGAATAGTTCGGAAAGGATGCAGTTCATCATGAAAATTCATTCTGATGCAGCTGCATCTTCGGCTCGGCTGAAAGCTTTTGTATCCGGAATTGAATATATGTCCTTAAAAAGATGTCGTACAACCAATGATCGGCTTAAGACCATGAGTTTGTATGCGGTGTCCCGAAATACAAACGGGTCCGGATCTGCAGCACAAATTGATTTTGGTGAATATAGCTCCCAAGGACCTGACTTATCAAAATTAGATGAACAGGCACGTAATGAAGCGGATGCATTAACTGAAAAAGAACAGGCCTGGCTTACTGATCCAAACAATCCGAAGGCAAAACAAACTGCAATACAGAATCTGGTTAATGATCCAATGCCTCAAAAGCCAAATCCCAAAGATCCCAAAATAATGTTTTATCAAGATCTGCTAGAGGCATGGACTAAAGAACATGAACAGGATCTAAAAATTCTGGGAACTCAGAAAGCATACTTTGTAATGGAGACTCCCCCTGGCCTGTCAGAACAGGAATGGATGACTGTACTTCTCAATAAACTGGATAACGGTCAATTGTAAGCAAGTTTATTATCAGTATTAAACAACGTATTGTATGCCAGACGAAAAAAGTTTTATTCATCAACAGTCATCCCAACACCAGTCACCTCCATCTGAGATAGCATCTGTATCTGAAATGGCATCGGTATCTGAGAGGACAACTCCATTTTCCAGAAAGATTAATGACTGCATTACCTATCTAACCAGGAAAATGGCTACAGCATTGGAAGAATGGCAGAATAGAGTAAGCATACGAACACGGAATATCTGGGTACTATCTCTGTTGGGGATAGTACTTCTTTACGCCTTAATCACATTAGTTTCATTATTTGTATAATCACTTTGTATAATTACTATGCAAGAAAGCAAAGGACTCTCAACTCTAGTCACAAAGGCCCTGAATCTTCCTCAGTCAAGTGTTATTGCAATGGTTGCCATTGCCGCAATAGGAATTTCAACTGGATTTATTTCCTATAATTCTGAAGCTGAACAACTCCAGGCCAGCAACACTTTAGATGCACAGCTTCCGGAGATCCCTAAAGATCAGATTAAAGCAAATAAGTATGATAACGCAAATCTGAGTACGGATAAAGCAACTGATTCTACCTTTTTCTCTCAAACTTATGGGTCTCTGGAAGAAAAGCAAAAAAAAGAAAATGCAGCTAAACAATTTGGTATTGCATCAAATGAAGATCTGTCAATAGAAGAGATTGCCAGAAAAAACGGTGTGAGAGAACCTGTCTGGCAAAACCGGGAAGATGTACGCAAATATTACAGCCAGCAGTTAGACCAAACCAATAATCAAAACAAACACACCATCAGCCAGATTACAAAACCTGCTGCTTTATCTGCTCATGATATCGCCGAACGCAGGTCACGAGATGAAGCACTGGAAAGAGCTGCCAGAATGGAACAGATGGCAGTAAGTCAAATGGAAAACCTTAACCGTGAGCAGCAAAGATCAGAACCATATTCGCTCGATGCATATTCGCTAGATCCAGATTCAGATATGTCAGCAAATACATCAGAAAGTGAGCGTTCCACTTATGCTCACAAATCTGGTACTGCTCATGGATCTATAGCAATCACTCCTGTTACCGTGGCAAATCTGGATAAATATGTTGAGGTTCCAAAAGAAACCGCTCATCAAAACTCATTTTATGGTCTGAAAGGTGAACGCAAAAAACCTGAAATGGTCGCAGCTCAACCTGTCCCTAATTCAATTGAGGCTGTTATTCATGGAGATGCAGATAATGTAACAGTAACAAATGGGTCTACAATAAAATTAAGGTTACTTCAAGACATACAGGTAGGAAAATTCATCCTGCCAAAAAATTCAATTTTAAGTGGAGAGTGTGGTATTAGTGGAGAACGTGTTCATGTAATGATTTCTTCTATCCGAATTCAAAGCAGTATTATTCCTGTCAAATTAATGGCATATGATATAGACGGTCATGCGGGTATTTATGTACCTAATATGGCAGTCAAACAACAGATTGCACAAACAGGATCACAAACTGTAAGTGGAGGATCGATAAATATGCCCTACATGGTTCCCACTGGTGCCAATGTTGGAGAAATGGTGGTTGGACAAACAGCCTCTCAGGGAGTGAATTTGGCCATAAATGGAGCAAGGTCACTTGCTTCCCGCAAAATCAGCCAGCAAAAAGCAATTATACGGCCTAACTACCGCATTTATCTCAAACAAGAACAAAATTAACCCCTATGGAACAGCACATGATTTTTTTCCAAATGATGACTCAGGATCAGAGTAATGCAGCTCAAAGTATTGAAAATCAGGATTTCCAATTGCAACAAAGCTTAACAAAGCTTTCTTCAAAGCTAGCCTATACAAAGTTTGTTTACTCAAAGTTGATTTACTCGGGACTGCTATATTCAGCACTTTCACTTGGTGTTTTGACATTACCCCTATCAGCTCAGATTCACTCAGCTCAGATAAGTCAAGCTCAAATTCACTCAGTTCAAATAAGTCAGGGTCATAACCCACAGGCCTCCTCTAAGGGATCAAAGTCTAATGGTACTAAGGACTTAGGTAACAAAGATGTACTTAGTAAAGACAAAACAAATGTAGGAAAAGTATCGGCTTCAACAGTTAGTACAACAGCAGAGAAGTATGGCACAGCAGAAAAGCTTTTTGAGCAGAAGGCTCCCAAGTCTCCCTATATTT
This sequence comes from Xanthocytophaga flava, assembly GCF_030068545.1. Lineage (NCBI taxonomy): Bacteria > Pseudomonadati > Bacteroidota > Cytophagia > Cytophagales > Rhodocytophagaceae > Xanthocytophaga > Xanthocytophaga flava. The sequence goes on along the minus strand of NZ_JASJOR010000014.1, from coordinate 60,234 downwards.
TACCCATTGCTGATAAGGCAATCCGGGCATCCTATCCGTTGGAAACTTGTTATGATAAAACTACTCATATCATTTTTCCTTCCAAGATTTTATATGTAGACATTGGTTCCTCAGCTGTGGTAGCAGATAAAGCAGAACCTTCTGAAAATGTACTTCGTGTTAAAGCAAATACTAAAGGATTTGAGCAAACTACACTTGTTGTTATTACCGAAGAAGGAAAATACTACCCCTTTCTTGTGGATTATAATCCATCTCCATTGCAACTCAATATAAGCATTGCCGGAAACGTAGAGAAGGACGCTCAATATGCACAGGAAACAGGAATCATACGCTCAATAACGCCAGAAGGAGTTACGCTTGCAGATAATATTCTTTCATCTGAAGAGCTCAAAGACTTGTCCAAGAAGGTGATCTATAATAGGCGTTTTGTACATAATGTAGGAGTAATGAAGATGCGTATGTCTTTTCTACTCACTGGAGTTTATGTACATGAAAAGACGATGTTTTTACAGGTATTCTTTGAGAACCGATCAGATATTGATTACGAAATTGACTTCTTCAAATTCTTTCTTAAAGATCGTGATGTTACCAAACGAATGGCTTATCAGGAATTCGAACTACCAACATTTCATCAGTATCCCACTGTACCAACTACTATTCCTCACCAGGGAAAGCGATCACTTGTGTTTGCTTTACCTATGGTAACCTATGGAGAAGAAAAGATATTGGAAATTCAGGTGTATGAAAACAAGGGAGGTCGGCATCTCAGATTTGAAATTGATTCAGATGTCATCATCAGGGCAAAAGGTTTATAAACCACACTATAACACTGTACTAAGATGATTATAAAATATATAGGGACACTTATGCTTATTAGCGGGATGACATTCTTAGCTAAGGCTCAAATTCACCAGCCACGACAACGCTTTGTAGAGATAGCCACAGGACTATTAGATGGCACACAACTCCGGAAGACGGATAATACAGGGTATTGGGCAAAAATTAGTTTTGGAAAATATGGGCGAAAAGAAGGGATCTGGCAGGCAGGAGTATCTACACAAATGAAATTTTATGCCTTCAACAGCGATGGCTTGGAGAATGAGCTGATTCGGGTTGATCAATACCTTCTGGAAGGCACATTTGCTCCAAAAGGATTTAAAACGCTGGATCGAATTCTTTATATAAATCCTGCCTTCACTGTTTTGGGAGGATATGAGAGGGCGAATGCCGGCAGTAAAGGAAATATAGAAATCAAGGAGAATCTGAATAAAATGATTATAGGTATTGCAGGTGGTTTAATGGGTGAAATTAACCTTTCTTACCGGGTGGCTTTGGTACTTTATGGAAAGGCAAATTATCTGCCTTCCAGCAAAGTTCAGAACTTTCATTTTGTGTATGGTCTTGGTTTTCGCTTTAACTACTTCAAACAATGAAAATACAACATCTGAGTACCCCTCAAATATGTGTACTGCAAACCATTTTTAGGTATCTAATAGTTGTGATACTAGTGGCAAGTTGTCAGAAAAAACTAGAAGTCAATCCGGTAGATCAGAACACAGCTGTTCCTGAATTTAATTTTCTGGCCAGAGTAGTTGAATCCTCCACTAAAGACACATTATATGCAGAAATTTATGTTAAGCAACTTGACTTTCAGGCTCCAAAAGAAAATTACAAGCTTATTGTCACTTTTCCCCAAGGCCTGGATGGATCGGTTTTCTATGGTAATGAGGAGTTTCGTTCTGGAGACTGGATTGAAATTTCGTATCAGCAATTGAATGAATATACGACCTTATTAAAGGTAGTACCATTTAAACCAAAGGCAGGAACATATACTGTGAACATGGTATGCTCTGATCGTCTGAATAAGTATAAGTCAACATCTATTTCCATCACTATACCCTGAACGATCATATGCACAGCCCGATAAATCTGATACAAACCTTTTCCCGACCGAATTTACAATCGGATAAACCTGTTCACTTTAGCATAAAGTCCTATACACAGTGTATATCAATTATCAGACAGGAATTAATAAACATTGTTAATGCGAATCAGACGCTACAAAAATGGGCGATGGTAAATGGACTTACATACTCGAGAGTTATCTGTGTTATGGATGGTACTATTCAGAATCACTATAATGCAGACTTAATTAGACAACTATTGGTAAAGATTGGATATGAGGTGATTGCTCAACACAGGTTGCTTAAAAATACAGAAGCCTTATATCTTTTAAAAAAGCAATCAACACACTAAAAATCCATGGGAAGATTACTATCTCACTTGAAAAGAAATTAAAGATCAGATCAGGGCGCAAACATATGTAGTATGATCTAAAAATAAACAAATGCGACCTGATTGGTTAAAAGCCTGGATTTCTGATCCAGGCCTTTTTTATAACAGGCCTGGATCAGAAAGCTGATTTATAGAACTATGTTTGATCTATAATATTCGTAATCACATTTCTGATTTATCAACAATTTTGTCCATATTGATCTTATAAATACCAGGGATTTGTACTTCATAATGATGAATTTTAAAATAATAAAGGTTCTATAACTGATAAGCCTGATCAATGATCAGGCTTCTGTCCTTTGATCTGGTTAATGTTCACTTGTTAACATGCAAACCTGACTAGTTACAAAGAACTTTATTTCATCCAATGGAAAGTCAGTGTATTCAATAACCTGACTAGCAACAATGTTACCATTCCCATCATCACATGTTATGATACCACCAATTCCCTCCTTTTTAAAATACCAGACCTGAAAAGGTTCTTTTCTGACCTTTTGCTCAAATTGATAAGAAGCAATTAGGTCAAAAATCCAGTATGCTCTCCCCTTTTTTGCCACAAAAAGACACCCATCCGTTAAATTTATGCCAAAATATTTATGGTAATATTCTGTACCAGTAAATTGGTCTAATTCATTTAGAGTCAGTTTGGATACCTGCGTTTCTTGCTCAATTGACGATTGATTTTCCATACAAAAGAAAGTTAAAAGTGAGAAACTGCTGTATTGACGGTGAGAGGCGTAAATACAGCGTTTAGTTTGTTAAGCGTTCGTCTGTTCCCCTACATTCAGTTACTTGCCTAACCTGTTTCTAACTATCGTGTTATAGAAGGCTGGCTTTCAATTTTTCAGGGCAATGTTGAGTTTATCCTGCCTTGCAGACCTGCGGCAGTCTAGTACCCGTGTGAGAGGTAATCTTGCGACCTACCAGCGTGTCAGAATACCCTTACGCAGTAGCTAATTTCAGTAAGTAAAGAACGCTGCCTTGCTTGGCAAAAGAGGGATGAGAGGGGGTGTTTCTGTGTTTCTCTCTCATTATCTTATATGTAAATATACACTAAAAGTTTCAAATATGAAACTTTTGAAACAACTTTTTTACTCTTTTTTTTTAAACTTTTTCTTCAAAGAAAACTCGCCAAAAGCTTGTATAACAGTGCAGAATCCCCATTTTTCTTCCCTCTGGTTTTTTTGTATTCTATTTGGTTCTCTCTCTGGTTATTTCCTTTATAGAGCCTGTGTATGAATTGTACTCTATGCATTATCTAATATTGCTTAGATTAGAATTCTATTGTCTGTTTTAGAACTCTAATCCCTTCTTGAATTATTGCAGTCGAATAGGATTAACCATGAAGGTAGAAAGGTTAATAAATGCTCCGTGGTAAGAAATCCTTACTTCTCTAAACATTTTCCACAGTAAGGCAATACCAAATTGTGCTAGTGTTGAATTAATTAGCAAATCTTGTTTGGATAGTGCTTCTGCCAAAGAGCAGCTTGGCCCCTGTTGAACATCATCATCTGCGTTTATTAAATCCGGAAACATATCAGTCACAGTTGGCAATGTTTCATAGAGTTTATTTACGGATTTGGGTTGTTGAATGGGACGTACTGTACCTAATATTACTTGTCCTGTTGAATGGCTGTTTCCATAGTCCATCCAGTAAAAGGGCTTGTAAAAACTGTTATGAAATACAGTCATTGAATCAGTATATATTTTGCTAATTTCCAATCTGGCTTTTGCCGTATCAACACAGGTGATGAGTATATTACTTGGGGATATGTGGTTAGCACTCACATACTTTTTGGTATAATTCACCGGAATTGCCTCCCATGACAAACCGTAGAAACGGTTAATTCTTGAAATAAGCAGTATTGCTTTATTAAATCCAAGGTCAGAAGGAGAAAATAATTGTCTTCCTACATTGGCCTCTGAGACAATATCTGCATCATACGCTATCACATGCAGGCCAGGATGCCCAAGTTTTACCATTGCCAGATGCATTCTGGCTAAACCACTGAGAACCTGACTCCCTGTTCCTCCAACTCCAATAAGTGTCACACTGACTTTATGAGTAGGGTTAAGTAAATAATTGTCTATATAATGCATACACAAAGACTTGGTTTTATAGTGTTTCGATTAGTTGTTTTATGGTCTTTATTGGATGAGGAAGCAATTCTTCGACAGGAAACTTAGCACCGTTAGAAATCAAATCTTTCCAAAGAAGATTTATATTTGTTTTTGTAGGAGATGAATTAACAAGCAGGTTTGAGAACTCGGAGCCAAAAAATATTTTCTGCCATTGGGTTAAGACATTTTCATATTCTCCCTCTACATTTTCAATTTTGGCATTACCCAGGCAAACCTTTCCATCTTTATATATATTATGAAATGGTGCTATATAAAGTTTGGTCCGAAGGTTTACTATATCCCCTCGAAATGCGAAAACAGAGAGAGTTTTGTTTTTGGCCACGAATACTAATCCTGGACAAAATGCCTGTCCATTGGGAATTGCTAAATTACTCGTAAAGAAGAGAGGGTTTCTTTGAGGCTTTAAAAACCATACAAATGTAGAATTTCCATATTGCGTGTCAACATAAATCAGGTTATTGGGCAGAAGTTGCTTGCAGGTAAATTTTAATTGATTATCAGTGGAGAACTGTTTGGCAATCTGCATAATGGTTTCTTTCTGTAATGGTTTTCCCTCTGATAGAAAAGATTTATTATCCTGATCAAAGTATATAGTATGGCTTTCCAGATAATATTTGTTTTCATTCTGGTATAGTATAATTGCTTGTCTGGGAGCAAATGGAGATTCTAAATCAAGGCTTATCATGATCTATTTTAAAAGTTGAGATGTATTTCGAAATTTCAGAGAAAAGGGAATTTCCTTTTTCAAAAAAATCATATAAATGATTGGGAAAGTCAGGAGGTGATTGAGTTAAATCAGCAAGGTTTTTAATTGGCTTTGACCACACTAAGGGAATTGCACCATATTCAGCGTAGTTTTCATTCATACTATCAAATACTGCATTCATGGTATGTCCTTCATCTACCCAAACGAATCTCAGATATTGATGAGGTAGGATGGGATATTCTTCAGCTTCACCATCTGTAATACAATGACTAAAATTCAATAAGGAATAGGAAGAATCAAAGAGTTCAAGCCCCAATTTAATCCAATCAATCAGACCTTTTTCAAAGTCTGAAACGGGTTTAAATTTTTCTACCTGTGTTGTGACTACAGACAGGGATAAACTGGATTTTTGAATTATTTCTCTATACACATGTGCATCCCCTTCTCTATATAAAGCAATCTCCTCCTTTAATTCCTGTATATAATCCTTTGGAAAATCCTCGCCATAATCTTGCTCATCTACCTGTGATTCAAGGTATCCAAGAGCATAATCTTCATCCTCATCCCAGAGTTGAATTCCTTTTACTTTATTCAGATGATGAACAAACCCAATCAGTATATCATGCAGAGGATAACTCTTTAATGAAGGGAGAAACCATAAAGGAAGGCCACAAAAGATAGTTTCATGCTGGTAATAGTGAATACGCCTTACCAAATCGTAGTTATCATGTCTGTCTTCATATCTGGGAATGCCTATACTTTCATTTTTAGGTAATAAAATTGAAAGCTGATTAAGGAGCCACGTTAGCACTTCTGCGGGAGAAGTGCTAGGTAACCAATCCTGTCTATCCATAAAAGTGGTATACCCACTTAAATAGGTATACAAATCTGAAATTAACTTTGCAGGGTTAGTTAAGCTTTGTTTAAGTAATACTTCTAACTTGCTTTTAGGTAGAACAGAAACATTTACAGGAGTAAATCCAGTGTTATGGATGAGGCTAGGAACCTCTGGTCTTTCTCTACCCCCAAACGATGACTTTCCATGCTTTCGGTTTGGAAAATTGAGCCGATTAACTGATGGAACTCTTTGTAACTTTCCGGATCTCTGATGTTGTGATTTATTTCGCACTTTTGAATCTCGCTGTTGCATAGTATATCCTGTATAAATTGTCGTGTATTCATAGCTTTAGCCCTTAACTCCTACAGTGGTTTTAAATTCATATAAAAGTTCCTTCTCTTTTACCTCTGGGCCGTAAACTGTTGCTGTTGTGAGTTCACTATACATATTTGCATAAAAACTCATTACTTCTTCAGGAGAAAAGGACGAATTAGGGTCGTTTAACTCAATTACATTCCCGTTCTTCTTCAGTTGAAATTTGCGAGTCAGTGTTTGTGTTAGTAGTATCATCTTTTTGTGTGTTTGAGTATGATAGATTAGTTATAGATGAATCAAGGACAGAGGTATCAGGTGTAGAGCTGTCTGTCGAAGATGTATCTGGTGTAGTGGAATCGGATAAAGAGGTATCAAACAAACCGGGTATAGCCTTTGCAATTTTAATAGGTTCTATTTTTTTTGTGTCCTTGTTATTTTTATTCTGAGTTTCTTCTAATTTCTTCTTCATTGCCTGTTCAAAGGGCTTTATCGAAGCGATTACAGATCGGGTTAGCTGCATAGAATCTTCTATTTTAAAAAAAAATTGTTCATCCATCATATCAACCGGACCTATCATAGTTAAGGGGGTGAAAGAGGTAGTACTCTCTGGATTACTCATTTTGGGCAAAAGCAATATGGTCAATTCATGCCCCTTCAAGCGCAGGGAAATAGTCAGATCAAAGTCCTTCAGATAAGGTGTTATAGTTTTAAAAAAGTCCATAATGAAATTGGTTAATGAAAAGAATGGAAAATAAAAAACCCTCATTTATATGAGGGTTTAATGGAATTAATTAATAGAGAAGTACTTAAAAACTATTTATACTTAATGGTTGGCTTGACTTCTTCATTATTGCGGTCCAGAACTTTAAAATCCTGATCTAAAGTTTTGATCCCCTTTATTTCTGCATAAGGTACATTCCATGTCCATCCTGCTAAATCCAACCAATTTATAACAGTCACTGACTTTGTATTTAAGGATTTAAGAGGATACCATTTTGATTTATAGAAGATATGGCTTACTCGTTGCAGCTTTAAATTCTCTTTAGTATACTTTATTCCACCCATTGCTATAAGTTTATCAGTATAGAAAGTTAATTTGTCATTCTGCTCGGCTATTCTTTCCAGATAAATTCTCTTGTTATTTTCAGAGGTAGAGTTACTTAAGTTTTGTTCCTGCTTACGAATATTTGCTTTACACTCTTCAATTCTACGATTAAGGAAAGCAGGGTTATTAAGTTGTTCCTGACTGGCTGTATACGTTGCAGCTTTCGCTTTCTGCTGATAATAGTCCGCCCTTTCACTGGTTTTTACGGCATTTCCAAGCATAGTCCAAGACCTGTTTAAAAGGTTTCGGTGTGCTTTTTCGCTATGATGACCTACTAATATAGGTTGTCCTACTGGAATGCAGGATACCATGTTATGAGAGTTTGCAAAAAGCTGATTTGACTGATTTTCTAAATGAATTGCTCGATTTTTGAATCTTTCGGCTTGGCTGGCTGCTTTCTGTGAAGCCAGTTCTACTTTTTCTCCAAAACTAATCTTTTCTCCTTCTGTTCCTTTATAAATTAAGCCAATACTATTGGCTATCTCTTCAACCCAAGAAGTATTTTGAGAGGATTTACTAATCCATGCGGCTTTACTGGAAGAGAACAGAAAATAAGATTTTATCTTCTTTCTGGCTTCTGTGGATAATGCTTTATATTCACTCTTTGAGAAATAAAGTTCAATTTTTCCACTTTCAAGGTTTTTTATATAATATCCTGATTGCTGTGAACCTGTTTGCATAAATGTATTGGAAGGGAGAAAGTTTGTAAATGATGAAATGAATCGGCTTTGGTATTTTTCCAGCTATGCATAGCTGGAAAAATACTTAGGCTTTCCGTCCCATCTGCTGGCGTAGATTCCATCTACCTTAATAGATTCAAAAACTCTATCACCATCACATTTACTTTTCCAGTATCCTTTTACTATTTTACCTTGATTGCTATCAAGCGCAATTGCCTTACCACACATATCACCTGTATATGTATTTTCCCTTGGCAGTCGCATAGCCTCAAAGAATTTCTTTCCCATTTTAGTGACTTTATAAAAGTCAATATTGGTCTGCTCATACCCATAGCTAGTATAAAGTACAGTTCCAACTTCGAGCATTCCCGCACATGTATCAATTAAAAACGGAATTTGATTATAAGTAGCTTTGTCAGCAAGTATCTGCTGAACTTGATTTACAATTTCCATACAAAAGAAAGTTAAACGTGAGAGATAGCTGTATTGACGGTGAGAGGCGTAAATACAGCGTTTAGTTTGTTAAGCGTTCGTCTGTTCCCCTACATTCAGTTACTTGCCTTGCCTGTTTTAACTATCGTGTTATAGAAGGCTGGCTTTCAATTTTTCAGGGCAATGTTGAGTTTATCCTGCCTTGCAGACCTGCGGCAGTCTAGTACCCGTGTGAGAGGTAATCTTGCGACCTACCAGCGTGTCAGAATACCCTTACGCAGTAGCTAATTTCAGTAAGTAAAGAACGCTGCCTTGCTTGGCAAAAGAGGGATGAGAGGGGGTGTTTCTGTGTTTCTCTCTCATTATCTTATATGTAAATATACACTAAAAGTTTCAAATATGAAACTTTTGAAACAACTTTTTTACTCTTTTTTTTAAACTTTTTCTTCAAAGAAAACTCGCCAAAAGCTTGCATAACAACGCAGAACCCCCATTTTTCTTCCCTTTGGTATTTTGTATTCTCTTTGGTTCTATCTCTGGTTTATTTCTCTATGGTTTAGTATGCAAGGAATTGTCAGTGAAAAGAATATCCTTGTATAAAGCGAAAAACAACTTTTTACATTTGTGTTATGGTCTATTTTGATAACAATGTGACAAATCGTATTGAACTACAGCTTCTATAGAACCATCTCATGTTTTAATGTCTATGGGTTTGAATGAATCTGAGGCGTTTTCTTGTTTGTGTTTAAGTTTAGGCAGATTTAATACACAATAAGAAGTTCAGAAAGTGTATAAGATTTATACACAGTTACAAGACATTTAAGAACAATGGGCAGATAAGAATTGTTGAAAAATATGTTAAATCAGTTATAATCTATGCTGGACATGTATGTATTAACAAAAAGTAAACTTGTAACTATATCTTTTTAAAATCAAGAATTGAATACATGCCTAATCAACTCACCATACATATTAGTCAGTACTTAGATGACCAGGAAATCAATTTGATTATCGAATCTTCTGAGCATTTAAGTCTTATCTTTCAACTAGATGAGATTAGAATGAGCAAACTATGTATAGTGCTTCCACAAGTAAGCAGGAAAAAGGGATATGCCCTTGGTCAGTTAGATCTGAGTATATTCATACGTCACAGTCAGAAAACAGACTTAGGTCAAATGGAACTTTATCATGTAACAGATTTTATTCGTCAAAAAGTAAATTTGGGTCCGCTATTATTTGCAGTAGAAAAGATTAGTGGTGTTAAGGTGAGAGAAACAGCCGACTTAATTAAACTACAAATACATTACTTACAACGAGCAGAAAATATTAACTTACCTTTCACATCTTCACATATGCAAGGTTTCTAAGTCTGTTATTTTCAATAATCAACTTACTCAAAATCAATATTTTATCTTTAAATCCATCTTTCTCTCTTCTTCTGTTTAAAGCAGATTCCTTTTCTACTTTATTTTCGATATGCAGTGATTCGTATTACTGGTATATTTTTTTCCATTAACAGCTCTTTAAATTTTAAGTATAATTTATTTCTATACTACAAGTGTTAAAAGTAGTCGTCAAACAACTACCTTTAACACTTATAAAGTAGTTGAAGTACAACTACAATTCTAACGAAAAAGTAGTTGCATAGCAACTACTTACTATATAATAAATATGAAACGCAATATAACATCACTTGCTTCTCTTGTTTTTACAGTATGTCTAACGCTAACAGCTTGCGATCAAGCTACAGAATCAATTCCTAAACCACTTGGAGAAATACCTTCTAATGGAATTATGCGATTGGGAGAAAAACTAGTCATTCCATTTACAATAGAAAATGTAAGGAAGGCTTATAAAAAACTCAAATCGGAAAACCGATTAGTACATAAAGGTCAGGTTGAAATCAACGCTACCCATTTGTATATTCGACTGAAGCCAAAAACAGAAAAGCAGCTCGAAACCATTTTAGCAGATTCCAATCAGACAATATTTGATTATCCATTAGATTATCAGATTTTATCATATGGAAAATATATTGCTCCTAAAACACCATCAAATATATTGTCCTATCAGTATACCATTATTTCTGTTGATCAGATCAGCTCAACATATCCTGCTATTGAATATGACATTTTAGAAGAGTTATTTCTCCCTTATGAGCCAAAAATGATAGATATAGATCAGAAGACTACAGTTTACCCAGCTGTAGAGTATGACTTCCTTACAGATCAATATCCAGCACATGAATATGACTTTGTTCCAAATTCAGAGAATGAACAATCAAATAGATCTTCAAGAGATATTTACTCATCAGTTCAAAAAAGAGCCTTGAGAACTGGAACTATAACTTTAGCTGAAGACCAATTATCAACTGAATTTTTGAATGAGTTAATAGAGGAAGCACGAAGACTCGTCTCTAATCCAATCATTTCTAATAAAGACACAATAAATAAGCCTTCTGGAGCTCAAATAAGATACTAGTAAATGATTTCCTCCTATAAAAATGGTCCGTAGGGAAGAAAAAAATAAAAACGACCTGACTTGGATGGAAAATCCTGGTAAAAAAATCAGGTTTTTTGTAAATGGTTATTCGGTGATAAACTAAGTTAAGATAGTAAAGAGTTAAGTAAAGTCCTTGTCAGGTAGTTCTGTCAAGGACTTTTGGTTTTGAGTTATGATACTATACAATCGGTCATTAAAATGATCTATCTTATTAGGTTCATTTACTTTTTACCTCCACCTAAACCAGCTCCCAGACGAAACACCCAGGGAGAATTATAAAGCTGTTTGTTAAACTCGTTTTTGTTGTAATTAAAGTTATAGAGCACTGTAATCTGAAAAAACGATTTGCCCCCCGTATTCATGTTTAATGACAATCCAGCCAGAGGGTTCACTACCCAGTCACGTCTTTTGTCTTCTCTGTCATCAAAATAAGGGTAATTCAACGCCTCGGTTTCGGCCTGTAAAAACAATGGCTTATAGAGCCTTCTGGCTACAAATACTCTTCCTCCATACACATGCATAGGACCGGGTTTGCTACTACTGGGTTTGCTACTCACCAACGGAGAAACCAACCCTTCTTTGTTATAAATATAGGTAGGACCCAGGCCTGTCACCAGGTTATCTGTAAATTTATAACCCAACAGGGGAGAGGCATTGATCAGCAGCGGTTTGATCTGAAAGCTGACATTGCCAGCAAATACCCACGGACTTTCTTTCTTTCCGGCCTCGTGTCTGCGAGTATATAATGAGTCAGAAGGTGTCTGAGCTTTTATTTCCAAAGCTACTCCTACTACAAAGAGTGAGACCAGATAAGATAGTTTCAATAGAATAGTGCAATCATAGAGTTGTCTCATAGTGTATGAAGCATGATGTATTATCAGAGTGTGTGGTCTTATATATATTCTTTTGTATTACCTTAAAACTTCCAGCCAACCTGTTCTGGATCGGAAGCCTGTTTTGGCTAAGTGGTAATAATATATCCCGGCTGGCAAGCCTTCTGCTGACCAGTCCTGCTGATAATTTCTGGACTGATAGACCAGCTTTCCCCACCTGTTATATACCTGCAGCTGCCAGTTTTCCTTGCCTATTCCTTCAAAGCGAAATACTTCATTGTCCTTGTCGCCATTGGGGGTAATCACATTGGGAACACGGAAGGTTTCTTCGCATTCGGTAAAGTTAACCTGAATACTATCCTGATACACCACACATCCATCTGAGGCTTTGACCCAGTAGGTTCCTGGCTGGGAGATCAGCAGACTATCTGCCCATGAGCCATCAGACCACTGATAGACAAACTGTTCACGAGTCGTATCCTGTCCAATAATGCCGTCACTCTCCATAGTATGAAAACTGGGTCTGAGCGTGTAGGTACGTGAGTAGCAGACCAGTGTATCTTTCCCCAAAAGGTTTGCCCTCTCCTGTTGGTGAATATTATCCAGAAAGATACCGCCATGATAAAACGGCATTTGGGCAAAATAACAATCAAAAGCCAGCGAGAAATAAGCCGTTTGTCTGGGTGTAAACTGTACTTTATAGGTGCGCCATTCCCGGTGCTCAATTACCGGAGACGTCCATAACAGTTCAGTAGGTGTGCAGCCGTTGGTGCCTTCTGTTGCCCACAGCCGGAATATAGCCGGTGAAAGAATCGAGCTGCTCCCTGAACTCGGACCCGGAAAGCACAGGTCGATAAAAAAACAATAGGTACTATCTCGTTTTAATACAGGTCCATAAAAAGGTGAACCTGGTTCAACGGGTTTGAGAGGCAGTGACTGAAAAACCGACTCATAGCTGCCCAGTGGAAATACTTCAGTTTCTCCCCGACAGACTAACCCCAGATAGGTTTTCCCATCAGAGGCTGTTTGCGTATTGCCATTCCAGATCGGTTGTATATCCGGAGTTGAGGTCCAATCACAGCTTCTCCAGGGGAAAGGTGGGTAATCACGCTGGGGGGCCCCTTCAAAAGAAGGATTGGTAATCTCCACCCAGTGATATGGCATTGTCTGATAGGGTGCTGTCTGGGCAAAGACAGGCACTGCACCCAGACAAAAGCCTAGATTGAATACTACTAGCAGGAATACAACCCTTACCACCCTAAAACAATGCCTCATGGCTATTCAAATTATTATTCCCATTACTATTTCAATCGTTACAACCCAATTCCGGAAGGCAGTACATGGGTAGAAAGCAGACTTTGTTTGAGCTTTTCTCTGGCGGCTGATGTCAGGGTTGAGGTCTGTAGTTTCAACGAATCCAGATTTTTCAACTCTCCCAGTTCGGAAGGTAAATCGCTGATCTGATTGCTCCATAAATCCAGATTTTTCAGATTGGATAGTTTGCCAATCGAGGAAGGCAGGGTCGTGAGTTTGTTATTCCACACATTCAGGTTCTCCAGATTTTTCAATCCTGACAGATCCTCAGGCAATTTATCCAGCAGGTTTCCCGATAGATTCAATTCCTTTAACGAAGAAAGACTAGATACATCCGCAGAAGAAATTTCAGCTGCCAGCGAGGAAATCTGATTATTTCTGGCCAGCAGTGTTTGCAGACTTTTTAGCGAGCCCAGTTCTTTGGGTAGAGATGTCAACGTATTGGAAGACAGATTAAGATTTTTCAGACTCGATAGTTTACCCATAGACTCAGGCAAGGAAGTCAGTTTATTCCCCAGTACATTTAGATTCTCTAACGATGTCAAAGAACCCACCTGACCAGGCAAAGATGATAACTGATTAGAAGACAGATTCAGATCTTTTAAGGATGTGAGTTTAGTCAGCGACTCAGAGAGCGAAGAGAGTTTATTGCCTGACAGATCGAGCGTAGAAAGCTTTGATAGATTTCCTACACTTTCCGGTAAACTGGTTAGACTGTTTTGCCCAATACGTAGGGTTTGAAGATTTTTCAATCCGGAAATACTCTCTGGAAAGCTGGTCAATTTATTGGCTGACAAATCCAGCGTTTTCAGATTGGATAAGTTACCAATCTCTGTAGGTAGTTCTTTTAAATGTACACTGGTCAGATCCAGTTTTTCGAGTTTGGATAGATTGCTTATCTGAGAAGGTAAAGATTCTAAAATATTACCTGACAGATCTAGCTGTTGTAAGTTAGATAGTTCTCCGATTTGTGGGGAGAGTTTGGTTAATCCTGAGAGTTGAAGCTTATAGACCTGATCCGGGTTTTTCAGCGCTTCCTGGAGCGATTGTACCAAGGGCAATTGAGCAAGTTCACTTTGCGTAAGCAAACGGTCTTTAAGCTGGTTGCCCCGAATCTGCAGATCGGTCAGTGAGGGCAAAGAGTCTACAGATGAAGGTAAACTGCTAAGTTTATTATGAGTCAGTGTAAGCGAGCGAAGTTGCTTGAGTTTACCCATTGAATCAGGTAGAGCAGTAAGTGCATTACTATCTAGTTTGAGTACCTGAAGTTTAGACAGAGAGGTAATAGATACAGGCAGTGTGGTAAGCTGATTGCCTTGCAGATTAAGCGATTCCAGTTTGGCTAAGGAACCCACAGAAGAAGGCAGAGTCTTGAGCTTAGAACCTGATAAATCCAGTTGTTTAAGGCTTGTAAGTTTGGTCACAGAGGCGGGTAATGAATCCAAACCTGACAAGGATAGCTTGTAGACTTTGGCCGGATTCTTTAGTGCTTCTTTCAATGAGGTGTATACAGGAGCCTTTGACAGAGCAATCGAATCAAGAGTCTCTTTCTCTGTAAAAGAAGTTTTCTTTCCCGTAGATTTTTTTGTAATAGATTTTTGGGAGATACTCTTTGTTGCAGACTCAGTTTTGGTAGTAGAGGGACTTTGAGCAAGTATACATCCTGTTGCAAAGAGGAGGACTACCAGAGTGGGTATGGGTTTTAAACTGCCAAAAAAGCCTTGCTTAAACCACAATAAACAAACAGAATGAAATAGCATATTCTAACGGAGCTGTGAAATAAAATATATAATCTAGTAGGCGCTACCTGACAATTAGGTAGTTAAGTATAAGCTCTACACTATAGTTAAAAATTAAATTTTATTTATTTTATCATGTAACCATATGTAATAAATTCAATAGAATCTGCTTCGGTATATACCTAATTTATATCAAAACTGGTGTATTATCTATCTTGGTTAAAACCTATATGAGATTATACAAAAGAATGAATATACGATAAATATCAATAGTAATTCCAAATTTTAGTCAATAAAAAAATATTTTCATAGTCTGACTATTTTAATGTTTACCTTCTACTGTTTTCGTTATTAAACCTTCTTGTACTATTTTTTATATTTATTTTAGTGTAATATTTTTAATATTTTTTCACTGATTTTCTTGCTTATTTAAAACTGCTTTAACACATTTGTGGAAGTACGGTTAAGTAATTTAAAACCTACGTATCGTCTTCATTCCAGCCTTTCCTTTCCAGCGTTTTATTTCATAAATAAATTATCACCATAAGGTTAGTTATGCTGCCAATTATGCGCGTCTGCTTTTTTTACAATGGGCATTGTCATGGAAATAGTAGATTTCTAGTGCCATTTTGTTATATGTTTAGCAAATTCCTTCAGAATAAAGGGAGATCCGTTTTCACCATAGGCAAGGTGTTAGTGTTAGGCATGCTACTTCTTGACAGCGCTATTGGTATTCAGGCACAGAGTAATGCCTTTGCATTGCCAACAGTTATCCCTCCTTCTCCTACAGCGGCGGCCTTGGAAAAGTATGGCAATGTTCCGGTAAGCCCCTATACAGGAGTTCCTTCTATTAGTATTCCCCTATATCAGATCAAAAGTAAAGATATTGACGTGCCTATTTCGTTAAGCTATCATGCAGGTGGAATTGGCGTGGCAGAAGAGGCCAGTAGAGTTGGACTTGGGTTTGTTTTGAATGCAGGTGGCATGATAAGCCGGACTATTTATGGAAAAGATGATTTCTATCAGGATCCAACAACATATTTCAATACAGCCGAATTAGAAAAAACACTTATACAGCCAACCATTCAAAGGGCGTGCTTTACCACATTCACAGTTCCTCAGGCACAAGTAGAAGACACTCAGTTATTTGATTATGAGCCGGATCACTATTCTTTTAACTTTCTTAACTACTCTGGAAGGTTTATATTGGACCGAAGTAAAAATGCTATTTTACAGAAACAGGAAAAGCTACTGATTCGTCCGCTCACAACTGATGCCAGTAGTTGGGAAATTAAAACACCCGATGGATTTACCTATACGTTTGAGACTTTCGAAACCTGTAATACAAACGATGGTACAGGAGATCATAAATCCAGCTGGTATTTGACTAAGATTACATCTGTTACCAATGAGACGGTTACTTTCTCTTATCAGGTGGCAAGCAGTCGGTATATTAAACCTATTGGCTCCTATACAGAAGTAAAAGAAGGGGCTATCTTAAAAACAAGCCTGCTTTTGAGTAATGGAGTAACTACTCCAAGCCAAAATCAGGTCTCAGCTGGACGATTTTACTCCAAAGTGTTTCTGGATCATATTGATTTTCCAACCGGACAAGTTAAGATTGTCTATAATGCTGAAGACAGGTTAGATCTGGAAGGAGAAAAAAGTATACACTCTGTCCAGGTATTTCAAAAGACAGGAACAGGTCTTGTCGGATCAGCCCCGATTAAAGAGTATATTTTTAACTATGACTATTTTGATGGACAGATGGATTCAGACTTTATCCCATCCAATGGATTGTCTTCCTATGTTTACAAACGCCTCAAATTACTATCCCTAACAGAAAAGAATGGCTTGCTTGAGAAGAATCCGTATCGGTTTTCTTACTATGAGTGGGGGAGCTTACCTGCAAAAACTTCTTTTGCCAGAGATCATTGGGGTTTTTGTAATGGCAGATGGGAGAATAATTCGCTGATTCCTTCTGTGAGAACCCCTATTGGTAATCCCTCTATTTGTGAGTATACGATTGGTTTGATGGGAAATCAGCGTAATGTCAGACCAGACTTTATAAAAGTATTCAGTTTGCAAAAAATTACTTATCCTACAGGAGGAAGTACTGAATTTAATTATGAAGGGAATAAGGTAGATCTGAATGAGTCGAAAAAGAAAGATCATACAGTATATTCCAGGCTGGCACCTTCTGTTGAAGAGATTCCTGTACCACTTTTCTATAGCGCTAATGATAGAGGATCAGTCATCAGAAAAACACTGGATCTTACAGATATGTATGTGGGACCAGGGAATTCCATAGTTCAAACTACTTTAAAAGCAGCATTTCGAGCTATAAAGCCCTGTAATCAGGCGACCGTAGATACCCGTATCTATTTTGCTCTTTATCATATGGATGGTAGAAGGATAAGTGAGGTAAATTTGGGTGAGGCTATTTGCAGTGGTCCAAATCAGGATCAATGCATTTATTGTCCATCCGGTTCGAATGGCAGTTATGTTCCTCCAGTAATAAGCTATCAGAACACCTATAATCTATGGCCTGGAAAGTATATATGGGAAGCTTATATCCCTGATAGTACTTCTGACTTTAACGATATTTCAGCTATTTATACCTATACAGCTACTTCTTTAGAGACATATGGAGGAGGCCAACGGGTAAGTTCAACTATTGATTATGATGGGTTGAATAAAGACAAGAAGACGGTAAAAAAATACCAGTATACGCATTTGGTTGATAAAGATAAAAATGGAACAGCTGAAGTGTATGAATCAGGAATCAGAATGGCTTTGCCACAATACTGTTATTTTGAATATCAGCCTGTCAAAGAATACCTGATTGCTACAGATGGATTGCAAACTGTGGTTCAAGGTACCCAAATTTCTTTAAACCGCACAGCAGATAGTAATATACTGCTAAATGGCTCGGCTCAGGGAAGTATGGTGGGTTATTCAGAAGTGACAGTATTACATGGAGAGAATGGAGAATATGGCAAAACAGTGTATCAGTATGAAAATCAACCCGATGAAATACCAGCATATGAAATGCGCTTTACTGTTGCCATAGGATTGGGAAACACTATGCAGGATATTTTTCCGATGCGTTCTCCACTGCTTTCCACCATTCCCAATCAGACGAATGGTATGTTGACCTATCAGGCAGATTATGCTTTTCGGAACAATAGTTATGTACTGGTACGGGAAGTTACTAATACCTATGGCAATTCAAACCAGACTTTTTATCCTGCTTTTGAGAAACGTATTATTCCCAATATCGAACGTTACACAGATTGCCGGCAACTGCCATGTACCAGTACAGAATCCGGTGTTGCCTTTCCGTGTACTATGCCTTTATATATCTACCCGTCTTTGTTCTATTCCTGGGTTCGTCTAAATTCTACCACAGTCAAAACCTATGATCAGTTTGATGTAAGCAAATTTACAGAGGTAAGCACGCAATATTACTATAATAATTCGGAGCATATGCTGCCAAATACGATTGTAAGTCTGACAAACAACGGAGAGCAGATTGTAACGACTCAGACCTATCCGGCAGACTACAATAATACAGTCTCTAATCAGGTTGTGAATGAAATGAAAGGTTCTCGTTTTATGCATAACAGCATAATACAAAAAACTGTTGCACGTCAGAATGCCGAATCAAGAAGAGTCATTAGCAGTCAGGTGACAAGATTTGAGTATGTGGATGGAGAAAACAATACCAAAATGATTTTGCCCAAAGAGGTAGCTGCTTTGGAAACGGCTAGTCCTGTACTCGTTTCCGGATCAGAGCCTTATCTTTTCTATACCCCTGCCAATGGATACGATAATACAAAACTCAAACCCAGGTTATTATTTGAGCGGTATGATAAATCCGGGAATCTGCTTCAGGCCCGCCAGCAGGATGGGACACCTGTTTCATACCTATGGGGATATAATAAGCAATATCCTCTGGCAGAGATAAAAAATGCAACCTACACAGATCTATTGACTACCCTTGGTAAGCTTGGAATTACAGAAAGTAACCTGAATAGCCTGACCGATGCTGCCACTATTCGTACCACCATGCGTAATCTGCGAGAGCATACGGATATGAAAAAAGCACTAGTCAGTTCCTATACCTATGATATTCTGATTGGAATGAACTCTGCTACAACACCGGATGGGATAACTGTTTTCTATGAATATGACGAGTTGCAACGATTAAAACTAATCAAAGATGAACAGGGCAATATAGTCAAGCGGTACCAGTACCACTATACCGGACAAACCCAGCCAACAGATTAATACTGATAATCTTATCTGTCAGGATTTGATCCTGAACCAAATTATACAATTGAGTCATACAATTGAGTTAAACAGTTGAATCATACAAATGTATAAAGCTTTCTTTTTTTGGGGATATAATCATATATGATACATCTACATAGATTAGTAAAATACTTGCTGTTACTCCTGGTCGGGTTTGTCCTGACAGTTTCTGGAAGAGCTCAAAACATAACCAATGGTCTTATCGCATACTGGAATATGGATGCTGTTTCTACCAATCAGATCAGCGATCAGATAGGCACTTATCCGGCTACACTCTCTTCGACAGCCTCTATCACTTCTGCTGGTAAGGTAAATAGTGCCTTATTAATGCCCACCCGACAAACAGGAGTTACAGGAGCCACTATGACTGTCTCATCTCTTAGCTGGACTCCTTCCGCTTTCTCTGTTTCTTTCTGGATGAACGCTGCTTCTCATAGCGATTATTCCAATCAGCTTGGATCAAGCGTTGGATGGGGTGGTTTTATTTTCCATACTACTTCAGATGGGAGTATTCTGGTTGGAACCAATACTGCTACTAGAATTAACACACAGCCCTATGGCTATAAGGTGGATCTGAATCAATGGCAGCATTTTGTCTTCACTTTTGAGCCCGCCTCTGCAAATAGTGGCACAGGAAAGCTATATAAGAATGGGCTGCTTATTTTTACACAATATAGTATGGCTTTGCCTACAGCATGGAATGGATTTTATATTGGGTCGACAGATCCAAAAGGGACTCTGGATGGAAAGATAGACGAAGTTCGCATTTATAATCGGGCTATTACAGAGACAGAAGTATATGGGTTACTCGCTTACCCGTATACTCCCCAAACCATCGTTTGGAGCAACTCTCCTGTAAGTACGGATTGGAATACGGCAGCAAACTGGCAAAGTAGTATGGTTCCAACCATACATGATGATGTAGTGATTAATAATTGCACTGTTTGTCCACTAATTACTTCTTCACTTCAAATCCGAAATCTGACTATGAATTCTGCCAGTCAGCTTTCGCTGGGGGCAAATACCCTTACTGTATTTAGTAATACCCAACTCAATACGGCTAAAATTAACAGCAATGGAGGAGGAATCAAGTCAGCCAGCTATTCGTCTGTAGCTTCCTCGACATTTGATCAGGGAGAGATCCGTTTGGAGAAATACTGGGCTGGAAGTGCCAATTTTTCAGGAAACACCTATAAATACAAAACTACTTTTGTCAATCAGAAAGATGTAATAAATATTGGCTCCCAACAGGGAGAAACTTTTCAGGGAGAGGTACAGATAGAAAATTATGGCTATGGAATAACGGCAGCCTATCAGGCACCCTGGTATGCAAGTACAAATTTATTTAAAGAAAAAGCTTCTTTCCTTAACTATTCCAGCTCTGCGTGGACGTTTATCCTGGGAGGATATGGCTATGTGAAATTTGAAAAGGATGTCTTGATCCGTAATGCGTCCAATACATCGTTTGGAACTTCTGGGCATATAGATTTTATGGGTGCTGTACAAATTGAAAATCTGACGCCTCCCTTTGCTCCTGCAGGGACCTATTATGGAAACAGCATAACCCTTAATAATGCCTCTGTACAGACTGACCATACTTTTCATGGTCCTGTAACTGTCGTAAATACGACTTTATCATCTGATCAATATTCACCCACTTCTGTACGTTTTGGCGGAAATCTAGGCCGGTGTGTATTTAAATCAGATTTTAAAATCGGAAGTACAGGCTTTACCCGAAGCAGTCTGGTTTTGAAAAATTCTATTTTTCAGACCACCACCCCCATTCTTATTGATTTATCTGCTGTTTCCAGTATTGCAACGCTGGAATTAGGCACTGGCAATGTGTTTGAAGGGCCACTTACCGTAAAAGCACCCAGACTGAAACTGAATGGTTCTACATTTAAACAGGATGTAGAACTAACCAAAACAGGAGCCGGAAACGATAGTGGCAATGGGGGTAATCTATTCCGCAGTAAAGTCACACTGATCAATCAGACAAGCTCAACTATACAACTGGCCACCAGCAATGATGATATCATTCAGCAGTAATGATGATATCATTCAGGCTCAGTAACAAATCAGGCTTAGTAAAGACCTGATTGCATAGTAAGAGCAAGCTTATAGCTTCAGTAAAACCAGAAATACACCTATCAGAAGATACTATACATATGCCTATTTTAATAAGTACTGTTGTTATTAGATTACTACAAGAGCTCGATAGAGGGTTGTCTGCTGCTAGTAAGTTATTTAAAGGTAGCTATATCGGTTTGCTACTCATTCTTTTTTATATCATTTCTGGGTATAATTTCCTTTCTGCACAAAATAAAAACACCCTCACTAAGCAGCAGATAAGTAAAACATTCATTACAGAGACAGGAGCACATGTACGTTTGAATAGCTTGTTACCCATTCGCTTACAGGTTAAAAGCAATCCCAAAGAACAGGTCGATTTGTCAGTTTCTCTGGAAGGGGAAAATGTCAGTATAGATGCCGATCAGATCAATTTACCGGCTGCAGGACAGACAGCCGCTACCCAACTGATTACTATTTCCATTTTACCTGCTCAGGCCCAGAACAAAGCTTATCTGACAAGTAGTCTGGTTACCCTTTTACTCCCCAGTAATGTCATTAGTCATCTTACACTAAGTTCAGGTCAGGTTGAACTAACCAGGCTAACTAGTGAGCTTTCTTTGGAACTAGGACAAGGTGATCTGAAAATAAGCCAATGTGAAAACAGAATGAATGTTTTTCTTCATCAGGGAAGCCTTCAATGTGAGAAAAGCCAATTAGAAGGGCAGTTAAGTGTTCAGTCCGGTATATTGAAAGTTACACAGAGTGGCGGACATCTTTCACTTCATGGCCCTTCTGCACAATTTACTATTAATGCAACAGGGTCAATGGTGGAGTCTTTACTGGAGAGAGGAAACAACACCCTTACCGTACAGGCTGCTGATGTACAAGCTTCACTGGAAAAAAGTAAACTGGACTTTC
The DNA here is from genome assembly GCF_030068545.1 of Xanthocytophaga flava. Lineage (NCBI taxonomy): Bacteria > Pseudomonadati > Bacteroidota > Cytophagia > Cytophagales > Rhodocytophagaceae > Xanthocytophaga > Xanthocytophaga flava. Next base: position 38,025 of record NZ_JASJOR010000014.1, on the reverse strand, counting down.
GCTGGCTGGGGGATAAAAACAGTACAGGACACAAACTGGACTTTATAGCACATGAAAGTGAGCTTTACCTGCGCCTGCCCTCGGATTTTTCTGCCGAACTGCTGGTCGATCAAAGTGATCAGGCCGCAGACACACAAGTTCCAGACACACAAGTTGCAGACTTGCAAACCGAACCGGCAACAGATGTTTCTTCTCTGTCTACGAAAGCTGCCACCAATACTGCTGTTGATCATCCTAAAACGGCCCGACTAGAAAGTGATTTCCAACTACTCCTGCCTGCTCCAAAGGAAATTACCTATCAGGGAAAGAAAGTTCGTTTAGTCCAATCGAGTCAGGTATTAGGAACAGCTAATGCAAATGGCCGTAGAGATCATCAGATGAGTCTACATATGAATAATTCATCTGTATACCTAAAATATCGCCAATAAAGAACCGATACTCTGGCTCGTATGCGCCAAAAGAATGAGATCGTATTCTCTTTGCATTCAAATTGGTTATTCATACAGATACTTATCAAGATATTGCCGTGATACACAAGATATTGCCTGTTAGACACATGGTTAGATATATGAATCAAATGACCTTCCGCTTTTTATCTGTTTTCAGCCTTCCACTATGGAAAAAAGTGATGATGCTGTCCCTACTGGTCAGTAGTGCGCTAACAGGTTTTGCACAGAATTGTCCGGATGAAAAAGTAGTAACCACTTACGAATCGCCTGTGACCGCCCGAAAAATTACTATAGCCAAAGGCGGCACCTTTCTGCTCGGGGCGTATCAGACGTTCATTGGTCAAATCTGTCAGAACCTGCCGGATATTCCTCCCGTACCACTTGTGACCTTTTCTTGTGGTACGGCATTGGTGAATTCTCCCACAGCCGCACCGAATGGCATTACCTACTATCTGCAGAGCCTGGCCACGGGTACGTCTACTGAAGCTACTTTGCCTTATACAGTTACGCAAAGCGGAACTTATTATCTAAGAGCACGCAATAATCAGACCCTACTTTGGTCAGATGGAGCCTCTTCGGTAACCCTTACAGTTACACCTTTGCCTGCTGCACCTGCCAATCCAACTCTTTCCAATGTAACAGCCAGTTCAGCTGTTCTTACAGCACCAACAGCTCCCAGTGGTATTACCTATTATTTTCAGACTAGTGCTGATGGAATAAGCACCTCCTTTTCTTCTCCTTTCACTGTAACCCAGAATGGCACCTATTATCTACGAGCGGCAAAACTCCTGCAGCCTGCTAGTACACTAAAAGCTCTATACCGGTTTGAAGAGGGATCAGGTAGTCAGATTTTGGACCTGTCTGGCAATGCATGGCATGGTACATTAACCGGAAATGTAGATTGGGCGTCTACAGGTAGGGTAGGACAAAGTTTGCGTGGTCAGGGGTCTGCACTTGTACAAGCCCGTGCACAGGTAAATCTGCCTAATTTTAATCCTTCATCCTTTTCGGTAGCATTCTGGATGAAGCCTTATTCGGATCAGCATCTGAATCCGATTGCGGCTGGCAGTGGCTGGGGATCTTTTGTATTTGAGGTTTTGCCAGGAGGAACTGTGAAGACCGGAACCACAGAAGCTACCAGTCAAACGACAGCGACAGGTGTTGTTAGTATAGGTCAGTGGCAGCATTTTGCCTTTACATTTGAATCTACTTCTGCCACTACCGGGATAGGAAGATTATACAAAGATGGCGTGTTGGTATTTACTAAAACCAATATGGCCAAACCTGCAGCCTGGACAAGCTTTCAAATGGGCTGGGTTAGCAGTGAGGGGGCCTCTCCCATACCTTCTCTGAATGGAGAATTAGACGAAGTGCGGATTTATGAAGGAAAGCTTGCTGACACAGAAGTGAATATCCTGGCTGCTGCCGGAGAATTTACACCCCTTCCAACACTATGCTGGAGTAGTGGTACTTCCCAGATTATGGTTAACCTAAGCGAGCCTGTTCTATCAGATCTGAACTTTGTCAGAGAGCATACCATACTGGTACAAGGATTAAAGACCAAAGCTGCTGTCAATAACCAACCAATAGAAATGGTTGCTGAACAGACAAGTTATATAGATGGACTAGGCCGTCCGGTACAACAGGTTGCCAAACAGGGTAGTCCTATAAAAACGGATCTGGTTACCCCTACCGAATATGATGCGTTGGGCAGAGAGTTGCGCAAGTACCTGCCAATCGCACAGGGAACCACAGGTGGATATCAATCCGAAATTCTTAAGCGAAGCAATGCTTCCGACCCTACTTCTACAGCGCAGGGAAGTTTTTATTCTGACCTCAAAGCTGATAAATATGCCTTTGCAGAAACAGTTTTTGAAAATTCACCATTGAGTCGTCCCCTGGAACAGGGTGCTCCCGGAAGCGCATGGCAGATTGTAAAGGATAACAACGGCAATTCTATTGGCAAGACCATGCGAACACTGGAACGAACCAATACCTCTGCAGATCAGATTCTTATCTGGACATACAGCTTTTCTGCCGGAGAAGCTTTATCAATGCCTGGCAAATATTATAAACAGGGAGAATTGGAAGTAAATGAACTGACTGATGAACACAATGGGAAGACACTGGAGTTTAAAAATAAAGAGGGACAGGTGATAGCCAAGAAAGTTCAGGAGAACAAACTCACTAGTGGACAAAACGATGCAAATCGGCAGTATGTGACCACTTACTATATATACGATGATTTTGGACAGTTGCGATTTGTATTGCCTCCAATGGCTGTAGCAACATTGTCGACAGCATTGGATATATCCAGTAACCAATACCGGATTCCGTATGTCCGTTCTACTTCTTCCCACGCTGCTTTTACCAAACGGTATTGTTTTGCCTACCGGTATGATAAGCGAAATCGGCTTGTCGAAAAATCAGTACCGGGAACAGAACCTGTGTATATGGTTTATAATGCTATTGATCAGCCAATTCTTTCACAGGATGGAAATCAGCGCAAAGCGAATCAGTGGTCATTCACTAAATATGATGGGTTGGGAAGAGCCATATTGACAGGGATTTATACGCATTCTACCGCGGCTACTCCTGAACAGATGCAAACGTCAGTGGAAAACTGGCTGTCTGCCAATACCTCCCGCAAACTATATGAAGAGCGTAGTCCAGATAATTTTGCTATCCAGCATGGATATACGGCACAGGCCTTTCCACCACTGGATGCGATCATAACCTGTGAGGGGGTGACAGGGACTAGTTCTGTTCCTACTTCTACTACCAATACAACCTGGATACCGGTTGGTTTTACACCAGGGCTAGGCTATCAAACACTCGTGGCAACACCTTATACTGTAAGTGCAGGCACCTCACTTGGAGGTACGCCTTTATCGGTGTCCTTTCAGGTGGTGAATGGTAGAGCCAATCAATCTCCTACGGTTTCAGTAGGCAGTGATCAGAACCTGCTGCTTCCTGCCAATGCCATTGTACTTCGGGGCTCTGCCTATGATCCTGATGGATCAGTTGTTACCTATGCCTGGAGCAAACTTAGTGGCAATACGGCTACCCTGTCAGGGCAAAATTCTGCCAGTCTTTCGATTAATGATCTTACAACAGGAACCTATGTATTCCGTCTGACAGTCACTGATAACGGTGGTTCGCAAGCCTCTGATGATGTAAAGGTAACAGTAGTGGCTCCCTTTATTACGCCAGTTTTCTACCGGGCTATTAACCTGAATGGGCCCACTGTAACCATTGATGGCTTACAATTTGAGTCTTCTGCAACTGCTCCCAATGTAACTATTTCCGGAAGCACAGATTCGTCCCTTTCTGTCTCCCTTACACCTGCCACTGATGCTGCCCGTGCACAAATGATTCGGACTTCCCTTTCTTCTAATCCGGGTATAAACATTAGCTCTGTTCCCAATGGTTTTTATGATGTGTACCTGTATCAGTGGGAGAACGATTATCCGGATGGACTTTCCTTCTATATTGAAGGAGAGAAAGTACTGGATTATCATCAGATCCCTACGGCTGGCCGGTGGTATCGCCACGGTCCTTTCCGGACACAGGTAGCCGATAGCTCACTTACCATTGCCACAGAAGGCTATGGAGGCTTTAGTGGTTTGGAAATTTATTCGATTCCAACCAGTGGGGTTACAGGTAATATACCCCCTGCTGTAAATCTGGTAAGCCCTACGGCAGATATGACATTGAAGATCAATCAATATACTCTTTTCAAATCCCATGCGATTGATATGGATGGATCTGTTTCCAAAGTAGAATACTATATCAATGGGCAAAAGGTAGATGACTTCTTTTCTGCTCCTTATCAGATGTGGTATGCCTTTGAGTCAACAGGTGTCTATCACCTGGTGGCTAAAGCCTATGACGATCAGGGAGGTGTAGGCACATCAATGGAGCGAATAATTTCTGTAGGTAACGTGTCGGATATATTACAGATTGATGCGCTGGCTGCGTATCTACCTTTAAGTGAAGGATCTGGCAGTATTGCTTTTGATTATTCCGGCAAAGAAAACCGGGGCCGTCTGGTGGCAAATCCTGCGTGGAAGACCAATGGCAAAGTAGGAGGGGGATTGGAGTTAACTTCCGGCAAATATATCCAGATAGATAGTTTAACTTCTCAACCAGGTAGCTTCTCTGTTTCTTTTTGGCTGAATCCCTATACGATTACAGGGACCAGTTCGCTGGTGTCTGCGGTAAATGGGTGGGGTAGTTTTATGCTGGAAGTCAATGCGGACGGCTCACTGAAAGTTGGTACGACTCAGGGAACGGCAGTGATAGCCCCGGCAGGGACAGTAGAAACAGGTAAGTGGCAACATCTGGTATTTACTTTCTTTGCTTCGTGGAATAATGCCACTGGTAAACTCTATAAAAACGGAACCCTTATCGCTTCCCAGTCAGCAATGGCACTGAGTACGGTAGGCTGGAACGGTCTTCGCCTTGGGAATACCACTACCACTTGGTCTGGCATGGTAGATGAAGTGCGTGTATATACACGACCACTCAATGAGGTGGAAGTAGTGTCTCTCTCTCAGGTAGCCGATGTAATCTCCAATACACTCCCTGTGGTGAGTTTGACTGCTCCTGCTGACGGGACTACTCTAGCCGCTGGTGCCTCAGTAACCTTATCAGCTACCGCATCAGATGCAGAAGGTGGAATTGCGTATGTAGAGTTTTATGCCAATGAGACTTTGCTTGGTTCAGATGCTACCTCCCCTTACTCAATGTCCTGGACCCAGATACCACAGGGATCATATCAGTTATCAGCCAAAGCCTACGATTATCAGGGTGGGGTAACGACCAGTACAAAAAACTTACTATCGGTAGGCAGCGCTACTCCGGTTTTTGTCAGGGCAATTAATCTGAATGGGACGGCCGGTACCCTGAATGGCAATAGCTGGCAGTCATCGGCTTCTGCTGCGGATTTCTCGTATACGGGTTCTGTGGTTAGCCTGCCTACTGTGCCTTTATCTCCTTCTGTAGCCGACCCCTATCTGGCTTCCATGTTACGAACCTCGATCTCACAATGGAATGTCGGAATTAACCTGGCTAACCTTCAGACTGCTACCTATCGGATCTTTCTCTATGTATGGGAAGATGACCAGCAACAAACCTATTCGATTGCGATGGAAGGAAAGACAGTGCTGGCCGATTATAACTCTGGCAGTGCAGGACATTGGGAGAAACTGGGCCCATTTACTGTTCGGGTAACGGATGGTACACTCAATGTAGCTACCTATGGAGGATGGGCTAATATGTCAGGTATTGAAGTATATCGTCTGCCTGAGCCAAGCATTCTGCCAGTTGCCGCAAGTTCAATAGGGCGGTTTGCACTCGTTAACGGTGATACAGGAGAAGAAATTTCGCCACTGGTCGCAGGAGATATTGTGGATCTGGCTTCACTTCCTACACAAAACATCAATATCAAAGCAGTTGCCAATCCTGATTCGGTGGCTCGGGTAGAATTTGCTTTAAAACGGATCAAGTCCGATGGATCAGAGGAGGTTATTACGGGAATAGATGCCATCTACAGCGCTCCCAACAAAGGATATTATCTTCGTACTACGGATTCACCCACGTTGCCAGCAGGTGGAGACGGACCCATATCGACTCAGCCAGGAGTAGAATTATTGACAGTAAGTTACTATGATGATTATGATTTTAACCGGGATAATACACCGGATGTGACCTATTCTCAGGTGTATTCGGATATGGGTGTTTATCTGAACCTACAGGGTAAACCTACAGGATCGGTCATCAAGACTCTTGCCAGATGTCCCGAGCAGTGGCTCCGCTCTGTCACCTTCTATGACAATAAAGGCCGGGTGATTCAGGTTCAGTCTCAGAATCAGCTTGGAGGAATAGATATTACCTCTTCACGGTATGATTTTGCCGGATTGTTGCTGCATTCCCAGTTATCACATAAAAAAGATCCCTCAACGCCTGAACTGGTTGTAAAAACCCGTACAATAATTGACCATTCGGGTAGAGTCAAAGAAGCCTATCAAACCATTGGGACAGAATCAGAACAACAGGTCAGCGCCCTTACCTATTCTAAAATTGGTGAGGTGATTACCAAAAATCTAGGCAAAAATACAGATGGCTCGTATCTGCAGAAAGTAGATTTTACCTATACTATCCGTGGATGGATGAGCGCCATTAACGATGCGCCCTTAAAAGAAGCTGGGGATTTGTTTGGCATGGCACTAACTTACACGAGTGCAACCAATATTGCCGGAGATAATGCGCAATACAATGGCAACATATCAGGGCAGAAATGGATGAGTGGCTATGATAAAGTGTTACGTTCATATAGCTATGAGTATGATGCCATGAACCGCATTACCAAAGGTGGTTATACATTCAATAACACAACCAGTACTACTACAGCCATTGTACCCGCTCCCGCAACAGAAAGTTATACCTTGTCAGGGATGCAATATGATAAAAATGGTAATATTCTGCATCTGACCCGCAATGGAGTAACTTCCTTTAATGCAACAGGCAAAGCAACTGGCTTTGGACAAATAGATGATCTGAGCTACTCCTATTCAGGTAACCAGCTGACCAATGTGCGTGATTTCTCTCAGAGTACGATACAAACAACACCTTCTGTTACGGGCGATTTTACTGATGCCAGTTTTGGAAGTGGACAGGAATACTTTTATGATGAAAACGGTAATCTGACCAAGGAAACCAATAAAAATATAACTGTTGAATACAATTACCTGAATCTGCCCAGAGCCATTCGTTTTACAGGTAGTAGTAACTGGATTGAAAATGTATATAGTGCCACCGGAGTAAAGCTACAAAAGATCGTCCATACCAGTTCAGACAATAAGATTACCGATTATGTGGCAGCTATGGTTTATGAGGATGCTGTCTTGCAGTTTATTCCAATGAGTGAAGGAAGAGTACTTCCTCCTCAGGTGACAGGCAAAAGTGCCTATGTGTATGAGTACCACTACAAAGATCACTTGGGTAATCTCAGATTGGCCTTTCAGAAAGGAGAGAACCTGCAGTCGCAGGCAACACTGGAAGATGCGGCTCAGGCCACTGAAAGCCTTCAGTTTAATATTGTCCCACAAACCCGTCAGAGTGATGCAATCAAAGTCTATTCGGGCCTGAAAGCGGCTAAACTGACACTGCAATATCCGATGGGTCCTATGCGCATTTTTAAGGTACAGCGGGGAGATAAACTATCCGCTTCGGTTGTAGGTGCTTTCTTTGAGGATGCTTCCAGTACCACCAATGGATTAAGTTTGTTTTTACAAACGACAGGTGGAAATCCGGCAGGACAGACACGGGAAGGCAATCAAAGCTGGCCATCGTTGCAGGTGGGTTTAGCCACTGGCTTTCCCTCCAATGCGCCAACTTCTCTTCCCAAAGCCTATTTGCGGATGATCTTTTACAATGAAGATCAGACTGTTGTAGCAGATTTGAGTGATTTTCTGGAAAATACGAAAAACAGTTTTCATGCACTGGAAATCCTCAATCAGACCGTGCAACAATCCGGGTATGTACGTATCTTCGTTGCCAACGAGTCTGAGTCAGAAGTATGGTTTGATAACTTGCAGATTACCCATGTGCAAGCGCCTATTGTTCAGGAAAATCACTATGATCCATGGGGATTGAATCTGGTAGGCATTGAAACAAAAGGCAATCCTAATCATCGCTGGCAGTTTAATGGGCAGGAAAAGGTTTCTGATTTTGGCTTAAACTGGAGTATGTATCGCTATCGGGAATATGATCCTTCTATCGCCCGATTTATGCGTATTGATCCGATTACTGAGAAATACTATGAATTAACACCTTATCAATTTGCAAGTAATAATCCTGCTTCTAAAATTGAAATTGAAGGATTAGAGGGTATAGAATTTCAATTTATTGAATTTGTTATGCCTTACATCCAATTCTTATTAGCAGGTAATAGGCACATTGGAAATGAGATTCAGAGCAAGTATGATGAGGCTTATATAAACACTGTTCCTAAGAATGTAAGAGATTATAATGATAATCTAGGTTTAATGCAGGCTAAAGCAGATATGTTTGCAGCTGGGGCAAAAGCAGTTGTTTCCAACTATGCGCTTATGCAGCCTCTTGAACAAGCAGCTGTTGCTGCTGCTGGAGAAGTTATTCCTGCTGTAGCTAACAAAATTGCTAACAAAGATGTAGATATTGCACGAAGAGCTACGGATATTCAAAATGCACAAACTTCTCAATATGCTCGAGATCATTCTACTACAGCAACTGGAAAGTTTCAGAGAAAAGATGGCTCAATTTATATAGGTGTATCTTCTAGTAGAAAAAATTTAGATCTTGCACAAAAAAGTGTTTTAAAGCCAAATGAGGTACCTATACTAGGTGAGGGACATGGAGAAGCTACTCTTTTTGAACATGTTGACAGAACAGGAGAGACTCTTATAGAGTGGGCGGCTAGTCGCCCTGTTTGTGAAGGTTGTGCTATGGCAGCATATAAGAGAGATTTGCCACCTCCAATAACACCATTAAAAAAGCCGAATGAACCTAATGGAAACCCCTGGATCTATAAGTGGTGGGATATTTATAAAAAACCATAAGAGTAAAAACTATAAATTATGAGTACTGGAGAGATACTAAAACAGTTAGCAGTTATTATAGAGAAGCAACAAATACTTTCAGTACAGCAACAAATACTTTTTGCTGCACTGACTTGTGAGAAAATGTACCCTACATATGAAGCTTTTGTAAAGGAAAATAAATGGGGAGATGAAAAACTGTTGCAACTAATATTAGTTTCATTATATGAGGTAGTGCATACCGAAAAGATTGATCAGGAAGAATTACAAAGTCAAAAAAAAGATATAGATACTATAATACCTGATACAGGCGATTTTCCATATTCAATTACATCTTATGCAATAGATACTTGTTTTGCATTTTATGACACATTAGAACTCTTATCTACTCTTGATATCCAATCGTTGTCTAATGTATCAACTCACTCAATTAATATGATAGATATGTTTGTATCAGAAGTTCTTAACCTTGATTCTACTGATCTCTTATCAGAGAAAAAGATTCTCGCTAATAATTATATGGTTGCTGAAATGGCTAGGCAGCTTACCCTTATAACAGAATTATCAGCAATACAATCAATTGACATTGCACAAATACAACGATTAAGAAGAATAAATGAAAGTTATTTGACCTTTGATATTTCTTTGATTAAAAAGCGTAACAATCCATAATCGGTACTATTAATAACAAACATCTTAACCGTTTTTACAAACGACAGGCGGCAATCCGGCAGGACAGACACGGGAAGGCAATCAAAGCTGGCCATCGTTGCAGGTGGGTCTAGCCACGGGCTTTCCCTCCAATGCGCCAACTTCTCTTCCCAAAGCCTATTTGCGTATGATCTTTTACAATGAAGATCAGACTGTTGTGTCAGATTTGAGTGATTTTCTGGAAAATACGAAAAACAGTTTTCATGCACTGGAAATCCTCAATCAGACCGTGCAACAATCCGGGTATGTGCGTATCTTCGTTGCCAACGAGTCCGAGTCAGAGGTATGGTTTGATAACTTGCAGATTACCCATGTGCAAGCGCCTATTGTTCAGGAAAATCACTATGATCCATGGGGACTCAATCTGGTAGGCATTGAAACGCAAGGTAATCCTAATGATAAGTTTCAGTTTGTAGGACAAGAAAAAAGTGACGAATTTGGTTTAAATTGGTATTCATTCCGATTCAGAGAATACGATCCTCAACTCGCTCGCTTTATTAGTGTAGATCCATTAGCCGATAAGTTTGTTCATAATTCTGTCTATGCTTATGCGGAAAATAAACCTGTGAATGGCATAGATTTAGAGGGATTGGAATATGTCAATGTCAATGCAATCGGTGGAGTAGGAAGTGATAATTACAGACTATTAAGAAATGGTTATGGTAAAGAAGAGGTAAAATATAATGGACAGATCTATCTTAATGTGGGTACACACCTATATCAGGATAAGTCAGGTAACATAATCTGGAAAGAAACTGAGGGTAGTACCAAAATCACAGAGTGGATTTATAAAACTATTGATCAAGTTATTCCAGATAGTGATTATATAGCATATATTAAAGGAGACCCTAATTTTGGTGACTGTAAACAATGTACTGATGCTCAGTTGGATAAAGCAGGAGTAAAACCAGATTCTTATTTCAACTCCTTTCAAATGTATAAAGAAGGTAAAGATGGATTGCCAGTAACAAAGGAGTCAAAAGAAATGGCACTTGATATAATCCATAAAAATTTAGAAGCAGGATTACCTGTAGAGGTGGGAATTAGTTATACAAAAGGTCTTGGCCGAAATCATGATAAAAGTACTGATCATTTTGTGGTAATTGTATCAAGAGGAGAAGACGTGGAAGGAAAGTTCTTTAATTTCTTTGAAAATGCAGTCGGAAATCCACATTCTGGTACAGCATTGAAGAATCGATTGACTCTTCAAGCGGATGGTACATTGACTGGGACAACAACTTGGTATGCGATAGATCCGAAAACTAAAAGACATATACCATTGACTTATCAAGTCACACATGTAAGACCTAACATATCTAACAAATAATTAATATTTCGCTTTATACTATGAAAAAAATATTGATCTATATCTGGATAACTATGACTTTTTATTTCTATAATATAGATGTTAAGGGAGAGATAAACCAAGATCCCAAAACATTCTTAGAACTTATTGATGCAATCCAAGAGCACCATAAACTATCAATTAGCATAGTAAAGCAGTTCTTTAAATTGGATGCCTTTTTTTATGAAGGAGATCCTACCTTTGTTGGAGAATTTGCAATACAAGATAAGAGTAATCTGTACATAGTTTTAATTAAACATTATCAGGGAAACTATGTAAGAGATATAGTTATTACTTTAAGTAAAAATCACCAGCAAATTACTTATAAAAGTATAATGTCGATGTGTAAAAAATGTAGCTCATCAGAATTGTTTGCTGATATAAGTTTTGAAGGTGGAGATGGTGATTGGAGACAAATAAAAATTGAGTATTATATACCAATTTTTCAAAAAGCTAAAATTGTAGAAACGCAACGCGAAATCAAAAAAACAGAGCATTGGTATATAACAGATAAAGGCTTTATTGTAAAAAACACTAAAAAGAAATAAAGTAATATCTGTTTCTTAGATTTATACTTACTAGTTACAAAGCCTCTTACTTATGAGAGGTTTTGTAGTTTAAAGGGTATTTAGAATTGCCAACGAGTCCGAGTCAGAGGTATGGTTTGATAAATTGCAGATTACCCATGTGCAAGCGCCTATTGTTCAGGAGAATCATTATGATCCATGGGGTTTGAATCTGGTAGGCATTGAAACGCAAGGAAATCCGAATGATAAGTTTCAGTTTGTAGGACAAGAAAAAAGTGACGAATTTGGTTTAAATTGGTATTCATTCCGATTCAGAGAATATGATCCTCAACTAGCTCGCTTTATTAGTGTAGATCCATTAGCCGATAAGTTTGTTCATAATTCTGTCTATGCTTATGCGGAAAATAAACCTGTGAATGGCATAGATTTAGAGGGATTGGAATATGTCAATGTCAATGCAATCGGTGGAGTAGGAAGTGATAATTACAGACTATTAAGAAATGGTTATGGTAAAGAACAGGTAGACTATAATGGACAGACCTATTTTAATGTAGGTACACACCTATATCAGGTAACATAATCTGAAAAGAAACTGAAGGTATTGAAAACTCTATAAAAAAGAAGGTTAATAGTATATTTAATAGAATTAAGTTTATCTCCAGGATAGCTTGTTACTAAAGTGACAAGCTATTTTCAGTTTAGTAATTGTTGTTTTTATGCTTACACTACTAACAAACACTCAGATAACTATGGATGAATCAACTTCTCTTCACTAGTAAAACAAATAGTATGAAAAGGAAACATATTTTGATAACATCAGGAATTGCCATTATTGGAATTACCATTACCTGGTTCTTCCTGACAAAGGAAGATGATGATTGTATCTATATTGGCTTAGGATATGGAGAAAATGGAGATCATTTGCAAATAGAGGTAAATGATGAATTATTGCATGAGGAGACATTTGATTTTTCATATATGTCTGATGAAGTTGAAGTAGATAATTTTATGATCTCAAGAGATAATAGGTATATCATGATTGACAAATACTGTTCAGAAGATACAATCATAAAAACGCGTTTTATCTGGAACAAAATGCGTGATACAACAATCTATGTCAATTGAAAAAGGGTCAAAGGGATCAATATTAATACCTTTAAAGGCTTTCTTAATGTTGCTTATGATTATCGAAAAGGGGGGCTTGACTCCTTATTCACAGAAGGATAGGCTATTGAAAAATGTATATTGAATCATTTGTATTTAAAGACAAAAAAGCTACTTCATCGTATCCATCCGAGCAAATACATGTCCTAGCTAGAACGGATACAGTCAAGTGATAGGTCAAGTTACATGCTTATGTTGAAGCTGAAAAGGTCAGTTTCGTCACATAAGTTCTTCTGATACCACTTCTAGTGCTCTGCCCTTTTCAGTTATGGCAATGATTTGGAACTCATGAAATGCATTTCGTTTTACTTTTTCAAATTCAATTTTTGATTTGTCCGGGAGTTCTATGAAACCATTCTCATCAACTTGATCTACAAAGCCTTCGCTTTCATCATCAAAGTCATAGTCATAGTAAGCAGAGAGGATGATTTCAAAACTGTCGTTTTTGTCTTGGTCAAAATACAAATTGTTCACTGGTCTGTTATTAATTTGCTCAAGAGTATATTCATCACAAAACATGGCATTGAAACCGTTTTTACAACCGTCAAAAAGCAGGATTTCCTGTCCATTTGAAATGTCTTGGGCAATGACTAATGCGGGTGCAAACTCTGTCCCAACAATCAGGTTGTTAAACATATCATGTAACTGTCCGTAATACTTGATCTTAAATTTTGAATTTCCCGATTTAGCATTCAGTTTTCTACGCCATTCACACGACAAAACTCTTTTGGCGCCAGCAATGTGTTCGGTGTAATCTTCCAGATAGGTCGGTCCGGGCACTCCATTGTCTGTTGTCAGTATGGAACTTGTCTTGTCTATTTGTAAAAGATCAACCCCTTTCCTATTGAAAATGATTTCTTTTAACATTACTACCAAAGTGAGTAGTTTCAAAAGTATCTGCATACACCAAAGATAATAGATGGAGACACTTTTACCTAGTAGCTTAATTGTATGCATCCGAATTAGATCGTTAAAATGGGTTACTCATGTTTTTTCCATCGGTATGTTGTAAGCGTCCGGCCTAGGCCGTCTTTACTCGAATGCTTACACTTCATCAATAAGAAGTGGCTTTTTTTATCTGATGTCATACTAATTAAAGACTATATTAATTATAACAATCTGGTAAAAAATACTGTCTACATAAGCGGCACATTGCTCCTATCAAATTTAGTGGGGCACTCCCGCTTTTCTACTTCCTTATGAAATAACTGAGCAGATTGAAATCGTATATAAGGTCCATTTTTGCCGGAAGAGGTCACTTATTAATCTAGACCATCTCAGAGCATTTGATTACTCTATTTTCTACAGATTGATTAGTCATTTACAAAAGGATTGATTTGAAAAAAACCTACAGAAGACCTGGTTATCTATATCTTCCAGAATAAGCTGTAACCTATCGATATTTAATGGCTTTGTTAAATACTCTCTTGTGTTAAAACTATATGCTTGATAGGCAATGGTGGTATCTAATCGCTCTGATACAATTGTTACTATAGGCCTGTTTAATGCAATAGTGTCACCGCCTCCATACTCTTTGATTAAATCCCAACCTGTATAAGAGCTTTCACCTGTCTGTATATCTACAAGAATGAGGTTAATGTCACCATCTGTTTTTTCCAGAAAAACTCGTGCTTTAAGAGGATCACTTGTCTGTAACAGTATAGTATATCCCATCTGTGAAACCAACTTACCAAGACTTTCAATGTGATCAGCCGTATCAACTATAATACACGTAGGGGCAGAACTTTTTTCCATAACTATTTCAAAAATTGGTTTTGCCAAAGTTTGTTATGTTATGATTCAGTTCATATACTCTATTTAGATGAATGTTATACTCAGAATTGAGTATAGTATCGGTATATTGAATCTTATCTTATAAGTATTCATACGAGCAACCCGCCTTTTTTCGATCCGACTAGAATAGTAAATTAGCGAAAAAAGAAAATGGCAGTAAAAATAGTTATTTCAGCTAATATTAATCCCGCCCTGATTAGAGTAAGTGAAATATATACATCCAGGACCATCTTTACTTACAATGAGTAAGGTATTATATTTAGGCTAGCTAGTAAACACGGTCTGGACCGGACAGATACACATTGACACTAATTTTTTTATCTAAACTATTTATACACTAGAAGCCATAGCGGAGGTATAGACTTTAGTTCCGAATCTATTATCAAGGAATTGGGCAATTTCAAAAGTATTGATGCCTCTGGGATATTGACAATCAGGATCACACTCATTTTTTTGAAATGAGCCGAGATAGTACTTCACATTGCTTTCTATAATTGCATCCAGTTCCTTCAATAATTGGATAGCTTGTTTAATTTCTCCGTTAATCCGCATCAGACGTAAATCGTCATAAATAAGGAATTCAAGTCTGTTAGAAAGAAGTGCTGCAAATATTGGACTCGCTAAATCTATTTCTTCCTTATAGACTACTTTAAAAGCGAATGTAGTCTTTTGCGAAAGCTTTACAACTAAAGTATGAAGCCAGTCAAAATCATTCGTATTAGGCTCGAAAGAAATGTAGAGTACTGTCTGGTTATTCATTTGTTAAACTTACCATTTTTATGTGTAAGATCTCCTATTTTTAAAGAAGTATCCATCCGAGCGAGGACATGTAGTTGCTTGGATGGATACATTTGAATTTAACTTGATACAGGCGTCAATCACTATATAGACCTGATTGGTAATCTCATACATGGTAATCTCATACAGGTCATTGCGTTTATGGGATGCGTTACTCTCATAGTGTGCTGTTTGACTCTCATAGTCAGCAAGAGCTTCTTTAGCTTGCTGTAGACCTAGAAGTAGTCTTTTTGTATAAGTGGAGTTTATGCTTTGGAGGGCAACTTGTCCTTTATGGATAATGGCAAGCAAAGCTATGGCAAACAAAGCTTTCGCGTCTGCCTTTACAGGCATATTCAATTTGTATAATATCTTTAAGAAGTGCTATGAGAGATACTAGTTTTTCTGCATCCATTTCTACCAATCTGTTTCTACCAATCTGTTTCTACCAATCTGTTTCTACCAATCTGTTTCTACCAATCTGTTTCTACCAATCTGTTTCTACCAATCTGTTTCTACCAATCTGTTTCTACAATTTATTGTAAAACACCTGTCTGAAAATAGACAGGTACTATTCGTATTCCCTAACATATTATTCGCTAACATCTTATTCGCTAACATCTTATTCGCTAACAAATCTGGAAAGGAATGATTCCAGGATCACATAGACGGGATTGGTTATACCCAGTAAGTGCTGTGCAGATGGATTTTTCTGATAGTGTAACATCTTATCATTTATCTGAGATAGATCATATAAAAACCTATCCCGAATAAATCCAGTATCATTTGTTTCAATTAGGATCTGAGCATTTTCAATCACTTCGAACATACATTCCGGAGCTGACTCTCCCATTTCAATACACTCAATTGTATCAAGCAGCTCTCGTATAAAGAGCTTTTTGCTGTGGTTTTTACTATCCAGTAGCATTTTAACTCATTTATTTGACTTAGTTACAGGTAAGAGGCTGAGTGAAGTTGCAATTCAAGGATCTATTTCAAAAATATACTATTTCAAGAATGAAAAAATATGTAGCGTATTACCGGGTGTCCACTCAGAAGCAGGGACAGAGTGGACTCAGCCTGGAGGCACAACGCAGTTATGTCGAAAAATTTGCCAAAGACACTTTCCTGATTGTAAAGGATTTTATCGAAGTAGAATCTGGTAAAAACAATGAACGGCCAAAGCTTAAAGAAGCAATACGCAAAAAGTAAGTCAGCCCCACTGATCATTGCCAAACTGGATCGACTTTCCCGTAATGCCGCCTTTATTCTTACCCTGAGAGATTCCGGGGTTGACTTTATTTGTGCGGATATGCCTGATGCCAATACACTTACCATTGGCATTTTCGCCGTAATGGCCCAGCATGAAAGGGAGATGATTTCTCAACGGACAAAAGCAGCCATGCAGGCAAAGAAGGCAAAAGGATTTAAATTGGGAAAGCCAGAAAACTTTACTGCACAAAGCCGTTTGATGGGAAGTAATGCTAAAAAAGTAATTGCCTCCAAAAATCAAAACAACCGCAGGGCAACCGCTATGATCTTGTATTTGAGAGATTCAGGGATGAAATGGACTCATATTGCCAATCAGCTAAATCAAACAGGATTTACTACCAGCAAAGGAAAAATATTTAGAGCTGAGCAGGTGAAAAGGCTCTATATAAGGAGTGAAATAGATAAAAGATAATTACTTTTTCTTGCCATGGGTCAAACTGCCCATAGGTTGAGTTTACCACAAAATGGCCTGTGCGATTAATTCACCGAATGTTTGTGTTTAAGTAAGTTTTTTTAAGGATAGTACTGGAACAATTTCTACATCTGTGGCCCCTGTTGTTGTCAGCCATTTACAAATCGCATTGGGAGGAGTGTCCTCTACAATTTCAATGATTTTCATAACTGGATTTTCTAGTTTATTCTGATGCTTAAATATTACCTTGTCACCTGATTGCAACTCATCGGAGGCAATTGCCATATCCGGTCGAGCAGAGCAGGTAATCTCTTTTTGAAGAAAAAGTTCGATCTTCAGATGATAGGTATTAGTGAACCAGGCACAATGATACGTATCTTGGGAAAAAACCGGATCTGGAGATATATGTACAATAGTCATTGTTTTACCAGAGAAAATATTTTTGACAATATCTCCTACTTGAGGTTGTATAAGTGCTTGGGCTTCCATTGATCAGCTAGTTAAAAAAGTACAGCAAACTGTCTTGTAAAATTAATAAATTGGAACTTTGTGTAAAAGAAAATCCACTTTATATAGCAATCACTTCTGTGTCGCATCCGCCTCTGTAATCTTTTATCCAATTTCCACTTGTGCTGGTATGTCTTTTCAAAAGGAGTTTCACAAAATAGTATTGAAGAGTATAAGTATCATATTCTTTAGTTCCGGATATGCTTCTACTTTTTTTCTGTGCTATAACACAGTTAGCAGATTCAGGGTTTATAGTTTATAGATAATTTTTAGAGGATTACATGGTTTCTCTAGAGAGGCAAAAGTGTATATTTGAGTATATGTGTGGCTTTTATCAGTAGCTAGATAGCATATCAGTAGCTAGATAGCATACAGGAAGAGGATAACAAATAAAATTTATTTAGTAGGCAATGAAAAATAAGCTGGAAATTCATTTAAGAGCAAAATACTAAATCAAACTGTATAAACTACATATAGTTGCCACATATGCACTTACAAAAAAATCGTTTAAGCAAAATTTACTTAAACGATTTATTAGCACAAGGAACTTGCTGAGTAACAGAAAAACAGGTAGCTATCTACACATGTAAACTTTTTAAGATTGTTTTATTTACTTAAAGATGAATCAAAATTTACTTGTAACATATAGTATGAACGAACAATAGATTCCTGTTGGTGGGCAGGTTTCCAGTTTGGCATAGACTTAATTACGCGTATAGCCTCCTGATCACACCCATGACCGAGCCCTTTGATCATTTGTATAGAAGAAATACTCCCATCCTTCTCAATTAGAAGCTTGGTATATACTTTTCCAGATATATTTTCCTTTTTGGCTTCTTTCGGATAGTGCAGATTAGTGGCTATAAACTGATTGAGCGCTGTGGTACCCCCAGGAAATTGTGCCGACGCATCTACCACTGTATAAATCCGGTTTTCATCTGCTACCGGTGCTTCTACAGATGCAACCTGTCCGGTAGCTGCTTCCAGTTGTTGTGTAACCATTTCCAGAGCCTGCTCATCGGTTAACTGTTCAGCTACATACTCTTTCTTTTCCGAAGCCACAGCACTAGTAGCCAGATTTGTATTTTGCTCGCTGACTGGTTTTTGAGACGTAACAGCCTTCTTTTTTTGTGCCAATGCTGAATTACTGGCAACGGCCAATGTAAGTAAAAGGACAGGGACAAGTATAAATTTTTTCATGATCGAATGCAGCGTAAAATTGAAAATCAGTTGGTTATTAATTAACAGTGAATTGAGCAAATACTGAGTTGTCTGATTTTTTAACGTTTAATTCAAGCACCTATCTAGCAGGGGTGTATCCAGCAAAAATAGATGCTTGAAAAAGGCTAAGTATATCTAGTATTTTTGAGGCGTTACATACCTAGATACGCTCACTAGAAAACAGGTAAGATAGTTCCGACCTGTAGTCACTGTACTGAATGTAAGAATAGAAATTTGTAGATATATTTATCTAATTACTGTGTGACTTGAGGATCATTAGTTGTATTCACAATTTGTATTCACAATTTGTAGAAATTAGTAGGGCTATGTAGAGCTTAAATAGCAGATTTATACTAACAAGAGTCATCATAAAAGTATACTATTTCTACCAGAGCTGGAATATTGTATAGATTCTAAGAGAAAATAAAATGTAGCAAGTGAAAAAAGCGAAAAAGATCATTTCAGTAACAAACATACAAGAAGTTTTTCACTGTATTTAGACTTATTTAGATACATTAAGCATCCATTCAGTTGATAGGCAGCTATAAACTAAAAGAACAGCTTAATTTATAGAATTGTAGTAAGTACAAAAAGTACTATAGTTAACTTCTACGTTTGATAATGATTGAGTAAACTAGTGTTGGTGTAGCAAAATTTACTACCTGTGTCAGTTTTTTAAGTAATTTTACTTATAAATGCTTAATATTAGCCTGGTGTTTACTACAGTGATATCTTTCTCTACTAAAGGTTACAAAGGGTAAAAAGCGAAATCATGTTTGGTCTCAGAGGCACCTTCTCGGTCCTTTTCCAAAACTATCTTATCAGGATTACCTGTACTGAAGATCGAGCAGGAATACTTGCTTACATCTAAGTAGTACTAAAACTAAAAAATCCCGATAAGCGAATATCCTTCGGGATTTTGTTTACTAGGTCTTAGGCCTTCACTCTGTTGCCACTTATTTTGTTGATCAAAAGTAGAACCTTCACTGAAAAGAAAATAAGTAATCTATACAAGTGAATTACTTTGTAAGATTTTATAAAAACGGAAATTCAGACTTTACAGGCCTCCATTAAAATTTTAGTACAAAATTCGATTTTCATAAAGGCAAACAACTGGCTTTTGAGCTTTATCTTATTATCTTCATTTTGATCCCTAATTGCAGATCGAATCATATTTTAGCCATAATTCAAAGTTTGTGGTAAGCCGTAAAACCGAACACCAATGTTCGAAAATGAACACGCGCTATACATTATCTTGTGTTTTGTAGAAGTACAGTGTGTTTTTATAGGTCTGGCATCATCCTTGAATACCCTTCATTATATAACTACTGCCTCTAGTAAAACCTTAATTATA
The DNA here is from genome assembly GCF_030068545.1 of Xanthocytophaga flava. Classification (NCBI taxonomy): domain Bacteria; kingdom Pseudomonadati; phylum Bacteroidota; class Cytophagia; order Cytophagales; family Rhodocytophagaceae; genus Xanthocytophaga; species Xanthocytophaga flava. The sequence continues at coordinate 17,910 of NZ_JASJOR010000014.1, read as the reverse complement.
AAGGCACTAAGACCTTATCGCTAGGACGCATATAGCCATAGTATGATATTCCTTTTACAAGTAATAACAAATACAACTTTTCTATAAATAAACCTATAAGTGGTATAATTTAATCTTTATTGAAACTTGGTTTCTGCTATATAGATACAAGACAATGTGTTTTCTGAATCAGGTTTTTACTTTTTTTTCTTTAAAGGTTTATATATAACGTTTATCTTCTAACTGCAATTCTAAACTTCAATGAAAAAACAATCCCTTCTCCTATTGCTAAATCTATTTACAGTTCTATCGTTTATACAAACAGATACCTTTGCACAAAAGGGTAGACTAAACATCGAGGCAGTAGATCGTTTGTTTAGCAAATATGATACACTACAATCATCTTCTGTTAGCATAATGATTGTGGAAAATGGTAAAATATGCTACAACCGCTCCTTTGGCCTGGCTGAAATTGAAACTGGGCGAAAAGCAACTGCAAGTACTAACTACCGCATTGCATCGGTAACCAAACCATTCACTGCAATGGCTATCCTTATGCTCAGAGATGCAGGAAAGTTAAATCTGGAAGATCCCCTGACCAAGTTCTTTCCATCCATTCCTGCCTTTGGCAAACAGGTTACTATACAACAGATGCTTAATCATACTTCAGGGCTAGCAGGCTATGGTGACTTTATCGCCGAAAGCACTATTGAGCCATTACAAGATGAAGATGTACTGCACATGGTCGAAAAGCAAGATAGCACCCGCTTCCAGCCTGGATCTGAATTTTCATATAGCAACACAGCCTACGTCCTACTGGGCCTGATTGTAGAAAAAGTTTCAGGAAAGTCTTTTGCTGATTTTATGAAAGAGCATATTTTCAAACCGTTGCAGATGGATAACTCGACTTTAAACAGCAGAACCGGTGTAATCGCCAATCGTGCCTATGGTTATAATCTGATTGAAGGTACGCTTCTCAGACAGGACCAAAGTCTATACAGTTATCTATTGGGTGATGGAGGGATTTATAGTTCTCTAACCGATTTCTACAAATGGGATCAGGCGCTTTATTCCAATAAGCTTGTAAAAAAATCCACTTTGAAAGAAATGTTTATGGTAAGTTCCCATGAGACGCCTGACATAGGGTATGGGTATGGGTGGTATACCGAAAAGCGGTTTGGCCAGGAGCGGATATCGCATAGTGGAGGTACAACCGGATTTTCCTCCTATTATGTTCGCTATCCATCCAAAAAGTTTTCCATCATCCTATTTGCTAATCAGGATGATGGTTTTGCGGCTGAGCCCTTTGTCAATGCCATAGAACAGATGTACTTTGGCCAGTAAATCGATTTTGTTAATGACCTCCATTAAAACGGATTGTGCAATTTACTTGAATGCTTAATCCAAAATATAGATAAATTAAAAATTCCTGCTTAATTATTTGTAAACAAAGAAGTTGTTACTTTCAAAGTTAAGATTTATACTAAATTTTTAATGGAGGCCTTTACTATATAATTTTCTGCTTCAAAGATAAATGACATGATAGCATAGATTGTTATGTAAGTATAGTTTTAGTAATAGGTTTCATTGTCATTTACTTCGCGGGTCAGTTTGGTAAACCCAATTACTTGCCCCTCTTCATTATGTAATGCCGTAATAAGGATGCTACCCCAAAAAATGGTTCCATCCTTTTTTACACGTCTTCCTATGTGACGGGCACGACCTTCTTTTATGGCTAGCTCGATGAGTTGCTCAGGTAAGCCAGCTTGCCTATCCTGAGGCATATAAAATAGCCTGAAATTCTGGCCGACTATTTCTTCCTCTTTGTAGCCTTTAATCTTCTCTGCTCCTTTATTCCATGTTAAAATAGTCCCATCAGTATCCAGTAAGATGATTGCATAATCGAGTATTTCTGCAATCATTTTCTTGCGCAGCATTTCAAGGCGTTCCGTTTTGTCCATTGATCCCTCCTGATTTACAATAATTGTTCGCTATCTGAATGTATTATACGCAAAGTAGTAGAATTAGCTGCATAAAAAAACAGACTGGAAAACAGGAGATTAGTAGATAAACTATCAAGAAATACTATCTTTTACAGACTTTGTGTTAACTGGGGAATCTTTTGGATAATTGTAGTGTAAACCAGCATAGTTTACTAAGAAACAGGTAAATAAAAAAAGCTATTAGAAAACTAATAGCTTTTCCAGGTAAACTATTGAAAATTTTTATTTCCTATTTTTACAAATTTATTGTTTTACAGATTTGTATAAAATTCAATACTCCTCAATAAATCACAGAGGTGCTTTTTGATTTTTTTGCCAGTAAAATAAATACCTGATAATCAATAGTATTAAAATATAGGCCATTGACTTTCTATCACAGCGTTTAGTTGTTGGTAACAAGGAGAGATTACCTATTTTTTTACTACTCATCCCATTGTTTTCTTACCTATTTTAGAAAATAGACCTATCCTATGTTTAGTCAATGATAAACCTTGACATGGATGATTCCAGAATTACATATACCCGATTGGTTATATCTAGTAACTCATCAGATGTATTGTTCCGATAGTAGGACATTTTCTCTTTTACCTGTGATAGATCACTTAAAAACTTATCTTTTATAAGACCATGACCATGACTGTGGATTACTGTTTGGGCATTTTCAATAATCTCCAACATACATTCAGGATCTGTCTGTCCAAGCTCAATACGCTCAATTTTTGTAAGTAGCTCTTTTATAAAGAGCTTTGTGCTGTGGTTTTTAGTATCCAGTAGCATTTTGACTCATTTACAGGTAAGACCTTTTTACTTTTAAGACCGAGGCTTGTCCAAGCTAAGCAGCACAAAGTGCTACTCCCATTCAAAACTTAGTTACTCCAGAAAAGTGCTCTGTTGCCTGAAAAGCAAATAGCATTCATTTGAGTAACACGAACTGACCTCTTTTCCCGGAGGTAATATTACCTGCAGGTTAAATTTTTGACATAAACTGTAGAGTAGTTGCTTTTGTTTACATTTTTCGCTTTTTTTTCTATACATAAAAGTAAAATCCTTCTTATACACTGCTCATAGCTAACCTACACCTGGTTCACCTATACCTGGTAAGCACTTCTTTGCTGTTATAATTAAACTACATACCTTTAAGAAATAAAGGTAAAAACCACTAAGAATTTAATTTTTTTAGATATAAATACTCATTTTACTAATTAAGGACCGGAATGGAAAAGAGTTTGTTTGTATTGGTAGCAGAAGATGATCTGGATGATGTGGAAGTACTGAGAATAATATTTACACAATACTTTCCCCACTGGCATTATCATTTTGTAGCCAATGGGCAAAGTGCCATCGATTTTTTGAAGGAAAAATATGCACAGGGTCAGCCTGTTTCTTTTATATTGAGTGATATTAACATGCCTGTAAAAGATGGCATGACTACCCTGGCAGAATTACGTGCCACGATGGAATATAAACAATTGCCTTTTGTTGCGCTTTCAACAACTATTTTTCCCCCTATTGTAGACAGGTTCATGCAATTAGGAGGAAACGCTTTTTTTCAGAAGCCCGAATCACTGGATGACTATGTTCAGATCCTTAAGCAAATTCCGGAGAAGATTAATCAACAAAACAATTAGTTTTTCTGTGTAAAATAAGACATGTACAATAATGTGGATTCTATCGGTTAGTACTATAAGATTCCCTATAGTGAACCTGTATAAATCATTTCTCTCAAATCTGTTATGCAGGGTGGTTGATTACTAAATAAAACAATGTTATAACTTACTGAAGAAGAATAGACATCGGTCATATCCATAGACATAACTTCATACTCTTAGACCTACTAGCTTTAGACATAATGACTTTAGACATAATGACTTATGAATACAAAGCTGAAAGCTGCTCTCCAGCAAAGGCTCTCCCAATTGGAACAATCGATTATCAAATCTGGTAGAAGGCTTGCCAACCTCAGATCTGACAGTTTGCAGATTCAGGGTTTGAAGTCTATAGAAAACTTTTTAGAGGATTATATAATTTCTCTGGAAACACAGAAGTCTGCACTCGAGTATGTACTTGACTTTCATCAATATCTGGATAGTAAAGATGAAGATGATTTGTTGATTTTTAGCAAGTAAAAAACAATTATACCTCTATCATACTTAGTAGGTAAATACTTTGTAGGTAAATACTTAGTAGGTAAATACTTAGTAGGTAAATACTTAGTAGGTAAATACTTAGTAGGTAAATACTTAGTAGGTAAATACTTAGTAGGTAAATACTTGGTCAGTAAACTATAAAAAAGCAATAATATTAGTTGTGTCTTTCTGCATATACGCTAATTTAGAGCAGGCTCATGTGACAATCGGATAGAAGAAAACCAAAGGGTTATGACTTGAAAAAGTTATAACCCTTTTTATGTACCCGGCAATTTACTCACAAACCCATATCTTACAAACACATATATACAATCCAAAGACAATCTTATCACATAACTATTTTTGTTACTTCCTGCTTTTTAATCCATGTTAGCGCTTCAGGGTAGTTAGCAAAGAAAATACTATTATAGTGAGTGTTATTAGACTTGCGCACAATATTGTTCATGGCAACTTTATTGAATACGTCTTTAGATGTAACAATAGCGGTAAACTGCAAACTACTTTGTATGTACATCGGTGAGAGCTCATCTTTAGTCCACTGTTGACTTTCCATAGGAAGGACACCCATATTAGTCGTATCACAAACTAAGCGAGTACAGTTTCTTTCTAAAATCAATTGTAGTAGGGCCGTATTGACTTTTTGATATTGAGCATGTGTAATAAACTTAACATCCCAGATTATCAAGGCCATATCAAACGATTCATCATACGTAATTACAGCACTGTCATCTTTAAAGTATTGCATATGTGTAGTATAGTTTAACTATGTAGTATAGTTTAAGTTAGTAGTAAAGAAACTTCATCTGCCGATTTTTTACTCAATGAAATCACTTATTTAATGCCACAGGTAAGAATACTTAGTTTTAAAAATGCGTATTTATACTATTGTGCCCACGCATAAGAGCTTTTATCTTTAGTAAGGTAATTTTTAACTTAAAGACCTGGTGCAATGGATGAGAAAAAATGAAAGAACTCTTGGCTCAAGTCAATGAGTTGGAGCAGATCATACAAACGCAGCAGGAACTCATTTTATATCTGTTACAGGATATAGAAGGTATTAGAGTAGAATTGGATAAGCGGCCTATTATACATAGCGGTAGCGAGTACAACAAGGTATCTTTATAAATGAAAAGGCCTCCTATAGAATAGGAGGCTTTTTCGATAATCAATTTTTATTCTCGTTTTATGAACTTTAGATGGTCAAATAAGTGTGCCATACTTACATGATATCTTGGCTAATAGCAATAGCTATGTTTACTGTTAAGTATAGGAAAAGAGTATAGACAAGCAAAATATTTACCTGTTTAGAATGCACAACTTTAGAATATACTACTTTACAATGCACTGCCCGCAGCAGATGAATTTTTCTGCTTAGAAATTTCTGGCAATTGAGCCAGTATCGTATAAATATCTTCTATGTTAAACGGCTTTTGAAAATACGTATCTCCTCCAGCTTCCAGAAACTGATCTATTATCCTTTTATCACCAGCTGTAGAAAAAGCAACCACAGGTATTTGCTCGTAAGCAGGGTTTGTTCGTAATTCCCGCACTATATCTATACCATTTCTCAAAGGCATATTAATATCAAGTAGTATTACTGAAACGAAGGGGGGATCACTCAGGTGAGCCTGCAGGTAATCAAGTAATAGTTGCCCATTCGATGCGATAGAATACTTCCAGTCAGGAAAGCTTTGGTCAAGAACCATCTGTAGTATATCTCTATCATCCTGATCATCATCTGCTGCTAAAAGAAAGAATGAGTTCTTTTTCATACGTGTTGAAATAGTGTCATTTCTTTAATAGTATCACTAATAGTACCATTTCTTTAAAGGATTTGCAAAAACGTAGTTAGTAATCAGATAATGCTGGTAGATATTTGTAGTAACTTATTTGGGTACTTAGATTAACAAACTGATAGATTCATAAAATACTAAGGGTAAATAATCGGATTTGAAAATTACTTCCAACATATCACAGTGTGAACCATGAAAGAGAGTTTCATAATCAAGAGTTCTACATAATCAAGAGTACTAATAGACTTCCTTGATACGAAAATTCGCTCCGGGTTCTGTTAGAATTGATAAGCAGTCAATCAATTCCTGTATTGTCTTTTTCAAGATTGCTTATACTATATAACTTGTCCTAAAGAGAAAAAATAATACCTACCCAATTTTTAAGTCAGTTAGTTTAGAGTCAGTTAGTTTGGATGTTATGTTCAATATTCTTTGTTTTTAGCCAAAGGTTGATTGATCCATTCTACTAATTCAGGTAACTTATCAAGCATATTTATTACTCCTTCGTGCGTGTTAGATTTGTTCAGATACGCGTTTGCTCCCAGTTTCATAAACCGCTCTATGGTTTGATATTCTTCGTCAGCCGAATAGCCTATAACAGCCAGTGAATCGTAAGCGGGAGTCTCCCGTATTGCTTCTAAAACCTGTAGTCCGTTTAGCCTGGGCAGATGAATATCCAAAAGAAGCACATCTATTGGAGCTACATCCATAAATGGGTAGGTAGCAGTTCTATACGTAGCAGTTCTATACGTAGCAGTTCTATACGTAGCAGTTCTGTTGGCAAGATAGGTTAAAACGGCTTCTCCTGTAGTTACAAACTGATAATCCCAGTCTGGAAAGTGTTCATCTAATAATGATTTAAGTAAATAGATGTCATCTTTGTCATCTTCTGCAATAAGGACAGAAAAGTTGTGTTGGGCCATTTTTTTGCGGAATAATTATATTTTTATCATATCTATACAGGAATGAATATCTATAAACAATAGTTCCATTTATACTACATACAACAAGAAATAGTTACAATTACCGACACGTTTATTTTTGTACTACCATATCTTCAATAGATAACAGCACACATAAGATTTACAGTTATTTACGTACAGACCAGTAAATTATTTCATGCCTACAAAATAATAAATCTTTAATTCCCATATAGTAAAATATTCTATTTCTTAAATACACCTAAAAAACAGAACATTGTGTTAATACGCAAATTACAAAATACGGCAAAAGTACAATTTTTTACTCTTTCTACTAAGCTTCCTGTTTTGGGATGTTTTTCTGGTCTGGATGTGGGTAGTTCTTTATTGTATTTGTTTATACTAGCATTGATAGCCTTTAGAAAAGGCCAATTGAGAGCATGTTTAGAAAGAGCATGTTTAGAAAGAGCATGTTTAGAAAGAGCGGCTCGTTTGTAGTCTAGTAAGTTTAGACAACAAATACAGGAGGAGAAATTAAGTTTGTAAACTGAGATTGTAAGTGGATTATAAGTGAACAAGCTTATAAGTGAAGTATATCTTCAAGAAAACTGATAGTATGAATGAAACAATCACACTGACGTAAATAAAAATGAAAATAAGAAAGAAAAGATTTGAAAGTACGCCTCCAACTTATATCCAGAGCGAACAATGCCGATATGCTAAAATCAGAAATGTTATAAAAGACTTGAGAGAACACAGAGGGCGCAAAAAGAAAAGTCCCAAAGAAGACACAGGTTTCTACACCAGTCTGGATTAATTACTTTTTTCATCTTACTTATTTGATTTTAGTTTTTCGTTTTAATTATTTCACTCTCACTTATTGGAATGCCCAGGTAGTTACCAGGCTACTGTAAAGCTACGTTGCTTTTAGCTTTTTTTGTTGTTTGTAAAATTGTATGTATGAAATATGGTATGTATGTCATCAGGAAAACAGGTATGACTCCAGAGGAAATAGAGAAAATTAAATGCATTGTTAAATCCGTTCAGGAAATTAATAATCTGTCTGTTAGCTCTACTTACAAAAGACAGCAAATGGCAGAGAACTTTTTAAGACGACTGGATAATGAGGAGTTTTCAACAGTTAAAAGTGCTCTGGAAGCACTCAATGAAATTCTCTAGTGACATGCTTTAGTGACATGCTTTATAAAAATCCCAGTAAACAACCCCGATGAAGAAACATGCTCTTACTAAAAGCAAGAGCATGTCAGCGAAAAGCCCGTTAATTGCTTAACAGTTCTATACATTACTTTAACTCTTTATTGGCAAGTTAGTATTTTTAACTATAGAATATAGTTTTCCTTCACTTACTTTTACCAAAAGGTGGACCTATATACCTGAGTACATATACCTTACTATAGATACCTGACCATGTATAATTAAAAGGAAAATACATTTACGCTCTGGGCGCATTTACCCTCTGGGCGCGTAATACATAATACACACACCTACAATGGCAATAAGCGCTCCAATAATATCATATTTATCTGGCTGGAAGTTATCAAACTGATAAGCCCACAGGATGGAAAGCAATATAAAGAACGCTCCATAGGTAGCATATACCCGTCCAAAACCAGAAGGCTGCCAGGTGGCTACCACGCCATAACAGGCCATGATGATTGCACCCAGGATACCATACCAGAAAGGCTTTCCTTCCCTGAGCCATAACCAGATCATAAACCCACCTCCAATCTCACATAATCCGGCTAAAATAAATACAGCGATTGTTTTCAGAATAAGCATAGTGTTCTATAAGTATAGTGTTCTATAAGTATAGTATTCTAATAGTATAGTGTTCTACTAGTAAGGCTCTTATACTATTTTAAATAGGAGTCTATAATACTGCCTTTGAAGCAATAAAAAAATGCCGACTCTTATATAATTTAATAAGAGTCGGCAGAAACAAAACCTTTTGGATCTTTGTCTATAATTGTATTTCAGTCTCAATAAATGCTTTTGCTCCCTGTGGTCCGGTTAGCTGTAGCCAAACAGATTCATCCGGTTTTACTTTCAGTTCAAAACTAAAGAAATCACAACACATCCGCTCGGTTTTAATAAATGTTGTCAGCTCATCAAGCAGGGTATCACTATTTTCAAACTTATACGCATAGCCATTGGTTAATTCTTTCTTTTCCTGAACCTGGTTTCGAAGACTGGCAATGACTGTTTGTTTGCGTTCTTGCAACTGGGGAGTTGTTAGCTTACAGGAAAGAACAGGACTTTTGGTAGCAGTTATAGTAGTAGTTATATTCGTAGTAGTATCGGTTTTCATACTAGTAAAGGTTGAGTTTTCTTTTGTTGATAGTCTAGCAGATAGTCTAGCAGGTGAACTTGTACAACAAGATTCAGTGCATGCATAAGCAGATTGCTTGCTGGACAAATTTTGTCCCATAACACAATACATTAACCCTATACCAATGGCTAAGGATAGTATTAGCTTTTTCATATGGTAGGAGAGAATTTTAAGAGTTGGTAGTACCTGAAAGTTCGTTTGCACTCGGGGTTGTGCTGCAATCACAATCCACAGCACAAGAAGTGTTAGCGCAAGAAGTGTTAGCGCAAGAAGTGTTAGCGCAAGAAGTGTTAGCGCAAGAAGTGTTAGCGCAGGTAGCTGCTTTTTTCTGTTTTCTAAGCCAGGTGATACTGATTAGTAACATTGCAAGTAAGACTATGCCAAATCCAATCCTCTCCAGATAAAACGAAAAAGTATAAAGTGCTCCTAAGCCTGCAATCGCTCCTATAACTGGCAAGGTGCAACACACTACACATAGACCGATACCTGTCAGTGCCATTCCTTTGTGTATAGGTTTGAGAAAAGAGGCTGTGTTTGAAGAATGTGTTTTCATAGGTTTTTCTTTGGATAAATGAAATAATATTTTCTCTGAAAAAAGTATCTTTGACAAAGATAAACCGTGGAGTATAGTCAACGGTCAAGAAAAACTTTCAAAAATATTAGTAAAAAAGATTGGTAACCATGCGAATCGGGGAATTAGCCAAACGAAGTGGTCTATCTAGAGACACGATCCGTTTCTATGAAAAACAGGGACTGATAGCTGTTGCAGGCAAGCCTAATAAACACAACACGTATAAGGACTATCCTCAGTCAACCCTGGAGCGATTGGTACAGATACAACGCATCAAAGGTTTTGGATTTACACTAGCTGAAACTAGCACTATGCTGGAAATGATTGAGAGCCAGCAGGCCTCCTGTACCCATGTATCTGAGAAAGTATCAGAGAAGGTAGCTCTTATTGACCTGAAGATTACAGAGCTTCAGGTACTTCGTCAACTGATGCTTGGTGGGGTAGAAAAATGCCAGACCTGCTGCCCGCCACAGACTGAAAACGAGAATTGCCCTATCTTTACAACAGAGCAGTTTACAACAGAGCAGTTTGCTTCCGAATCAGCTTAGCAGAAGCTAGCCTGTAACTAATAATCCCATTAGTTAGTAAGACTAAGCTAATCATCTTAACCATATTTCAATTACTCTAGAAGCTACTGAAACTAAAAATCCCGAAAAGCTTTAGCTTTTCGGGATTTTGTTTAGTAGGTCTTGTGTATTTACTCTGTTACCTGTATTTACTCTGTTATCACTTATTTTGTTAGACCAAAAGTAGAGCTTTCGATGAAAACAAAAGAGTGAATCTACTAAAGCGAGTTAGTTTGTAAGATTAGCTAACAAAAAAAGGATGCTGAAAAAACAGATGGATCTGGAAGAATTGATATATAGTGGAAATACTGGTTGTGTACCTGCGTTTTTTATGTATTTTGTAGCCCTTATTGTCTCAAATAGTATTATCTCAAATATTGTCACTAATGATTAAAGCACCTGTTTACTGAATGGAAACCCATATACCTGTACAGGTAGGAGATATTGTACAGAATCTTATTTCTGAAAACAGAATGACCATTGTAGGAGTATTTTTAGATCCTGTTTTTTCTCTGGACTCCTACCATTGTGCATGGTTTGATGGAGAATCTTATTTAAAAGAAGCTTGTTTTCTTCACAAAGAAATTAGCCTCATTGCTTCCATCGAGAATAACCATGTTGCAATACAGGTAAATGATCAGGTACAACTCAATCATGCGAATAGCTTTTCTGACCCTATCATGGAAGTTACTGATACTATAGTAAATGAGGAAGGTAAGTTTGCTCTTTGTAAGTGGCAGACAGAAGGTGAAAAAACGGAAGTTGAATTTTTCCCTGTTTGTGCTTTGAAAAAGGTTGAATAGCTATCTAATTTCAGCAAGGCCACTTTCAGCAAGGCCATGCCTCAAGCTTAGCTGGGTAGATATCTTTTTGTTGTTGTGGAAACCAGATCACCACGAAAAAAGATATTTATATGGAATAGTACATTTGTAGCTTATTTGAATACTCTACAGATTATATATGTGCTGTTTCTTATATATTGCCTTCCCTTTGAATTACAGTTTATCTCAGATTATAGATTAGAGGACTAAAATAACGGAAATAGTGCATAAACTCTTCTAAGTGCATAAACTCTTCTATATGATGAAAGGAAAAGCCCGGTTTTTTAAGCTGGGCTTTTTATGGATGACAAAGAATACTACCTATGTACACTTGAACCCATTTTCTTCCTTAAAACAGATTTATGTTTCTTTTGAGTACACTGTCTTAACTCTGTCTTTATCTGTCTAATATCCTTCATTACATGCAAAATCAATTCTTGTTGCATTTGGATGACTTGTTGCAACTCATCCACTTGAGAGAATAGATTATTTATTTTTTCCTCATTCATTTTGCAAAAGTTTATTGTAAAAAATGCTTCTTCAAAAGTGAGGCTTTGGATTTTTTGATACAATCGTACAAATACGGATTTTGAAGATTGAGTATTTCTCACATGTTCAGTATCACATGTTCGGTATGTCGTTGATAGGATTGTGGATTTTTTGACATTCAGTTTCATGGCTTAAAGACCAAAAACAGAAAAGCGTATCCACACATAGTCACTTTCTCAAAGCTGCTTGTTTAGGGCTGCTTCCTTGTTTATGGCTGCTTCAAAGGTACACTGGCCAAATAATACGATTCATGTGGATAGATATCATCACTGCGAACAATGCGAACACCCATATAGTCATAGATAGCTACCAACGATGCATTTCCACCATAAATCTTATCCGGATCAATGCCATGCTCTTCTTTTATAATGCTTTTTATGAGCTTGTCTCCATCTTCGGTATTGATAACCAATAGGGTTGGATTCTGATCATGATTGACTTTAAAACTGAAAATAAGTTCTTTGAATTCACTGATGTTGGTTGGTGCAGTATGCATAGTTTACAGATTTAAGTATAGAAAAAAATAGCTTATTAAATTGAGAAGGACTTACGTATATCTCTTATTTAAATCTTCTCTTTTGCTAAATAAATCAATGACAGATGTTTCACTTACCAGACAAGTGATTGCTGATCAGATTTTTCAATCTATAAATTCATTTAGGTTATTACGAATATAATTGATTCTCAAAATTGACAAGTTTTCCACTTTGATCAATGAATAAAATTTTTCATCTAAATCGGTTAAGGAATTTGCTTCAGAGTAAATAGTAAATCCTTCAATAGTCCTCGTCTGATCTTTAGTTATATTCTGATCTTTCTTGGTATAAATGTTGATCGCCTCACTCATTAACACTGATAGGTTTATAGCCCCAATTCGAAATAGACCCTTATAAGCCAACTTAGCAAAACTACCAGTGGAATTATAGAAATATTGATTGAATCCTCCATTTAAGATTTCATTCTCTAAATAGAAGGTGGTATAAATTGCTTGTCTTCCCTCACTTAATTTGGTAATAGCTTCATACTCATCACTGAAATTAGGTCCTATTTTCGTATGGAGATTATCAATCACAGTTTGCTCTAAAATTGTATCTGGAGTGGATGATAGAATTTGTATGGTTAACTTTTCGTAGATTGAACGCTTTAGAAAATTATTAATTATGCTTTGCATCTGTTTTTCTGATTCTAAATCTTCTTGTTTTTTCATATTTAATGTATAAAGTAATAGGTGTTAATATATTCCCCTAATAAATAAGATTCTACAATACTTTAGAATAATATTTCATGTAGGAATTGGTGTCAAATCTAGAAGCAAGAGCTATTAAAAGAAACTATGGATCAACAGGCTAAATGTATTTTATTGTTTTTTCTATTAGCCACTTTTTTCTCTTGCCCAAGAGGGAGAACCGTTGACGACTCTAAGCCAATATATTATAATTTCGGTAAGGAGGTCAATGAGCAATTGGCAAAGGGATTAAAACTCTATGAAGAAGAAATATTTAAAGAGTTAAAGATTCAAAATGATGAATATTATATAAGGTTACTAAGTTTTGAGTCAAGCACATTAGTTGTATTAGATTATTGCAGAGACTGTGATGCGAGAAAAGCAATAGATGTATCTAATCGATATTTCAAGATTAATGATACATTTAAGATTCCCATTATAGTAAGTTATGATTTAGCCTATAGTCCGTTAGGACTAACTAATAACGGGGAAAGATTTGATAACTATAGATGGGGTGGGTACTGTATTGAATTAGACAAACATGGTAAAATAGTTTCTCACGCATTTCAACAATAAAAGATTTAAACCTGATCTTCCCATAGGAAGTTGTTAAACAACCCTCTCCATTTCAAATCTTGGTTATACTTAGCTACAACCTTAATCAATCCCAGATCTATATCCAACTAAACACAAGTCCTATACTAAAACAAGTGTATTTACAGCCTGTATCAATTAGGGTCTGATAAAGGTTTCTAAAAAACTCTTAACATAAAAGTGAATATCTTTCACTCCACTTTTTTAGCCTGTTACTTAGGCAGAAATATACCTTTCGAACTTTATTGTAATCTTACCTATGTAAGTAAACTGATTTGTATACAGTATAATCATTAGTTAAGTTGCTTACCTTCATATACAAAATGAAAAGAGTTTATAAGAAAGTAATGTTATATTTAAAAAAAAACAGCTATGAAAAAAAGTACTTTATTTCTACTAGTTCTTACAATATTCATTGTAGTATTTATTGTAAATAAATACTACAAGCCTCAGGTGATAGCATCTTTAAATCAGTTTGAAATAGATCCGTATCAAGTTGAAGCAAACGAAAGCACATCTGCTAAACATGTTACGATTGAGCCGATTGGATTTAAATTAAAAAACCTTAATAAAAAAGTTTGTTAATGACTTTAAGTAATATCCCTTCAAAAAGTCAAATGTATACTAAAGAAATCCGTAATTCACACTCCTTTAGTATACATTAAAAAAAAGGTTTTAATCATTGATAACGCCATTTGTTGGAGGAAAATGAAGCTTGCTTAAACATATAGGGCATATTAATAGAAAGAATTTTTAAATTTTCCCGTCCATTGTAGCTTTTCTTTAGCAGTTTGTTATATAATGGCTGATTTTTATAGATTAGTAATGCTTCAGTGTCCAAAATTATTTGTTTAGAAAGCCGACCAAAACTTGTGTCTGTTATCTCGCCTAACCAAATTGATATACCTCTTGTATTTTTCTTTAAGACCCTATTAATATTCTGCTTTATTTCGTCTTTAACATGTTGTTTTTTGGAATAACCAAGGTATAGTAGCTGGTTTCCTCTTGAAAAAGCATAAAAATAGTAATCTGTTTTGTAGTTAATCTTACTATAACATGTTTGAGTCCACGTTATTTTGATTTTATCCATCTTTTTGTTGAGTCTAGTTTATATCAGAATTTTTATTTAATCTAAGATAATAAATATTTTAATGTATTTGATTTCCAGTGTATTAATAGAGCGAATTGTAAAAACTAATAGTAAGATTAATCAACATAAGTAGATGAGAAATCGTACTGAATCAAATATCAATAAGAAAGTCTAAGGTTCTTCTCTAAAGTCCCAAAATTCATACAAAAAATAGATCAACATAATTTAATTTCGCTTACAGGTAAATTTCACAGACCAAGAAGGCTCGTTTGTGCCTTGTGAAAAAATGAGATTCCACTGTCATTCACTAGATGAATTGGCTGAAATTTTACCAATTTGACTGGAGGATCACTTGACAGGTAAATTTAATACGAACTGCAAAAGTATTGACTGTATGTGTCAATACTTTAATCTTAAAAAACAACTTAGATGAATCCGATTAAACGGTCTATTCTTGAGACTAAGTTCGCACTTACCTATCTCGGTAAGCTTTGGGAGAAAAGCCGGTGTGCTTACGAAAGAAGCGGGCAAAATAATTAGGATAGTCGAAACCAAGGCTGTAGGAAATCTCGCTGATTGACAGACTGGTAGTAAGCAGTTTTTGTTTTGAGACATCAATAATATGGCCTTGGATATGTTCTATCGGTGATTTTCCAGTTAATTGTTTGATTAGATCACCGAAATAATTGGGTGATAGAGAGGACTTTTGCGCAAAGTATGCCACTGATGGCAGGCCAGTGACCACTTCATGCCCAGAAAAGTACTGCTCGATATGGTGATGAAAATCGGCAATCACCTTATTGTAAACCTTACTTCTGCTTTGAAACTGCCTGTCATAAAAAGTTTGGGTATAATTCAGGATCAGCACTATGTATGAAATCAGAATCTGCTTATTAAATTTCACTTTCTTAAATTCATCATAGGCTTTCCTGTACAGATCCGACAAGAGTATGTTTTCGTCCATGGTAAGGAAAATGGCCTCCATAGTGCCGTTATAGTCAAAGAAATGATAATTTTTCGCTATCTTTTCTATGTACCTGCTGCTTGCGTATATCACATAACCTTCTGCTGGTGGCTGAATATCCCAGCTCTGTGAAGTATACGGAGACTGGGCAATCATAAAGGAACTGGACTGCTCTCCTACCGGAACCTGATAGACCAGATCTTTATGAATTGGAGGTTTCAATGCCAATATGTAGAAGTCAATGCCAACTGGGGCTGATTTTAACAGTCCGTGATCATCAATGGCAAAATTAACAATATGGAAATCATCATCCTTTACACCTGACAATCTGAGGTATTTGAGGAACTGAGGTAAATTCAGTAATTTCTCTGCCATGATTATAAAGTTATGTTACTAGTAATAAGCTAAATTACAGTGAGCAAGTCGAAAGAGTCTTTGCAGTCATAAATCTGAACTTGTATCTTACGTGACAAATATCCAAACGGCAGGGGGTCTGAAATTTGACCCAGCTTATTATGTTGTTACCTATCAGTTTTAGCCCCTTGTTATACTGCTAGTTAGTAAACTTTGTCCCCGTCTTGCACAGAAGCTTGGTTGGTGTTCAAATAAACACCGTTGACACTGGATTCCCTGTGATGAATGGATGGGAAAGAAAGCGCATAATTTTGTGTAAACCCAATTCAGGCCTGCTGAGTTCTCTCAAATAATCCAGATCGGCTTGGATTAGGATACATTTCCTGATCCGATGTTTTTTTCTGACAACGTCAAGCAACTGCGTGAAGGTACGCACCCAAACCTTGACTAGTAAGTTACCATTATAAATACTCGTTAAAAAAGCGGGTAACATTTTTAACAGCGTAGTCTATTTGCTTTGGACTATCGTAATAATCAAAATGGTTTCCATTGCCCCACACAAGTTCCTTTTTGCCTTGCAAACGGGAATAGAATTTTTTAGCCTGCTCAGGAAATGCACATCCATCTGAATGTACAACCATTGTAGGAACGATTATCCCCGATGCTTTACTGATGGGGTCAAAGTCTTGAAAGGTTTCCCAGGACATTATGGCAAGCTCATTTTTCCATTGGGAAACACCCCCACGGGTTTTGTTCAGATAATAATCATAAGAACCCTCAGTCAGGTTGTAATTAGCAGCAGACTTGTCATTCTCGCTATAGGCTGTTACAATGATTTCCTGACCAGTCTGTTCGAATTTGTTTTTTGCTACGGCTGCTTCCTCTCGCCTGCTGACTATTTTCTCTTTACCGAACAAGTTTTCTAACAAAGATGGGTCAGGCAAAAATCCGGCAACAGTTGCCATTGATTTGATATGAGGGTCGGCCGAAGCTAGATAGGCGGCATTTCCGGCAGAAGTACATACACCAACCATACCCACCGATTCTACGTAACTGAGGCTTGTCAGATAAGAAACTGCTGCTTGTAAATCCTTTAATTTGTTTTCAGGTGCTTCTAATTGGCGGGGGGATCCTTCACTTTCCCCATAGTGACTGTAATCAAAGGCAAGGACAATAAAGCCTTCATTTACGAATTTCTTAGCATATGTTTCGGACATTTGCTCCTTAACCGAAGTAAGCGAACCTTCAACTATAATAGTCTTGTATTGGCTCTTTTCGTCAAATTTTTCTGGAGTGAACAAGTTCCCTACTAAAGTGAGTCCCTCACGTTTGAAAGTTATTTTACTCTTCATGAATTCTGTCGATTTTGTTTTATTGTCATTAGAAAATCCGGCATTATCTGGCGATGTTTCACAACTGATTATCAGTGTTGACCATACGAATAAGATTAAGAACATTTTCATACTCACAAAGTTAGTCAGATGGATGAGCCCAAAAGGATACGATTTACTCTAAAACTGATACATTTTACTGATTCTGAAGAGAAGTGTGAAACCTATGGTTACAAGCATCGTCCGGTTTAAGATATAGTAAACTGTTGAAAGTCTTTCTGGAAAGTTGCCCATCAGCTATCGTCCAGAGAGCTGTTGTTACCATGAAACAAACGGCAATAGGCTCTACACTAGGCTCTATCTTACGGTAAGGTTTGGTTAAATCTTGTTTTTTGAAAGACATATATACATCCCGTAAAGGCAATTATAAAAAACAACCACACCAGAGAGTATGCTTGGTCAACGTTGAATTCTTTTAATTTGTAATACAGATGATGACGTCCACCCAAATTTGACCTCCTCCCATAAAAATGGACCGTAGGGAAGTAGAAAAAATCGGTGATTTTACTTAGTTTACACATAAAGAAAATCGCCATGAAAAAAAGCAAGTTTACTGAAGCGCAAATCGCGTTTGCATTGAAGCAGGCTGAGAG
>NZ_JASJOR010000013.1:0-241962 GCF_030068545.1 Xanthocytophaga flava | reverse complement strand
AACTGATAGCACTTTTGCATTAATTTGACTGCATACAAATTATAGCGTTCATCTAAGGCTTGTTTGGTTAGTTTTACGCCAAACTGATTCCAGATCAAAGCAACCATATCGGTTAAACTGCTTGAGCTACCCTGCTTGATCAAACAGGTATTCAAGTGAAAAAACATCCAGGCTGTTAAGCGGGAACTGGTTCGTTGAATGAATTTGACTTCTCTTGCCAGTTGTTCTAGCTGAGCATTGCTAAAATAAGAAGACAACTCAGTGAAATCTTTATCAGAAGCCACAATGTTTTGAAAATCAATATCTTGCATACAACAAAGATATGCTTTTTTCCTTAGCCTGACGGCTATGGTGTTATCACCAACTTGCATGAGGGGAAACAATGGCAGGTCTGGGTAATCCCGACTTTCTGGTAGAGATAGAAGCCATCGCTTTTATTCCAGACTAAACACAAAATACCATAAAACAAAACTCCCTCTAGCGTGTGTGCTAAAGGGAGTTTCAGAATATCATCGGTGAAGGTTATTTAATCTCAACCAAAGCCTGTGTATGAACCAGGTACTTCTTTCGGCTCTTCACTTCTTCACATAACACACGGGTACGTCTGGTTTCACCTTTACGAAATGCTCTGCCATTCAAGGAGAATACCGCCCCTTCTGACAGATTTGCCAGCAGCACTTTGTCTGTTTGTGTATCAAACTGATGTAATGCCTGAAACAGAATCGGATCTGTACAGGATGAAGCTTTGGGATTAATCAAATACTGCTGTAAAGCCTGAAGTACATCCGCAGGAAACACATTGAGAGACAAAACGGGTTGAGCCACCTCCCGAAATGACTTTTTCCACTCCTTTCCATGAGGTTCTACTTTACGTTTGTACTTACTGAATGTGATCAGGTGTGCTACTTCGTGAAGATAGGTAACCAGAAAGGCATAGGGATTTAAGTCACCATTCACTGTAATCCGGTGTCGGCTATCCGAAAACCGATAGTCACCAAACTTAGAACTACGTGCCTTTGTAATTTTAAAATCAAATCCATGTTGCTGCCATAACTGATAGCAATACTCTACTGCTGCTTCCGGCAGATATTTTCTAAAGATGGTAATAGAATCTTGCATAGAGAACAAAAATACAATACTTAGTGATTACATCCCATAACATATTCTTTGATTTTTGAGTTTTGGGAGACGGTATTTTCAGGAGTTATCCCTATACTTTTGTCTTTGTATCAATCTGTATAAACTAAACACTGATATACAGGCAGATTGATATGCATTTTATCCAGTTACTTTCCTTTGAATACAGGTTTGCGCTTTTCCATAAAAGCTACGATTCCTTCTCTATGGTCTTTGGAAGCGCCTGCAATGTCCTGCAACTGTGCCTCATATTCCAGCATTTCTTCCAGAGAAGACGAAAACGACTGGTTAAGCATTTTTTTCATCAGTCCGATTGCTACTGTAGGCGCAGTGGTATAATAACCTGTATACGCTTTTATAACCTCATCCAGCATAGCAACAGGGGCTATTTTATTCACCATCCCTAGTTGTAAAGCTTCTTTTGCTGAGATCTTAGCACCTGTAGTAGCTAATTCAAACGCTTTGGAAGATCCGACCAACCTTGGCAAAAAATAGCCTGATCCGGAATCCATTACCAATCCTATGCCAACAAAAGCTTCTGTCAGGTAGGTTTCTTCGGCCATCACCAGGATATCACAGGCAAGAGCCAACGAACAACCCGCTCCGGCAGCAACACCATTGATTCGTCCGATAACAGGCTTTGGTAAATTACGCATAGCCAGTATCATGGGATTATACCGCTTGCGTACTTCATCAGAATAGGAAGCAATACCTTTTGTAGCAGCTTCTTTCAGATCAGCTCCAGAGCAAAATGCATCGCCAGTTCCCGAAAGTACTACCACCCTGACAGACTCATCCTGACCTGCCTGTTCAAATGCTTCCTTTATCTCATAGGTAAGTTTCACATTCAAGGCGTTATAAACTTCCGGACGATTTAGTGTAATCGAACAAACACCATCCTGATTCTGATAAAGAATATGCTCAAACATAATATAGCGTATATGTTAAAAAGTAGAGTACACAAGATACAACTAACTCTGAACGAAGTTTACCCCATCATCAGAATAGTCCCTAATCCAATACTTAAACCAATAACAGCACCTGCCATCACCTGAGCAGGAGTATGCGCATTCAGGTATAGCCTTGCACTCATTAATATACCTGCCAGAATGATTACCAGCAACAAAGGATAAAAATACTCAACAGCCGCATAATGATAATACAATCCTATCAGGAAGCCGACGATTCCAGCTATAGATGTACTGTGAACACTGATCTTCCAAAAGAAAGAAATCACTGTCAGTACCAGTAAACAAAAAGTAGTGCCTCCCAGAATCAGTGTAATAAGATACAATGCAGACAATTGCTTGACAAACAAATAGGTTGTCAACATATAAAACAATGTTGTTGACACAAAGGGAAACACTCTGTCCTGCCGGTCTTCCATATGCAGACTCTTCACACTACCCAAACGATACAACATATATGTGCTAAGCAGTGGTATAAGCAACGTACATACAATAAGCAACAGTAAAATCCGATACCGGATATCGTCATTGGAAACTCCCATCATGGAAGGAGACATCCAGAACAACAGAAGAAACAAATAGGTTGGCAACAACAACGGGTGTAGTAGTACCGACACAACCAGCGCTGCCCGTCCAGTTGGAGTTTCTCTGACTGGTAAGAGTTCAGAAGGTATATATTTAGCACGCGTAATAAGCGAATGCGCTGAATCGTCGTTACTATCAGATTGATTGTCAAGCATAAAATAAAAGCCCCACCCCCTTCGGGATTTATTATTTTCACCTCCGGGACCAGAGGGGGTTTGTTACAGTTCTTTTCTCAAACGCGCAACAGGCAAATTTAGTTGCTCACGGTACTTGGCAACAGTTCGCCGGGCAATGTTATATCCTTTGTCGTTGAGCATTTTTTCCAGTTTGTCATCTGATAGCGGATTGCGTTTGTCTTCATTATCAATAAATTCTTTCAGAATACTTTTTACTTCCCGACTACTCACATCTTCACCGGTCTCTGTGGCAATACCTTCGGAAAAGAAATACTTTAATGGAAAGATACCAAACTCTGTTTGCACAGCTTTGCTGTTAGCCACCCTGGATACTGTTGAAATATCCATATCAATAGCCTGAGCAATGTCTTTCAGAATCATGGGGCGTAGTTCACTCTCATCTCCTTCCAGAAAGAAATCATACTGAAACTGTACTATGGCATTCATAGTACGTAACAATGTCTGTTGCCGTTGCTTTATAGCATCAATAAACCACTTGGCAGCATCCAGCTTCTGCTTGACAAATGACACTGTTTCGCGAATAGACTTATCTTTCTTATCACTCTTGTCATATGTATCCAACATATCAGCATATGAACGACTGATCCGTAGTTCCGGAGCATTACGGGAATTCAGTGTAAGTTCTAGTCTGCCACTGTTATTGGTAAGCAGAAAGTCTGGAATAAGGTACTGTGTACGTACATCACCAGAAGCTGAGCCACCTGGTTTTGGGTTCAGACGCGTAATCAAACGGATAGCATCCTTGATATCTTCATCTGACACATCTAATCTCTTCTGAATCTTCTCATAATGCTTTTTGGTAAACTCATCAAAGAAGTCATCTACAATACGAATTGCCAATGTAACAATTTTGTTATCATGCTCTTTTCGGTCGAGTTGCAACAACAGACACTCCTGTAATTCCCTTGCCCCTATTCCGGGAGGATCAAAAGTCTGTATGATATGTAAAATCTTTTCTACCTCTTCATATTCGGTTTCTATATTCTGTGAAAAAGCAAGGTCATTTACAATCGCCTCCAGATCACGCCGGATATATCCATCTTCATCAATACTCCCAATAATCTGCCGACCGATAATTTTTTCTTTCTCTGTCAGCTTTTCAAAATCCAGTTGTGCGAGTAATGAATCTGTGAGTGTAGATATAGTTGCAATGGGCAAAGTACGTTCTTCGTCATCACCTCCATTATCGCCCTGTGTTTTATAGCTAGCCTCATCCTCATTTCGCAGATAGTCATCCACATTCAGGTCATCGTTCATCCCATCATCAAAGCTATCTTCCGGATCATCATAACTTTCATCTTCTGAGCCATAATCATCAAATGCCTCTTCCCTTCCCTCTTCCAGTATGGGATTATTCTCCAGTTCTTCTTCAATACGCGCTTCCAGCTCAGCTGTCGGAATCTGCAGCAGTTTAATAAACTGAATCTGCTGAGGCGACAGTTTTTGCTGTAACGACTGTGTTAAACCTAGTTTTTGCATAGTGTACTTTTGTTTTGCATCTATTTATTCAATATCTAACTGTCTGGTGAGCATCTATCATCAATTCTTTTGGCAATACTAACCAAAGAAAGTAAAAAAATCTGATTATCAGTCTGTACCTACTCTGGATTGTTTCGGCCTCGGGTGTATGGCTCAGAGGAACATATCTGCACCTTATCCCTAAATGAATATGTAGCTTGTATAGACGACGCTGTACTATCTGCTATAAACACAGAACAGAATATGTCATCTGGCAAATTTAGGATAAAAAACAGAAAAATGAATTCAGATTTTTTCGTAATTCTGAAACAATACTTTAGATCTAAAGTATTATTTTCGTAGTTTCACAATACAAAATAGTGTAACAGGCTGATGTGCAAATGGAAGCAATATGTCTTTTAATATTTGTAGGAAGCTCTGCCCTTTATATCCGTTATCTTCTATGGCGCGGGGCAGGTACTACTCAATCAGATAAGGATCGCATTCGCCTTCAGGAAGGCATTCAATTACTTGAAAAAAGACTTTACAAGGAGGCCTTTGGTTATTTCAACTCTATTCTACAAAAAGAACCTCGTTGTGCCCTGGCCCTTGCCTCACGTGCCAGATGTTATCTGATGCAGGGTGATTGGCTACATGTTATTACAGATTGTAACAAAGCAGCTTCGCTGGACCATTGTCTTGATTCAATTTATCTCGATAAAGGTATTGCACTGGTGCACTTAGGCGAAATGCAGGATGCCTTTGTCCAGTTTGATAAGGCGGTATGGTATTTTAATGTCAATGCTACTCCTAATGCAGATGCTTACCGATGGAGAGGTATAACCCGCCTGAAACTGGGCGACTATACCAAAGCTGAACAAGATTTTCGGAAGGCAATAAATCTTGGTGATGAAAATGCTGCATACTTCCTTTCCATGAGGGGTGACAGCATGGATACGATAGAAATAGATAGTTAGAAAATAATTATCCCTATCCTATTTTCTTAAAACGTGCCAGCCTTGCCTGACACGTTTTTTTACTTTTCAATCTTAACCGCAAAACATATATGAAGAAAATTTACCTGATCCTCTTTAACTTATTCATTCTACACACTTCATCTTCACAATCTTCCATGCCAGTCATTCTCTCTCTCAGAGAACGAGCAGCAGTGGAAGACCGTATTTTGCAGGAACGTATCGAAAATCTGCTACCAGGACTCATGCGTCGTGAAGGCATAGATATGTGGCTGATCATCGGAAGGGAATACAATGAAGATCCGGTATTGCGTACCATGTTGCCTTCTACCTGGTTATCGGCCCGCCGTCATACCATGCTTCTCCTGTTTGACAAAGGTGGTAACGAAGGTATAGAATGTCTGGCAGTAGCAAGATATAATGTAGGTACTACCTTTAAAAGTGCCTGGGACCCTGAAAAAGAACCTGACCAATGGAAACGGCTTACCCAGCTAATTGAAGAAAGGAAACCCAAAAAGATTGCTATTAACCAATCCTCTGTATTTGGACATACAGATGGAATTACCCATACAGAGTACACAGACCTGTTACAGAAACTTCCATCAGCCTATCAATCCACTATGATGTCTGCAGAACGCCTGGCTGTAGACTGGCTGCAAATTCGCACCAACACCGAACTAGCAATTTATGAGCAGATCTGCAGAATGGGCCATTTAATCATTGCGGAAGGACTATCCGAAAAAGTAATTCATCCCGGCATTACTACTACAGAAGATGTGGTGTGGTGGTATCGTGAACGTATCAAGGAGCTGAAACTGGATACATGGTTTCATCCCACTGTAGATGTACAACGACCTGATGAAAATAACAAGGAAGCCAATCGATCCTTTGCTCAGCGACCTACAGCTGATATTATCCAGCCTGGTGATGTGGTTCATATTGACTTTGGAATTAGTTATCTGCGCCTCAATACGGATGTCCAGGAACTTGCCTATGTACTGAAACCAGGGGAAAAAGATGCACCTGCGTATCTGAAGAAAGCATTAGCCACAGGTAATCGCCTCCAGGATATTCTGACTGCTACCTACAAAGAAGGTAAAACAGGTAATCAGGTTCTGTCAGAAACCATTGCTCAGGCAAAAAAAGAAGGGATTGTCCCTCAGATTTACTCTCACCCGATAGGCTATCATGGTCATGCAGCCGGACCAGCCATTGGTATGTGGGATATGCAGAATGGAGTGCCTGGTTCAGGTGATTATACATTAAAGTACAATACTCTATATGCTATTGAATTAAATGCCAAGGTAAAACTACCCGAATGGAATAACAAAGAACTTCGGGTAATGCTTGAACAAAATGCTGTATTCCTGCCATCCGGAGTACAATATACTGATGGCCGACAAAAAGACTATTGGCTAATTCCAAGGCAAAAATAAAGTCTCTTCTCAGTTTATGTAGGTATGCGATCTTATATCATAGCTTTTGTGAAAAAAAAACTGGTTCGAGCACCCATTCGAACCAGTTTTTTTACGATTTCTATCCGGCCATCAAAATTATTGTAATGTAGGAACTGCCGGAAAATCAACTGGAATGTCTGTCAGGGTATACACATAGTTTGTGAATGTTCTTACTGTGACTAGTCCGATTAGCTCTATCAAAGCTGCTTCGTTGTACCCTGCATCAAAAAAAGCTTCTTTTAAAACAGGCTCAACAGCGCCTTTATTCTCAACGATGGATTTGGCAAGTTGTAACACTACTTGTAGTTTGGTATTTACAGAAAGACCTTTTCTTATCTGCATAATTTCTTCGGAGGAAAAACCTTTAAGGCCAGCCAGCATACTATGGGCAGCCAGGCAGTAGCTACAGTTATTAACCTGCGATACAACCAGATTAACCGCTTCTCTTTCTTTTGGAGTAAATGCTCCATGACTGAATGCATCTTCAAAGTCAAGTATACCTTTGAGAGCATTATCTGAATAACCTATGGTTGCATATAGATTGGGCACCCGTCCCATCTTCTTATTTAATTTGTCAAATATTTCCTGTGTCTGAGCACTTACCTGTTCTCTTACAGGTACATCAATGGTTTTCATATGAGTATGGTTTATTGATTAATGTTTAGTAGTAGTTTTGGTAAGGTATAGCTGAGCAGATTGACTCATAGTAATCAAAGAACCTCCTAAGATCACAATGTCCTTTATAACAAGCCTGCCTCTGGCAGAGAGAAAGGGAAATCCATGATCACTGTCTCCAAGAGATGGTACCCAGGTTTCCGGCGTGGTAAGTAGAAATGATAGTGTACCCATTGTCATAAGAAAGACCAAAACGCTGCCTGTCACACTCCATAAAGGAGCCACTCTGTGAAGTGCTACCAGAATACCCAACACAATAAGAAATACTCCCAGACCTTTGGAAAACCCGTATGTATTGTTTCGTTCATGCCAGACGTGATTGGCAGCAACGAATTCACCTTCCTTGTTTATGTGGGTTTTATATTCAGAAGGCGTGTTGTAAAAAAATGCCATGAAAGGGCTATTTGCCACAAAAGGGACAATCCCATCCGCTTCGTATGTAAAAAATTTCAGGACGCCTATCCATAAAAATACAAGTACTATCCCAAAACGAACTGTGCTTTTAGCCACCCCCTCTACATTGGCAATGACTGTGATGATTGAGTGTTTCATATCTGAATTTGTTTGATACAAAACTACATCACACAACCACCCCGTGACATGGACAAAAAAGGATATTACCTGTGCAAATCTGCCACTATAGATATACCCGTTTTGTCTCTGAAACTTTGAGGAGACTCGTTTGTATATTTCTTAAAGACCCGGCTAAAATAAAACTCATCCTCAAAATTAAGAGTATAGGCTATTTCTTTGATGCTTTTGCGGGTAAGATGCAACTGTTTCTTAGCTTCCAGAATGAGTCGTTCAATGATGAGTTGAGAAGGTGTTTTTCTGAAATATTTTGTACACCGTTTGGTAAATGTATTAGGTGGCATTGAAAGCAATGTAGCATAATCATTAGGCTTTCTGAGTGTAAGAAAGTTTTCCTCAAGCATCTGTTTAAAAAGCTCCATTTGTTCATCTCTGATAGTATGAACGCTACCCTCTACCAGTTCACGCCTTTTTACTTGGCTTGATTTAGCCAGAAATAATTGCAGGTAGGACTTTAGAACAATATCTGATGGAACCGATACACAAAGCTCCTGTTCTATTTGATCAATTAGCATATTGAAACTACTATAATCAGCAGCAGTAAGCTTAATGAATGGGGATATGTAGATATTATTGAAAAGCAGGCCATTACATGCGACCTCTTCACGATGGTATTCAATGCAATAGAAATCCCCATGAAACTGAAGTAATGTGTACTGAACCTTGCTTTTTTCTTGTATATAGATCATTTGCAAAGGTGTAGCAAACAACAGAACAGGGCCTTGAAAAGGGAATGATCCAAAGTCAGAATAAAAGGTACCCTCTCCCTCACTTACAAAAATTACTGCATACTCAGTAAATTGAATAGGTTTCGCTAAAATATTCTCCTGTACCCTGTTAATACCCAATAAACTTGTCCCTGTACTTGTAAGTAATCCGATCATAAAATAGAATGGCAGTCTGGAGCTAATAAATGGCAAAACTCCAACAAATTTTCTTTACGCGCAATCTACTATGCATTTTATAAAAGTTGTCTGGTTGTTACTAAAAATATACCAGCACAAACCAGACAACCTATTTAAAAAGTATTGTTATGGATTAAACAATGATATACACTTTTCTTTTCAAGCTTATTTAAAGTTATATCTGAACCGATAGATATAATAAGGAGGATTGCCTTCATCTTTGCCTCCTGTGAAGGCTGGAGTAGTATTTAACTGGTTCACTGCAATATAAATGTATCCATTTGATGCCAGATAGGCATTATCAGGCCATTTCAATCTGCTATCAGTAATGATATTGGTCAGTTTCCCTTTGGTATCGAGCTTACTGATTGCGTGTTGTGTGAGATTGGTAAAATAGTGATTGCCATTTTGGTCAGTTGTAGCGCCATCACTTATGGGCTTCTCTCCTGCTTTTGCAATACTGGCTGCCACGATTTTATCATCAGCCTCTTTGCGAAATAAAGAAGCATCCAGCTTATACCATGTTTTACCATTCATCGCCCCGAAAAACAACGTATTTGCGTCCGCACTTAACGAGATCGGATCTACAGCAACTCTGGCAGGCTTTCCGCCAAAATAGATAAGCTTCCCATTAATTACCATATCCATATCCTCTGCATTCAATTGAGGGGCATTACCAAAGCGACGTGCTTTCTCTGTTTTCAGATTCAGAGCAACAATACCCGGATTGCTAATATCTGCCATATAAGCCCAGTCGTTATCTGCATCAATTGCTAAATCCTGTATAAAGCTACCTTTAGGAGCAATGCTTTCAAGCAATGTTATCTTTCTAACCACTTTATTCGTTTGTATATCAAAACACCACAAACGTGTTTTACCTAGTTCCTGTCCCATATCAATCACCCAAAGTCTATCTTTTTTATCAAATATCAAACCCAGAGGGGAATCAATAGCATCATCGCTGGCAGGCCCCTCATTTTTCTGGTAAGAGTCATTCGGATAAGGGATATACTTGTTTTTTCCTTTAATTTCAATCAACTGAATGTTTCTGCTTCCCAGGGAATGGATCGTAGCAAAAACTCTCCCTTTATTTGAAACAGCTACATTGCCCGGTCTGATGGGTAGTTCAGCTACTGTTTCTAAAACTGGAGAATGTGCCACTTGCTTTTCAGCTTTTTTCTGTGCGTAGACATCCCAGTTCAGTAAAAAAATGACTAACGCTACTAACTTTTTCATACTCACTCTTATTTCTTGTTTTTTAAAGTAATTACCTTTCCTATCCAGCCAATTATGGCGAACAGGCATACTAATTAGTTTACTCGTATCACCAGTTTGCCACGGGTTCCACCGGTTTCCTGTTGCAGATGGGCTTCTTTCATTTGAGAGAAATCATATACTCTGGATATGTAAGGATGAATAATGCCCTCTTCCAGTAACTTGGCAATCTGCTGCATATCTTCTCCATTGGACTGTACTAAAAAGAAGAATCCATTGATACCTTTGCTTTTGGCCTTTTCTGTCACCTGTTCATTCAATCCGGAAGGAATGCTGATCAATGTACCACCATGTTTCACTACCTGTAGTGAACGGTCTATATTCTCTCCCCCAATAGCATCCAGTACCAGATCCTGGTCTGAAATCACTTCTTCAAACTTTTGAGACCGATAATCAATGTGTTTGTCTGCACCAAGATTTAAGACAAAAGCCTTGTTGGCAGCAGATGCGGTTCCGGTTACATGCGCACCCAGGTAACGAGCAACCTGTACAGCAAAATGTCCTACACCTCCGGCAGCAGCATGAATCAGTACTTTTTGCCCTGGCTGTATGGTAGTTTGTTTGGTAAACGCCTGCCAGGCAGTTAGAGCAGCCAATGTAGACGCCGCGGCCTGCTCAAAAGAAATATTTTGGGGCTTTAGAGCCAGATGAGATTCAGGAGCAGCTACGTACTCGGCATAGGCATGTCCATGTCCGGGAAAATTCACCATACCAAAAACCGCATCACCTTCTTTGAATTTAGTGACCTGATTTCCTGTTTTCACTACAACGCCTGCAATATCCCAGCCGATAATCAGTGGAGAGATAGTCTTCAGTCTACCATATACGCCTTTACCCGCACGGGTTTTCACATCTACCGGATTGATGCTGATAGCTTTTACCTGAATCAATACTTCATGATCTGTAATTTGGGGAACAGCCACTTCAGTATAGATTAAATTATCGACACTGCCTGGCTCTGTTAAAATGATTGCTTTCATGTATTTGTTTTGTTTCGTGATTGTAGTGCAAATTTCTACCAATATTGACTAAATACACGGTATTTATTTTCTCTTTTTTGGTATATTTGTACTACTTGTTGCCCTTTATGGGAGGTATAGCGAAACCGAACACATAATCTGATAGTGTGATGCAGAAAGAAAGTCTTTACCAGCCGTTTGAAATAGTCTACCAGACAATGGACGAATGTCCCAAATTAGAGCACAAACACACATTTTTTGAACTTGTCTACATTTTATCAGGTACAGGCAAGCAGTGTATTAATGAGCACAAGTTCCAGTATCATGAGAACCATATGTTTCTTCTTACTCCCAATGACTGCCACAAGTTTGACATAGAAGCCCAGACAACGTTTTTCTTTTTACGCTTTAATGACATTTATCTTCAGAAAAACGGACTGGCTCCTCACTATGTCGAACAACTGGAATACATTCTCCACAATGCCAGCCATGAGCCAGGTTGTGTACTAAAAAATCAGAGTGATAAAACGCTGGTTCGTCCGGTGGTAGAGGCCATTATACGAGAGCAAGTCAATCAGGACATAAATAACAAGGAACTAATTACCCAGCTGGTGAATACACTTATCATAGTGGTGGCTAGAAACATTGCCAAATATTTACCAGAGAAGGTGAATGAATATTCAGACGAAAAAATCATAGATATATTGCAGTATATTCAACAGCACATCTATGAGCCGGATAAAATCCGGGCAAAATCGATCAGTGATCATTTTGGTATCTCTGAAACATACCTGGGACGGTATTTTAAAAAGCATACCGAGGAAACCCTGCAACAATATATTACCAATTACCGGTTACGGTTAATAGAGAACCGATTAAAACACAGTGATCTGCGTGTCAATGAAATTGCTCATTCACTGGGATTTACAGACGAAAGCCACCTAAATAAATTTTTTAGGAAAAATAAAGGACAGAGTCCGCTATCCTATCGGAAACAGGTAAGAGTCACCTCTCCTGCCTAACAATATATAATTGCTCTCTATGAAGAAGATCCTTTCATTTAAAAATTAGGAAACCATCCTAAAATATCCTGACCTTTGCAGACCAACTACACCCATTCAGTATATGCAAATCAGCATTATAGCCGCTTTTACAGAAAACAGAGTTCTAGGGAAGGACAACCAGCTTATCTGGCATTTGCCTGAAGATCTGAAGAATTTTAAACGGCTCACAAGTGGTCATCCTATCATTATGGGTCGCAAAACCTTTGAATCGTTAGGTCGTCCACTTCCCAATCGTACCAATATCATCATTACCCGTAATCCAGATTATCAAGCTACAGGATGCATGATTGTCTCTTCACTGGAAGAGGCGATCCAAAAGGCTACCAATATTGATAGAGAAGAAGTTTTTGTTATTGGTGGAGGTGAAATCTATACTCAGGCTCTCCCACTGGCAGATACAATGTACCTGACACATGTTCATACGACACTGGAAGGAGATACACTTTTTCCAGTATTCTCATCTCAGGAATGGAATATTGCTCATACCCAATCTTTTAAGAAGGATGAGAAACATGTGTATGATTTTGATATTGTGACATGGAAGCGTTTATCCTAAAGAACCTGTAAAGATAATGCATTACCCAAATAAAAAGGGATCTACATGAACAGATCCCTTTTTATGTAAAACCCAATTATATCAGGATTAAAGCTTTATTACCTTTTTAGTTACAGAGCCTTTGGCACCTGCTATTTTGATTAGATACATTCCTGCAGGACACTTTTGTAAATCCAAAGTATACTCTTGTCCTTTTGCCCCAGTAATGGCACTTTGTTGCATCACCAATCCTGATGAATTAAAAACTGTAATACCGACAGGCCCTGAGAAATAAGAAGAGGTAAGCCTTACTGTGAGCTCCCCTTGACCAGGATTAGGGTAGAGAAGAACAAAGTTATCTTTAAATCCATCTTCTGTTCCAGTAACTGTTTTGTTCATATGCCATAATTGACGTCCGGAATCATCAGTATCCGCAATAAAAAACACATCGTTACTGGTTCCATTAATAGTAGAAGGGTTTGAATGACCACTTCCAGGTTTAATATCTGCAACCAGGACAGTACCAGAAGTCGACCCATCGCTTTTCCAGAGTTCTACACCATATTCAGGTGTAAAGGCAGAGAAATAGATTTTATCATTGACAACTGAAAAGTTATCAGGAATAGAACTCTGTGAACCTGGATAAATATCTTTTACTAGTTTGGTATTTGCAATAGTGCCATCCGTACGCCATAATTCCAAGCCAGTTGTTCCATCATCTGCCACAAAATAAATGTAATTGCCATTACGAATGAAAGAGATCGTATTTTGTGTAAAAGCACTTTGCGTTCCAGTATAAATATCATTAAGTAATACAGTCCCTGCATCAGTACCATCACTTATCCAAAGTTCTCTTCCATAGTCAGCAGTTTCCATTATAAATACTAATTTTCCGTTTGCTTCGCCTAATAGTTGTGGCGTTTTGTCGGCATCTCCCATATTTTCCTTTACTAATATAGTACCGGCTTCTGTTCCATCACTTTTCCAGAGTTGATATTGTCCCAGGTATCCTGAAAGAGTAGTAAAATAAGCATTACTCCCAACAGTGATTAATTGATTAATATTATAAAAATCTTTAATCTTGTCAGTACCTGATTCAGTTCCATCGCTTTTCCACAAATCACCTCCAGCAGCCTCAACTTCAAATAAAAGCATACTATTTATTGTTGTTGATTGTGTTATATAGAGATCTACATTGTATTCATTTTGTCCCAATTCTTTCAGTTTTTGTGTTCCATTCGCAGTGCCATCTGTTTTCCAAAGAGACTCATGATAATTTTGATCCCAACAGGAAAAAAACATAGTGTTGCCTGCTACTCTAAAATTATCTGGTGATGAAGAGCCTGTACCAACAACAATATCTTTTACTAAGGTGGTTCCCTCTTCTGTACCATCACTACTCCACAACTCCGTTCCATGATCCAGATCATTAGCTGAGAACAGCAACTTTCCAGATAATGTTAACGGATTACCCGAAAATGAGTTTGGATAACTACTTCCAACACCCGGATTAATATCTTTTACTATTCCGGTTTCATCTATCTTTCCATTTGACTGCCATAATTCGACTCCCAACGTTGAGTCGGAAACAGAAAAAAAGACCCTGTCATTCAAGGAAGCTAACCCCAGATAAGAGTATATTTTACCATACTTTGAAGAATTAATATTCTTTATCAATTCAACGGTTTGCTTTTTTACATCAGCTTTGTAGAGTTCTATTCCTACTTCATTACCTTGAGCAGCAGTAATAAAGTAATCATTAAATGCCAGAGGCTTACTATAAGATTCACTCCCAACATCATTTATCTCTATTGTTCCACCAGCAGTCCCGTTACTCAACCATATTTTTTTTGATATATATGGGGCTTTTGTCCCATCACTAATCTGAGCATTAATTAAGAAAGTATTCCCTTCACCTTTACAGATAAAAGTCGCATCACGGGGTGTAGGAATAAAAGGTTTTGTAATAGCTTCTGCAGTCTCCCGAAGCTTACTTACCTGACCCGTAATCGGATTTAATTTAACCAATGCAGTAGTTCCATTAGCTCCAGCTGTTGTGAAAAGTAATTCAGAATCTGTAGAAGATAGAGTAGAAGGAGCAAAATAAACAGAACTTGATTGATCATATACCAATCGTGTTCCATTTGAGGTACCATCACATTCCCATATAAACACACGGTTATAATCTTCCTCATAAAAGGAGAAATAAAGCTTATCATTTAGTAAAGCAACATCGGCATATTCTATGAGTCGCATCCCTCCCGGATGTAGACCTTTTACGGGAACAGTACCAGCAACAGTTCCATTTGTTTTTATAATACCTACACTTTGGTCATAACCAAACAAACTACTACTTCTGACAACAAAGTAAAGTTCATCCTTATATACAATATATTGTGTGAGTATAGAGGTTCCCCCATGGCCAGCAGTATTTCCAGCACCATTTCCATCAATATTCGCTATTACCGGAAAAGTCCCTGCATCAGTACCATCACTTCTCCATACCTTAGTATTATTATCTCCATAAGGTTGTAGTGTAAAAAAGAAAAGATTTCCGACAGCAAGAAAACTATAAGGTGTATTCCATCCAGGAATACCCTTTTTCACAGGAATTGTTCCCTGAGCAGTTCCATCACTTTTCCAAACTTCCCAAGTATATTCAGCACTCTCTGTTAAAAAATAAAGTTGATTCTGTACTGTAGTCAACCCCATTAGATTACCTTTCAGAAAATTTGTAACCCGGACAGTGGCATCAGCAGTCCCATCTGACTTCCAAAGTTGTTGTCCACGTACTCCATCATTGGCAAAAAAATAGAGTGTACTATTCAGTATAGTTAAACCATCTATAGTACTACTCTTCACACCCGGATAAATGTCTTTTACCAAAGTAGTCCCATTAGATGTGCCATTTGTTTTCCTCAATTCAGCCCCTTCCTCACTAGTGCTTGCAATAAAAAAGATTTCACCCTTTAGATTTACAAAATTTACAGGACCAGAACCTTGCTCTTCTGAACTTGAAATGATATGAGTAAGTTGTTCCTGAGCAGATATAGAGTAGATAATAGTAACTGATAAATAAAGCAGTAAAGCTATTTTTTTCATATAGATTGTATAGGGTTGATTTCTTTAACAAAGTTACAAAACTTAAAATTAATCCGAACAACCTATCCAGTCACTCCGATTAAAATATATGATGAAAATGTAAATTACTGAGAGCCATTACTTAATCCTCTTTTTTATCCCTTAGTGATTGCTTCAAGTTGTTTACAGACTCAAACTGATTTTTTAATTATTTACCAAAATGTATAATCAAATTTTGCCTATCTAACTCTTTACTCTCTGTCCCTTTGTTTGGTAGTTAGTGGCATGCGTATACATAACCTCATAAACAATATACAAACTGTAGAAAAACTTACACTTATCCCTCGTTAACTCACTGTAGTGAAGTGGCATTATTCTATTTAATGAAAGACTAAGATTTGTAATAACTACTAATTCATTACAAGTCTGTAGCCAACTATTCATTTTTCATAATTGTAACTCTATTTTTGCACCACTCGTAAAAGAGAATGAGAAGTATTTTTTTCATCAAATTTAAACAGTGATATGAAACTTTTAAACTATTCATTTGCAACAGCTATGCGACTTCCATTACGATTATTAGCGTATGTTTTGCCTGTAATGGTCTTATTATCATCTTGTGATTCTACAGATGGAGATCCGTTAGATCAGACAGAACCATTTGAAAATAATGGAACGTCAACTATTGAGTTGGTACCTAATCAAAACTCATATAGTGTTGGACCAGGCCAAAAAGTAATTCTTTCGTTGAAGATTACAAAAGGAGCAAGTGGAAACCGGCCACAAAAACTTCGTCTGTATGAAACATCTACAGTTGGTACAAAGGAAAGAGAGGCATTCCAAAAAATCGACCTAAAGAATGTTGATTCTCAGACAAAAACAATTGAATATACAGCTCCAACTACAAACGGAACTACTTACTTATATTTTGAAGTAGATGAAAGTGGAGATAAGTACAAAACAACCTATGTTACTGTAATTGTGAGTGGAACAGTAGCTATTGCAGAATGGAATAATATTGAATTAGGAGCTCAGAACGATGCAAAAGCCTCACGCTTTGCTTCTGCTTCCGGACAGATCTATGCAGTGTGTGACATTCTTAAAGGCGTTACAGCTGAAGGAGATAGTACAGATGGTAACTTAAAATATGTAGATATCCTGTATAGAATCACACCTAAAGACAATCCTGCAATTCCAACTTTAATGTCTAATCCTCAAAGTATTACAGATGGGTTTGCAAAAACAACAACTCAATGTGATGGAACACCTCGCTCTGTAGAAGGAGGAAGCCTGAGTTATTTCGCAACAACAACAGCAGATTATGCAACTGCTGATGCAGATGCATTGAAAGCACTAACAGTTTCTAGCTCTAGCGCACAAAAGATCGCGGTTGTAAAAGGTGGGACTTATGCATTTTTAAATGCAGACAACAAAAAAGGACTAATTAAAGTAAATGATATTACAGGAAGTGCTGCTGACATCAATGCAGGAAAAGGTACTATTAACATCAGTGTAAAAGTACTACGTTAATAAAGAGATAAATCTTTCATCAAGCCCTTCCTCTTCAAAACAGGAAGGGCTTCTTGTTTCTACCAAGTTTTCAACACCTTATATACCTTATGAATAGGTAGCCCCATCACATTAAAATAGGAGCCTATAATCTTCTCTACTCCAACCATTCCCATCCATTCCTGTGCCCCATATGCACCTGCTTTGTCAAAAGGTTGGTATTTCTCTATATAATATTCAATTTCATTATCTGTCAGAGCCTTGAAATAGACATCTGTCCGATCTGAAAACACAATTTTCTTCTGAGATGATAAAACACAAACCCCTGTAATTACTTCGTGCATCTTTCCAGAAAGCATATTCAACATGGCTTTGGCTTCTTCCTTATCCACTGGTTTATTCAGAATCTGATTTCCAATAATGACCACAGTATCTGCAGATACCACAATCTCGTTCTGAATCTCATTAGCAAAAGCAGCTGCTTTTTTTTCTGCAAGGAATACAGGCACATCCTGCAAAGGCATATCCGCAGGAAAATCTTCAGCCACATTTTTAGACTGTACACTGAATGTAAATCCGGCATCACGCATTAGTTGCTGCCGACGGGGCGAATTAGACGCCAGTATAATAGGAGGTAACGAAAGCATGTATGGTTAATTCAGGTTATATAATGACTCTTTATCTGCCTACAAAACTACATTTTTCATAATATTCTAAAATTTTTCATTTTCCTGCCAGCGTTTCTTCTGCATACTGCGTCTGGAGATATATGTTTCATTAGCTATTCCAATTATGAAAACTATGTATCTCTTCATCAGGTATGTACTGGTCATATTTGCTCTCAGTACTTTTGTCGGTATTCTTAGTGGCTGTAAAGAAGAAAATATCTCTGCCCATACTACCTCTGAAACGATCTTTACATTACAGGTAAAGGCTATTTCAGATCCACAGAATAAAAAATATGTGGTAGTAGGAGATCAAAACGGAAATGTACTTTCCTACAAAGAACTTCAGGCAAATACAACACTTACATTTAACAAGCCAGAGAATTATACTGGTAATGAATTGACTATTACCTATATATACTGGAATGCCACTTATAACTCCTATAATTTGGTAACAACCCAACAGGTGAAGACCGGAAGTGAATGGACCTGGGATAATGGCATACCTGCAGCTCCTCCTACCTATAGTGCAGCCTTTCAGGTAACCAATGTGCCACCAAATATTTTTCGATTGGTCGCAAGCAGTAGTGGTAACGGAAGTTTACAACCAGGGATATCTTATCCACTCACTCTTCACCAGACTTCTGAAAATATACGAATGCGGCTGGAATACACAGATACCCAACCCAATAAATACTATTTGTTGCAAAACGTCCAACCCAATAAAAACTATATAGTAGATCTATCTGCTTTTGAAACAGGTATTTCTAAAACACTTACCCTAAAAGAATCCGGTTTCGGACTACAAATAGTCTCTATGGGTATTATAAAAGAGAATAAATCGGAAGGTGTATTTGAAGATGGAATTACGAGACACCCAAATCTGGAACAGCCAATTACCTCTTTTTATGTAACCTATCCCAATGTCTCAGTGGACAATTTTTGGATGTATACTGCATTAGATAAGGATTTGTCACAAAGCACGCTATATGAGAAAGAACAACTACAGGTATTTCTTACAAGCAGTTCTATTCCTGATGTCCTACCTACATTAGATGCAGACTTTGAGGTTCAAAATGCATCGTTTCAAAACTTTCAGATGACTACAACCGGAGAACATGATTCATATACGGTAGGTTGGAGTAAAGTTGTTGCCAATCCTACTCCTGGCAATCCAACCTTGTCATGGGCTCTCATCGGAAATTCTCAAGGTGTTGTTACAGCACAACTACCATCTGTACCACAGGAACTCATACAAACCATCCCGATTGATATGAAGTGCAGATATATACAGTTAAGCAAGGGAAGTGGTGAGAATACGTCATCCCGGACAAGAATGTTAAAATAAAATATAAATAGCTGATCGTTTGATTGTTATATTACTAGTCACTGAATATAGAACAACCTATCGATCAGCTTTTATTCCTAAGCATCTTATTCTATTAAATCGTCTATCCAGCCAGACTTACAACATATCGTTACACAATGTGTAAAAGGCAATGAAAATGCCATGAAACAGTTCTACCAGCACTTTCATGGCTATGCCTTATCTGTTTGTATTGCCTATACAGACAATCAGGATGATGCCGTAGAGATTATGAATGATGGTTTTCTCAAAGCATTTCACAGTTTAAGCAAACAGCAAAATATTGATACACTGAAAGGCTGGCTTCGAAGAATTATGGTAAATACAGCTATTGATCATTACAGACGTAATCAGCATCTGAGAAATAATAAGCCACTGGAGAAAGCCAGAATATACCCAACCAAAGACTATGGAGATGAATATGTATATGCACAACTTTCGGCAGAGGAAATTTTGAAACAGGTTCAACAATTGCCAACCCCTTATCGAATGGTATTCAGCCTGTATGTACTGGAAGGATATTCACATCGTGAAATAGCCGAAAAACTGGGAATTGCAGAAAGCACATCCCGATCACATCTAAGTGAAGCCAACATCCGACTACGGGAATTACTAACCCTACAAGCGAAGAAAAATCATGTCTAATCAGGAAGAACAACGTTTACATGATCTGGTAAGAGAGGCCATGGGACAAATCCAGCCATCTTATGAAGAAATACATTGGGAACAAATGCAGGGTAAACTTCATAAGATACCTCAATACCCAAACTGGCTGTGGATAGGAAGCGTTACATGTGTAGTAATACTAATCAGTTGGTTTATTTGGCAGAATAACAATGTAGATACTTCTCTTACTAAAACTTCATCTGTAGCAACTACTTCCCGGTCTCACACAGAACAATCCAAAGCATTACCCTCTGTGGCGCCTAAACTAGCAGATACCGCCCGTAAAGTTATTTCTTTGCAGCCTAAACAAAACGCTCCAGATAAAGCAGAAAATCCTGATTTCAAAACAGAGTCTACAATGGGATATCCGGTAGAATCTCTTATTACAAAAACAATCCTGCCAAATCCTATTGCATATCCGGAAATCAGTTTCAATCAGCCAATTGAAGAGGATATACGAAAAAGAATCGAACAGAGAATTTTGACTTCAGATTCTATAATCACTAAAGTATGGGAGAGAAATAAAAGTAACTGGCGCACTGTGGCTCTTGTGGGTGACTTTACATCCAGTATGTATCCATATGCAACGGAACTCTTTACCTGGCTTGACAAAAACCGAAAAAACAAATCCATCCAGGGGGCTGTATTCTTTACAGATTGTGATAGCCTTGGACAGGAAACAATCCCTAACCAGACCTATGGAAAGATGTTCACCATCCACAATTGGGAAAAAGCCAATGTACTATCTACCTTTATTGATGCGTCACGCAATACACAGCGAAATATCAGGCTTGCCGAGAATGATCTGGAAGCTATTCTCTATGCACAAAACACGTTTCCTGCTATACAATCCTTTGTGCTCATTGCAGACAATAGCAGCCCGATCAAAGACATGCATCTGCTCTCTCAGATAAAGAAACCTGTACACATTATAGTATGTGGATCTACGTATGAAGAAAATACAGGCATTCAGCCTGACCTGATTCAACTGGCTGTAATAACCAAAGGCTCTTTACATACAGTAGAAACCGATCTTAGCAATCTCGCTACTATAAAATCAGGAACACGGGTAGAAGTTGGAGGTAAAAGCTATAAATATAAGAAAGGACGTTTCGTATTACGTAAATTCCATGAATTCTGGAAATAAAACTAAAAATGCTCTGTCACTCTGATAGTACAGATGACAGAGCATTTTCTTGTACATAGACATTTATTTTTTACCTAGCACATCCCTTGCCTCCATCAGTGCAAATCCTAGCAAGTTCTCACCTTTCCATTTATGAGGATTTTCAATATCCGGATTATCTTTAGCCATTCCGATTCCCCATATTCTGTCTACCGGACTAGCTTCTACCAATATACGATCGCCTGTATTCAGAAGGTATTCTTTTAAATCCGGATGTTGAGAAAACTTATAGATATTTCCCTGTTTTACATACTCATACTTGTTCTCATCCCACATAACGGGATCAAAATTGCGGACCTCTCGTCCCAGTTTCTTTGCTTCTGCCGGAGTCTTTGCTACCAGGATCTTTTTCAACGTCTCTTCATCAGTAAACAAACGAGCTTTCTGAGCCATCATCCAATGTTCAGCTGTCTGGTATACAATAGCGTCTACCTCAAAAGCAGATAACCACCATTGGCTAAAACAAGTATCTTTTATTGACCCATCCTTACTGGGTTGATGTCCCCAAAAGAAGACATACTTTAACCGTTCATTTGCTTCATACTTTTTAATCAGCCAGTCTAAATGATATTTCATAGTTGTTATGTGTAGTGGTAAAAATTTTTATTGTCTTATTGTATAGTAATTGAAGAGTTCGCCAAATCAAATACCATCTGTTGAACGGTAATTCCCATCTTTACATAAGTATCACTCAAAATCTCTAGACAAACCGCTGTGGTGTCAGGAGTTTTCATTGATAATAATTCATTGGTCCGGTCAAATCTTCCACAGGATGATTGCTGCAACACATCACCTGTTTTTAATTCATTGGTAAACTCACGATAGTTATTAGTAACAATCAGATGGCCATTTTGAGGATAACGCAACGCGTATTTTCTGGGAGTCCGTTCGATAACAACCATTTCATCAGCTTGCGTACCAACCAACATCAATAAACAATCTGATGCAATCTCTGTTTTACTCAATATATCTCTCGCCTCTTCAAATGAATTAGCATTCTCTAGCACATCTCTAATAAGCAACGTAATAGGAGGAGCCAGATTAGGACTTTCTGTACTGGAAACAGCATTTAATGTAATTGAAAACCTGTTAGGTTTAAAGCCAGAAAGCACACCCACAAAACCAATCCAACTCACAGCAGAATAAAGCGTCTCTCCATTACGTATAAAATGAAAAATCTTCGTATGCTTTTTCAATGCATCATTTTCTGTCCACCAGTCCAGGTTTCGGGCATGCAAATTACCTCTTCCATTACTCACAGCAAAAGCTGTACATCCAAAGACAAATTTTAATGCATCGTAATATAAGTTGGTAAGTAAGATTTCATTCTCTGAAAACTGAGAAAAGGCAGCTATACTTTGAATTTCCTGTAAGTATTCTTTTTTTACAAAGGTAGCTTTATAATAGTCAATGGCATCCTGAAAGAAACTCACATCTCCCAGATCTTTCAGATAATAACCAATCAATACATCAATCTCACTCTGATAACTCTGCAAGAAATCCCACCGGGACTGAGGTGGCAGATCCAGATTTATTATTAATTCTTCCATACTACTTATTTGTCGAGTGCCAGCAATGTTTGCCAGATTATGTTTGAGGTCATCTGAAGGCTTTCTTCCGAAAGGTGTTCGCTGAGATCAGAAGGTTGATGGTAGTGCTTAAATAAGGGAGCTTGTGTGATAATCTCCCAGAGAGTAGTCTGATCTACATCAAATTCTTGCGCCTTGTAATAATGCCATGCCACTTCGATATCTTTTTCAGAGATACAGGTTACTGTAAAAGCATCAACTAAACCAGCTTTCTGAAAACTCATATGATCAGCCTGATTAGTAACAATGCGATCAAAACGGCGGGTAAATATATTATGAGCATTGGCGGTCGATTCCAATGTTTTCAGAATTCGTCCCTTACTCTTTTCAGTTAGTGACCAGAGCGCCAACCGATCGCCTTGCCCTACCATTTCCAGATTAATCAGTCCCGTCATCCCATTTATGCCAAGTTGCTTTACATAAGCCGTAGAACCTTTCAGGTTTCGTTCTTCTTCATCAAAGAAGAAAAATCCAATGCCCAAAGACTTCAACGGCTTAATTTGGTTCCGTCGAATTAGATCAAGGCATACAGCTATAGCAGAGGCATTATCATTAGCACCAGGTGAATTCTTCACTACATCAAAATGTGAACTAATTCCTATCCATTGAGGTCTCCCGGAAGGTAATAGAATATTCCGTCCGGTAGCGTAGGGATGTATTTCATAAGGTATTCCCCAACGAATGAGGGTTTGTTCAATGAATTCACTCCGTTGGTGATCGCTTTTCCCTTCTAATTTCTTTATAATTTCCAGCAGTTGCATGTACAGCTATTCTTTTTCCGCAATTTATAAAGAGTATTGAGTATGCATTACACTTTTGTGATTAAAAAAGCCTTTTCAAAACATAAACAGATGTTCCAATAAACAAACATCCCACTTAATGCATTAAGTGGGATGTTTGTTAGTAAAGATTATATTTTAAAAGAATTAGTATCCTTCATTCTGAACCATATTAGGATTAGCAGTAATCTCTCCTCTTGGAATTGGAAAAGCCAATGAAGCTGCTCCATAAGCAATACCATTTTTATTAAAGGTTTGGCGAGAATCCACATATGGGATACTTAATCCATTACGAAGTAGATCATAGGAACGATGTCCTTCCATTGCTAACTCTTTACGTCTCTCTTCTAAGATATCATCAAGAGAAACAGTTTCATAGGAATAATTACTACGATTTTCCGCAATTAAATTCAGATAATCTGCTGCATCTTCTGTAGACTCCAGATGATACAATGCTTCTGCATAATTAAGGATTACTTCTTCATAACGAATCACTTTAATAGAACTAGTATACTCAGGATACTTTCCTATCATTCGATAAACGCTTTCATCTGCACTATACAATTTTTTACGTACATCTGCATTGTCATAAGAATTATAGAGATCTTTTGTTACTTGTATATCTCCATAATTTGTCGCCTGATATATATAGAACAAGCTACCATTACCAAGATTATCAGAATTCGTATATGCAAGTTCAAATAAAGAATGTCCTTCGCCCGGATTGTTCCAATAACCAGTATATTCACTCTTGCTCAGTACACTAAAATTCCCAGAATCAATAACCTTTTTAGCTGCTACAGCAGCTTTAGCATAATCTTTAATGTATAAGTAGTAACGTGATTGTAATGCATATACAGCCCAAGTAGTGATCTGAGTAGGAGAAGTTCCATCCAAGCTTGGGTCCATGATTTCTATTGCCTTTGCAAAATCAGCGCCGACTTGGTTCCATACTTCTTCTATAGTTGCTCGCTTAGGATAAATATTTCCATCATTATAAGCTGTAATAATAGGAACACCTAAGGTACCACCCGTTACATATTGTTGACCAAACAAGCGTAATAGATCCATATGCGCCAATGCCCTTACTGCATATGCCTGTCCTTTCACATATTGAACTTCTGGAGTATCATTACCTGTTATCTCAGATTGAATCACGATATTAGCATTAACAATTACAGAATAAATCCGAGACCATGTATCTGTAGAATAAGCATCATTTGACGTCATAACAAATTGAGCAGGAGATACAAACCGACCAGAGCTACCAGAACTAAATGCATTATCAGAGCGTACTTCTGCAAATACTATATAGTCTCTTCCATAATAATCTGATTCATTCATCCGATTATAAGCTCCAGCCATTATTCCCCTCAAATCATCAATTGTATTAACATTTGTTGCAACATCTTTATCTTTGGTCAATTCAGGTTCTAAAAAATCTTTAGTACATGAGAATAAACAAACCGTAAACAGAATCGCAAAATATTTTGATAGTCTATTCATTTTCTTTGTGTTTTATAAGATCGTTAAAAGGTAACATTTAATCCAACTGCAACTGTCTTAAGAGGCTGTGCGGTTAACTGCAATAAACCATCTGCTCTTGTTTCAGGATCAAATTGCAGCTTTTTATCAGCAACCCAAGTCCACAAATTATTTCCTTTTACATAAACGGAAGCACTACCTAATTTCAGTTTCGAGATAAGAGTTGTTGGGAAATTATAACCTAATGTAATATCTCTTAATCTAAAGTACTCACCACTATATAAACGTCTAGTTGAATTAGAGTTAGATAAAGAAGTATTATTATATACATTCTTTGGATTTTCAGCTAGATCACCAGGCTTTTGCCATCTGTCATATTGACTAGCATAAGCATTAGCAATAGTAAATGTAAATTTCCCGTCAGATTGTGTATAAGATCC
This sequence comes from Xanthocytophaga flava, assembly GCF_030068545.1. Taxonomy (NCBI): domain Bacteria; kingdom Pseudomonadati; phylum Bacteroidota; class Cytophagia; order Cytophagales; family Rhodocytophagaceae; genus Xanthocytophaga; species Xanthocytophaga flava. The sequence goes on along the minus strand of NZ_JASJOR010000013.1, from coordinate 216,416 downwards.
CCAGCTATCGTAAATCTTGTTACCCGTAGAATAATATAGGTTAGCGCTTAAATAGATCCCTTTATAATCAAATCGGTTTGTTATACCTCCATAAAAAGTAGGCAGAGCACTTGCATGAAAAGAATAGCCTGCTTGTGAATATGTTGAGGTTGTTTCTCCACTTGTACCTGACTTATACCATAGAGGCGAGCCTGTTTGAGGATCAACGCCAGCCCAGGTAGGCATATACCAGGAATATACAGGATGTCCAGTTTGCACGATCCGAGTACTGGATGTTATTTTAATCTCATCTCCTGTAGAAGAAGTAGCAAGCTTAGTAACCTTATTATGTACTGAAGTAAGATTAACATTTACATTCCATTTAAATGCGCTTGCTTTCAAAATATCAGCTCCAACAGTCACTTCGAATCCTTTATTAACCATTTCTCCTACATTTTGAGTCTGATTAGTGAAACCCGTTGTATAAGATAATGGTACCTCCTGTAACAAGTCATAAGTTCTTCGACGAAAATACTCAACAGTAGCATTAATACGCCCAAACAATTCAACATCTAAACCAACGTTGACATTGGCATTTTTCTCCCATGTCAGATTTGTATTTCCTACCTGTCCAGGAGACACTGCTGGCCCACCATTATATACACCACCATAACTTAGTAAAGATTGATATTTGTTGGGATCAATATTAGAGTTACCCGTAACTCCATAACTAGCCCGTAACTTTGCTAATGTAAGCCAGCTTTTCATACTTTGCATAAATGTTTCTTCAGAAAAGCTCCAGGCAGCGCCAATAGAATAAAATGTACCCCAACGTTTACCAGGTGCAAATTTAGAGCTACCTTCCCCACGAATTGTTCCATCTAATGAAATTGAATTTTTAAATTTGTAGCCTATAATACCTGAAACGGCATTTAATGACCAATCCTCTGTATAACCTGTCCATCCATCAGTTGTAGAAATAGATTCCGGATAAATCAAGCCATCTGCTGCTATTCCATAGCCACTTACACCTAATGTATAGTACTGATTTCGTTGTGATTCATATACAGCTTTTAAATCAACCCTATGGTTAGAATTAATTTGCCATCCATACTCTAACATATTCTTCCAGTTCCAGTTAAAGTTCCGATTAGAATAAGCCTCCGATGTACCATTTTGAGTTGGGTCATCAGGGTCTCTCACACCATCACCATAATTACGATTAGCAAAATATAATTCCTCATTTAATATATAGTCCAAACCTAAAGTAGTAGTAAATTTCAGGTTATTCAGAATATCATATCCTAAAGAAGCTACATTGAAAATGTGAGTTTGCTTTCTACGATTTATATTATATTTGGCTATATATAATGGGTTAAAAATTGCGTTGGCTGACATATTAGTATTAATGCTACCATCTTCATTATATGGCTTATCCATTGGGCGCAAAAACAAATAGGCAGCATCAGGATTTCCAAAATAAGCAGAATTTTCTAATTGACCATTTTGAAGAACATAAGATATATTAGTAGAGTTATTCAAAGTAAGTTTATTCGTCAATGCATTCTGCAGACTTACTTTGCCTGTATAACGTTTGTAGTTAGATCCAGTATTGACCCCATCCTGTGCAAAATAACCAAGAGAGGTATAATAATTAGATTTATCATTCCCTCCACGAACGGAGAAATCCAGAGAATATGTCTTTGCATCTTTATTACTTACAACATCACGCCAATCTGTATTAGTAGTTCCATCCCACCCACTAGGATAATTTTTTTTAGCTTCTTCAATTGTAGATGCATCACCTGAATTTACTAACGATTCATAATATAGTTCATCCCATTGAGAAGCATTTAACATCTTGGGACCCTTTATAGCTCTTGACACAACACCAGTTTGAGCAGAAACAGAAAAAACAGGTTTTCCTACTTTTCCTTTTTTGGTTGTAATAACAATAACCCCATTAGCTCCACGAGCTCCATAAAAGGCGGTAGCACTTGCATCTTTCAACACAGTCATACTTTCAATATCATTACTATTCAGAGAAGATAAGACGCTTAACGTACCTGTAGAAGTAGATCGTTCTAACTCTCCAGATACAACTGGTACCCCATCAATAACAAATAAAGGAGCATTACTACCAATTATAGAGCTTACACCTCTGATACGAATATCCTGCAGAGCACCCGGAGTACCAGAGCTTGCAGACATTTGCAAACCAGCCACATTGCCTTGTAGTGCCTGATCTACTGTTGCAAAAGGTTTATGCTCAATCTTATCTCCACCCAGAGTAGTAGCAGATCCAGTAAACGAAAGTTTGTCTCGATTACCATAACCAGTCACAACTACCTCGCTCAAGCTTTGAGCATCAGTAAGTAATGATACATCAACAGTTGATTGCCCATTAATAGTAACTTCCTTGGTAGCAAAGCCAATAAAAGAAAACTGTAGGATGGCATTAGACTGTGTTACAGTAATACTATACTTACCAGTGGCATCCGTTATACTACCAGTAGTAGTACCTTTAACAATAACACTAACTCCTGGTAAAGGATCATTTGTTCCTGAGTCTATTACCCGGCCAGTCACAACTCTTTCTTGTGCTTGTACTGTCAAGCTTATTGCACTAATAAACAAGAAAGACATGAGTAGTAGTTGAATTTTCCTCATATGTAATTGTTTGAAGTTTGTTAATTATTTGTGAAATGCAAATGTATAAATATTACTATTGACTTCTCGCTTTATTCGAAATAAAAATTTGCTTTATCGCTTTTTAAACAAATTGAATTCTATAATTTTCAGTCAATATCTAATTATTCAATCTCTTGAACAATATATTATGAGCAATTTTTACACAAAAAACCATCCATAACAACTTAAAAATATTTCGAAATACACATATTTTAGTAAATTATATTTTGTACAAAACCAATATTGCGAAAGCAAATAATGAAACAATAAAATTCAACTGAATAATATTACAATACCCTGATCCCAGATAAGAATTGTCATATTGAAAGTAGAATATCCCAACAAAGACTTATAAGGTATAAACACTGATAAGACAATAAACTTCTCTTAGATAGGCTTTCAACAAAACAAAATAGTATAGAACAATAGAATCTATAAAAGCAGAGAAGTAGGATAACATCGAATTGGCATAGGAACCTGGTGAAAAAAGTTCTTCTGATATATGAAGATAGAATGGTATTGAAAGTGAAAATGTCAACTCTACAATAATCAATAGCCTGTTTGGTAGACTCGTTAATTTATTCTCTAAAAATATCGTATTTACTTTGTTTGAAAGGGAAAGAATAATGAAGTTGTTTAGTGCAATTAATGGCTCAATAGGTAGCTTTTGTAGTAAACTGGGGCTTTTTGAGGGATACAGTAGCAGCTATCGACTGATAGATGGTTATTGTCTTAGTTCTTCAAGAACTTTACTATTATCAGCATTTAAAGCCTTTAAAAAATTTACACTAAGCAACTTCATTAAAAAACTCTAAGAATAGAAAGAAAAACAACACCTATTGAGTCTTATTCTCTTTCTGTAAGATCAATCTTGCAAAGTAGTAATCAATTCAGTAGCAGGTATTTTGCCGGTAATAGTTCCTGCTTTTTGCAAAGTTTCCATCACATTATCCAGCATTGAAACCTCAATATTATTTGTTGTAGCCCACTCTGTTTCTGTGATCCATTGTTGTACATCAGCCAATGGCAATGAGTATCGCTGCGCAATCAATTCATCTAAACCAGGTCGTTCCTTGAAGCTACTCACAAACTCATTAAACAAATCACAAACAAGCTTGAGCTTTCCTGATTTATTGGCAATCACTTCATTACGCGCCACCAGCACAAATCCAGGCCAGGGAGTTGGACATATACCTACTCGCCTTAATTCTCCACTATCCACATAAGGCTGCGTCATTACCCTTTCCCACATCAATACATCAGCCTCATTATCTCTCAAGCCTTTACGCATTCCCTCGAGATTATTCAGTACAACCATTGACAGGTCTGCCAGATTCCATCCACGTTGTAAGGCATTGACATAAGCCATCAGTTGAGAGCCTGAACCTAAGCGACTGATAGCAAATCGTGCTGCCCTTAGATCATCTACCTGTTGAAATGCAGAAGACTGATTCACAAAAATCCCCCAGTTCAAAGGTGTTTGTACATGTATTTTCAGAAGTTGGGAAGGATTGCCATTGATAATATCTGCCACAATACCCTCCGTAAGAATCGTAGCTATGTCAAGATCTCCTTCCCGCAAAGCCTTATTCATAGCGCCTGTTCCACCCGGATAATCTGTCCATTCCAGTTCAATGCCTTTCGATGAAAAAATTCCTTCCTCAATAGCCAATCGCCAGGGAAGATTAAAATGCTCAGGTACACCGCCAATACGCATAAAAATAAAAGTAACTTGGGTGAAAAACAGGATTTAAGCAACTGTATCTTTCAGCTTTTATAAACAGTAAATCAGAAGAAAACGAACCATTTAAGCCCGGATTACAGTTTTGGCAATATTAGTAAATTATCAGCAGACACAAATAATCTACCCGACATAGTTCCAATAGACCATTTATTTAAAAGTATATAACAAATCTATTCATCCCTTTATATTTACGCACGCAAACATCCACCTGAATGACAACACAATTTTTATCTCTGCAACAAACGAATCAGTTTTCTTCTCTCTTTTTAGATTATATTCAGCAAAAGGATACTCTAGCCTCTTTTTACACTACATTTCCAACTCTGGATAATTTTGGTAAGATCCTGCAATCCAAAGCTTTTGATGTCTCAAAAAGAGAAGCCCTACATCAGGTATTAAAAGAACAATATACCGGATATTCCTCTGCTATAGTTCAGAAACAGATTGATAGTCTGCTTCAACCCAATACATTTACAGTGACTACCGGTCACCAGTTAAATATATTCAGTGGGCCGTTGTATGTTATCTATAAGCTGGTGACAACCATTAATCTGGCGAAACAACTTCAGGAAAAATATCCGGATTATCAGTTTGTTCCGGTTTATTGGATGGCAACAGAAGACCATGACTTTGAGGAAATCAGCTATTTTAATCTGTTTGGCAAAAAATACACGTGGGAAACAACTCAGACTGGAGCCGTAGGACGGATGAATCCAACAGAAATTCAAACTGTACTGGATCAATTGTCAGACAAGTTTCCCGTGTTTGAAAAGGCGTATCTAACCTACCAAACTCTGGCAGATGCCACACGATGTTGGGTTACAGACCTGTTTGGTGATCAGGGACTACTCTGTATAGACGCAGATCATCCAACTCTCAAAGGCGAATTCCGACAAGCCATCAAGGCAGATGTTTTTGATCAGGTTACTCAAACTGTAGTGAATCAGACCTCTGAGAAACTGGAAGCGTTGGGATATAAGACTCAGGTCAATGCACGTGACAGCAACTTCTTTTACCTGGATCATGGCATGCGGGAACGAATTGTACATAATCATGGTCGTTTCCGAATACTGAATACCGAACTTTCCTTCTCTAAAGAAGAAGTTTCACAAATGATAGACCAGCAACCGGAACGATTTAGCCCCAATGTATTACTTCGTCCTGTCTATCAGGAAACAATACTTCCCAATCTGGCTTACATTGGCGGTCCTGCCGAGGTGGCTTACTGGCTACAGCTTAAAGACCTGTTTGACAAGCTAGAAACTCCATTTCCAATTGTAATGCCTCGAAATTTTGCACTGATCCTTAACGACAATACACAAAAGAAACTTGATAAAACAGGTTTGACAGTAGCTGACCTGTTCACAGATGAGGTCTCCTTAAAACGGAAGTATGTGGAAAAGACAGTAGGCGAACCAATTTCTTTATTTACGGAAATACAGGATCTTACATCACTATTTGATCGTATTGTACAAAAAGCGGTTACCTTAGATAAATCGCTGGAAGGATTTGTCGGAGCAGAAAAGCAAAAGGCGAAAACCTCTCTGGAGAATATAGAAAAACGTCTTCGTAAAGCAGAAGAACAAAAGCAGGAAACAGGTATTCAACAAGTTTTAACGTTGAAAAACAAATTATTTCCAGGAGGAAGCTTACAAGAGCGGACAGACAATATGCTGAATTTTTATGCAAACAATCCGGAGTTCATCCATACGTTACTGCAACAATTTGACCCATTGCGATTCGAATTTCAAATTATAACAGGGTAAGATTACATCTTTCTCTTCGTCATATTATAGAATCATTTTGCCAATATTACATAAGGCTATTTTGCAGAGTAACATATGCAGAATAGCCTTATTTTTGTGCTGTCAGTAAGCCTATTATAATTAAGAGTTTAGCAAAAAGCAGAGGCCTAGTTGACTATCTGATTAGAGTTAGAATCAGTACAATTTCAGTGGTAATTATATAAGCTGTCTTGTAGTTAAAATCTAATGCTAACCGGGTAACTAACACCATTCTTGTCCACTGTTTTAAACTATACAGACTATGTACTGGCATAAGACTCCTTCCTGGCTACAAAAGTTTTATCCAACTTTTACCTGGCGAAAGCCCGATACTGAAAAAAAGCTTTATCTTACTTTTGATGATGGTCCTATCCCAGGTATGACTACATGGGTTCTGGATCAACTGACACAGTATCAGATAAAAGCAACATTCTTCTGTGTAGGTGATAACATTCGCAAATATCCAGAAGTATTCTCATGGGTACGTTTGCAAGGGCATGCACTAGGTAACCATACTTTTAATCATATGAATGGCTGGAAGACTCCTCAGGATGAATATATCCGTAATACTCAATTCTGTCAGAGGTTTTTGGGTACTGACACCAAAATTTTCCGTCCACCTTATGGGCGTATCAAAAAAAAGCAGGCATTGCAGCTTCAGCAAGAAGGATATGAGATTATTATGTGGGACGTACTTACAGGAGATTTTGACAGAAAGCTGTCTCCTGAGAAATGCCTGAAAAAAACCATAGAAGCTACAGAAAATGGGTCTATTATTGTCTTTCATGACAATGTCAAAGCTGAAGAACGTATTACCCATGTACTACCCCGCTATATTGAACATTGCCTGGAGAAGGGCTTTACGTTTGAGGTATTGAAATAACACATACAGGTACAAAAGAAATCTTATACATTTGTCTAAAAATGACAACTTGCGTATGGTCTCTATTCTGATTGCAGCACGAAACGAGGAACACACCATTCTCCGCTGTCTGCAATCCATAGATCAACTCACATACCCCAGAAACCAGTGGGAAGTATGGATTGGCGATGATGATTCTCAGGACCAGACACATACACTGATAGAAGGCTTTATTTGTAACAAACCTAACTTTCATCTTCTACGCATCACAAACACACTGGGTAATGCCAGAGGAAAGGCCAATGTATTAGCTCATCTGGCCCAACAAGCTCAAGGAGACTATTTTCTGATAACAGATGCTGATGTTGCGGTTCCTTCTCACTGGATACAGTGCATGCTGGCACCTTGTCAAGGTCAGGTAGGGGTTGTTACAGGCATTACCATTCCTATATATACCAACACCTGGACAGCATTACAAGCCATTGATTGGGTATATGCATTGTATATTATAGAAAAATTATCCCACTGGCAGATTCCTGCTACAGCCATGGGTAACAATATGCTGGTAACCCGTCTCAGTTATGAGGCTACTGGAGGTTATGCAACCATTCCTTTTTCAATTACAGAAGATTATCAATTATTCAAAGAAATATTAGACCGTAGATATACTTTTCGACAAGTATATACTCATGAAGCGTTAGCATTAACACTACCAATCTCAACTGCACCAGCCTGGCTACAACAGCGAAAGAGGTGGGCACATGGAGCATTGCAAACTCCCTGGTATATCCGCCTTCCACTACTAGCACCACTTTTCTTCTGGATTATACTTTTGATACTGGCATTTTCTCAGCCATGGCTATCTCTTTGTTTGTGGCTAGGAAGTCTGCTTATACAGACAATAATAGCAGTAGCAGGCATTCACCGTTTAAAACAACAGAAGTTATACTGGTATAGCTTCCTGTTTCCTTTGTATTTTCAATTGGGAACATTGGCAACATTGATTTATTATTACCTACCTGTCAAAACGATCTGGAAAGGGCGAACATATGAATGATTTCAGGAATATGTATGTTTGCACAGAATACAAGGATTATCTGAATATACCATACTAAATTATGCAATTTGTAGATACACACGCCCACATTTATGGGGACCAGTTTAACAACGATCGGGAGGTAATGCTCAAACGGACGTTTAGTGCAGGCGTGACAAAAATTTTTATGCCCAATGTAGATAGCACATCCATTGAGGGTATGCTGGCATTGGAAGACCAATACCCTGATCATTGCTTTTCTATGATGGGAGTGCATCCCTGCAGCATTGAAACGGATTTTGAAAGAGAACTAAAGATTGCGGAAGACTGGCTTGCCAAACGAAAGTTTGTAGCTATTGGTGAAATAGGGCTAGACTATTACTGGTCTATGGAATTTGTAGAACAACAAAAAGAAGCATTAAAAATACAGGTTAGTTGGGCAAAAAAATACGATCTACCTATTGTCATTCATTGTAGAGATTCATTTAGAGATACGGTAGCTGTACTGGCAGAAACTGGTATTACAGGATTGAAAGGAATTTTCCATTGCTTTTCAGGTTCTATAGAAGATGCGCAAATTGCTATTGATATGGGCTTTAAACTCGGTATTGGAGGGGTAAGTACCTTTAAAAATGGAGGTTTGGATAAAGTAATTCCTTTTGTCGAGCTGAAACATCTGGTACTGGAAACAGACAGTCCCTATCTGGCACCAGTCCCATACCGGGGTAAACGTAATGAAACCAGTTATATTCCGTTGATTGCTCAACGAGTAGCAGACCTGAAAGGAATCTCTGTAGCCACTGTAGCGGAAGTAACTACACAAAATGCACTTTCATTATTTGGAGTAAAGGCATAAATATACTACTCAGCACTTCATCACAAACTAAACAGTAACGTAAATAACCTTTCATGTATTCAACAATTTGTGTACATACCCCAGCTAAAACAGGAGCATCCATCCTGATGATCTATACGGGAGGTACGCTGGGAATGGCTTATGATGCCAATGGACAGCTCAAGCCTTTTGACTTTGGGCAAATCCTTCAGAACCTCCCGGAAATTGACCGTTTTGATTTTACCCTTACAGTCATTGCCTTTGATAACCCTATAGATTCATCCAACGTAACACCCAATCACTGGATTGAGTGGGCACAAATCATTGAACAAAACTATACATTATATGATGGCTTTGTAATATTGCATGGTACAGATACAATGGCCTATAGTGCCTCTGCTCTTAGCTTCTTATTGAAGGGATTGAATAAACCTGTCATTTTTACAGGGGCTCAACTACCAATAGGTTCTATTCGTACAGATGCCCGTGAGAATATGATTACTGCTTTGGAAATAGCTTCTGCCCGAAATGAGCGCAATGAACCACAAGTTTCAGAAGTATGTATCTATTTTCATAGCCGTTTACTGAGAGGCAACCGAGCTAAGAAAGTAGAGAGCACTCAATTCGATGCTTTTTATTCAGAGAATTATCCCCCATTGGCAGAGGCAGGTATATCGATTGACTTTCGTCCAGCATTGATGCGTCCATTTGTAACTGAAGCAACCTTGCAAGTACAAAATCACATGGATGATCGGGTAGCTATTCTCAAAATATTTCCTGGTATCAGTCGCTATGTAGTCGAAAGCATATTAAATATCCCAGACCTACAAGCTGTTGTCTTAGAAACCTATGGTTCAGGTAATGCACCTACAGATACATGGTTTACTGAATGTTTATCCAAAGCCATCCAGCGAGGCATTGTTATTCTGAATGTTTCTCAATGTTTGGGAGGTACTGTATTGCAAGGCAGATACTCTACAAGTAAACATCTATTGGATATCGGTGTGATAGGTGGCGGCGATATTACCACTGAGGCTGCTATAACCAAACTAATGTATCTGGCAGGTTCTGGCCTCTCCAAAACTGACTGGCAACCTTTACTCACCACCTCTATTTGTGGTGAGATGAGTTGATAAAAGAAAAAATGATGTTTTATTTCAAATAATCTTTTACAATCTGGAATAAAATCCCTTATTTCGCGTCCGATTTTTACGCTTCCCACACAGAGAGGTGCCCGAGTGGTTGAAGGGGCACGCCTGGAAAGCGTGTATACCGGAAACGGTATCGAGGGTTCGAATCCCTTCCTCTCTGCAAAAAGCCTTAAATAGCAACTATTTAAGGCTTTTTTGTTTATCAGGGGACAATAGAGGGGAATCTTTTGGTTTATGCCGAGATAGCTGAATATTTAGTTACTTAGTGGCTTACACAACTGATTATTTTATAGTTAGGTACTTATCTGGCAAGAATACGCTCCTAAGTGGTTAATATATCCCAATGCAGCTGTAAACAAATATTACACTTACTCAACTAATATTTCATCTCCTTCCTTCTATAATCTCTCCTTAACTTTTGCTAGTAGACATAGTAATTGAAGTAATTGTCGTCTATTTAGGTACACTGGGTCGTACAATTTTAAATCTTATTATTCATAAAAATTTCTGATGCTAAAGTTCAACCCTTACCTTTAGCAATAAGCATCTAAGTTGCGGTAGGCTATGTCAACGACAATTTAGCTTCGATCAAGTCTATGGCAAAATCCTATATGCCACTTTAAAATTCATAATAGAAAATAAAACTTTGCCTTGAATAATATGGAAAAATCAACTAACAACCGTTCGACGCTACGTCTCACCTTATTGATTGCTAGTCTGTTGGGATTGATTCTAACGAGCATTTTTTTAAGCCGTCGTAGTGTAAATCAAATTCAGGAAACATCAGCATCCATTTACAAGGATCGCTTGGTTCCAACAGCTATTATTGCCAGTCTAAATTCAAAAGTTTACCAGAAACGGCTACTACTCGAATCCCATGTGTTAGGTAAAACTGATCCAGGAGGAAGCTTTATGGGATCAACCATTAATCGTCTTAACCGCCAGATAGACTCTTTGCTAGTCGAATATGACAAGACTAAATTAACATCCAAAGAATCGAATCAATTCACATTATTAAAACAACGGCTATCCGTTTATAACCACTTAGAAGAGGAGATAATAGCCAAATTAGTCGACCAACCACAGGAGCAACAAACTTTATTTGCTGGTACGGCCTATACTACATTTGGTCAAGTGGCACAAACTCTGACAGAACTATCCAGCTTGCAGTTAACTGTAGGCGAGCGACTGTTAAATCAGTCAAGAGGCCAGGCTAACTATATGTATGTGCTGACTGCCTTACAGATTGGCCTTGTGTTGATAATTGGATTTAGTCTCTTCTGGCAGCGGTATTAGTTAACCAGGAAGTAAAATCACTTATACTGTCAAGTTACTTGAAGTAGAGGTTATTTTGGTAAAACCTCTACTTCTTTACTTACTATCAACAGAATTTTCCCGCACTCCTCTTATTTCACCTGAAAGATGAGAATTGTCAATTAAGGTATCTCTACATTATTCACTCTTCAGAATCTTCGCTGGATTGCTTCTTGCAGCTTTCATTGTCTGTGAGCCAATCATAATGAATGCGATAAGCAATACAGTTAACAAGCCGACAAACAGTTCAGCGATTTGCACAGGTGTGTGATAGGGAAAATTTGTGAGTACAACATTTTTGAAGAAGAAGTAAGTTACTGGTAAAGCAATAAGCGCCGATATTGACAATAGCAATAGAAAATCACGGCTCAGCAGATATATAAGATTACTGGAGCTTGCACCCATCACTTTGCGAATACTGATCTCTTTTAGCCTTGTCTCAGTTGTAAACACCACCATTCCAAACAATCCCATCGATGCGATGGAAATGGCGAGAAATGAAAGAAAACCAATGATCTTGATCATTGAGGAAAATTCACTGTAAGCATCTTCTATCGCTTCTTCATAGAATTCAGCCTGAAATGGATGAATACGATCAATCTTCTTCCATGTGGACTCAATCTTAGCCATGGTCGCAAGCATATCAGTACTTTTTATTTTGGCATTAATGATTGTTCTGTCGTCGGGTGTCCATGGCATGAAGGCCACAGGCTCAATAAGATTGTTGACCTTGCCATAGTGAAAGTCTTTCATTACTCCAATAATTGTCATCTTGCGTCCATTCCCTTGAGCATTACTGAATGTAATCTCTTCTCCTATTGCTTCTTCAGGGTTGTTGTTAGCAATGTTAAATCTTTTTAAGACTTGTTGATTAACGATCACTTCTGATGCAGCTGCGGTTGTAGTGGGATGTGCCATGAAATTTCCTCCAGCAATAAGCTTATAATCATGCAGAGTCAGATAATTTTCGTCGACATTGTTGGTAAGGACCAATACAGAATCACGCGAATCTTTGTATTTCATATAGCCGCCCCATGCATTCCCAACACTGGTAATTATTAACGACCGGGACAATGCGGTTACCTCTGGTATTTCACTCAATTCCTTAAAAAGCGCATCAGGTTTATTGCCCTGCATATTGATGTTGAGGATATTTTCAGTGTTGAATCCGAGATCAAATGTGAGTATGTTTTTGTACTGCACATAACCAATGGCAGTTGTTGTGATAAAGATCAGTGTGAATGTGTATTGAATAACCACCAAAGCACGCCTGAGTGTTATGTGTTTGTATACTTTTACAGACGACACATTTCTGAGCGCATTGATTGCACTGATTTTCGAAAAGAATATAGCTGGCATAAAGCCAGCTGTAACACCTACTGTGACGGAAAAGATGACAAAGGTTACGATCATAGACGAAGTGAGCTCAAGTTTCACTGTACGCTGCATCTCCGGAGCCAGATGTATCAACTGTGGTCGCAATAAGAGAAAAATGAAAAACGAAAGCATAAGAGATGCCAGAGAAATTAGGATTGCTTCCGTAAGAAACTGTTGGCGTATCTGGCTCTCACCGGCTCCAATAGCTTTGCGGATACCAACTTCTTTAAAGCGACGCATGGCACGGGCGATCGAAAGGTTGGTATAATTGAAACAAGCAGATAATATCACAACAAGTGCAAGTCCTCCCAATATCCAAAGCATAACCGGAGGCATATGAACCCGCACAGAACCACGCATATCCCGAAGGTTCTCTCCAACTACAATCTCATACAAAGGAAGAAGTTCAAGTTGAATGGCAGGGGTTTCCTGGGCAAGGTTCTCTTCTTTAGCGATTGCGTCAAGTTGGGACTGAATGGAAGCTATATTGGCATTTTGCGGTAGCAGCAGGTACACATAGTTCAATCCCATATTTGTCCATTTTTCGAAGTTTTTGTCGCTCTTGTTGAGTTGTTCAGCTGTTGATAGTGATACTAGTGCTTCGAAATTAATATGCGAAAAGAAGGGGACATCCTTCATTATACCAGTTACCTGATACTCTAGGGTATCGAATTGAATCACCTTGCCTAACGCGGATTCGTTGCCAAATAGTTTTTTCGCTGCCGTTTCAGTGAGAACAACTGAGTAAGGATCTTTCAGAGCTCTATCGGGATTACCCTCCAGCATAGGGAAAGTAAATATGCTAAATAGCGAAGGCTCTGCCCACAAACCCTTGATGGGAAGAATATTGTCTCCAACCTTTGCATCCTGCGAAAAATCGCGTACAATAGTTACATCTTCAATACCTGTCACTTTCTGTCGGATAAGCTTTCCGGTTTTTATAGACGTGGATGCAAATTTGCTACTTTGTTCATTATTCGAAGTTAATATATTGGTGATGCGATAGATCCTTTCACCGTTCTTATGGAATCTATCATATGAATGCAGGTCCAGCACAAACGCGATCAGTAATAATCCGACGGACATACTGATCGCAAGGCCAACAATATTGATAGATGAGAACAATTTGTTGCGCATTACATTGCGTCCCGCTGTTTTGATGTAGCTTCTGATCATGATCCAGTTGATAAAAAGGTTGGCAAATTTTGGTCTTTGTATCGTATAACTTCTCAAAAACTTCAAAGCATCAATAATGTAAATTAACTTTGCGCGGAATGGCCCAATGGTCTGGACATTCCTCTCAAAGTATTCGTTAAGATCTCCGATAAGATCCTCTGCGAGTTCGGGTTTACAATACCACTCTATAAACCGCTGTGCCCAAAAAGGTGGATGGTGTTGCTGCTCTTTCATGTTATACTTTTTCCCAAACTAGTGATGGTATGCGGTCCCACAACTGATCACGCATTGACTTGGCATGGACCAATGCTGCTTTTCCTGGTATGGTCAATTGATAGAATCTTTTGCGTTTGCCACCACGAGTCTTTGTTGCCTCGCCTAATTCGCTTTTCACAAGTCCCTTCTCTTCAAGACGGTTAAGTACTGCCTGCACTACACCCAGTTTAATTGAGCGGTCTGTGCGATTGGACAGCTCATCACATATTGCTACACTATATGCCTCTTCCATCAAGGCAACAACAGTAAGCAGTACCAGTTCTTCAAATTCACCCAGGTTTGTCACTTCCATCTTTACTATGAGTCATGTATTAATTACATAAATGTATGTAAAATAAACCGTATTAAACATACAAAGCATGATTAAATTAATTAATAATTAAATCATGTTTCACTCTATGAGATAGAGAATGTAACCGACTGATTTATAGTATGTAAACCAATCACAACATAGTCAGAGGCTCCTAACTGAAAAATAGGAGAAGACGCAACCTAAAAAATGCCTTTGAAGCCTTTATAAAATAAAGTAGACCACTACATAATGTAAAAGCGATCTTCTTAGTGAAGTTTTAACCATTCACATTGTGAACTAATCCACTCAGGAGGGTTAAAGCTAATGTCGATAGCCTAAAATCTTAAAAAGATAGATTAGCCCCGCACAAAGTAAAGAGCAAACCAGTGTAGCTACTAAAGGAAGAAAAAGACCTAAAGGAATATCTTGCCAAGGCAAAGAAGAAAAATAATATCTCCAGCTAACCCAGAGTACTAAACCTATAGGAATCAATGCCACTAGTACACAAAGTGTAACCAGAGATTTACCCAGAAAGTTAGCAGAAACATTCCGTTTGGTTTCATCAGTAAAGCCTAAAAAGGCCAGAATCCATAGTAGAGCAACGACTGATAAAACCAGTTGGGCAAGTAGACCTAGAATTACTAAAAAATTTGACATTGTGCTGCTTAATTAACAATCCTATGATACTAGAAACTGATACTGGAAGCAATAAACTAGCTTGAAAATATCAGACAACGTTATTGGAGACTGCAAAGATGAGTATATTCCCAATTAAATACCCTGAAAGAATAGAGTCAAATGAAATAACCTTTTAGCTAGCACCAATTTGCTTTTTTAACTCATCAGACAGTACATACTGTTTCTCAGATGGAAGAAACCGCTTAGCCTGTTCATACTTACCAGCTTTACATAAGGTATGAATCTTTCTGGCCAGAGGTGTATAATCCTTAATCTCCAGTATCCATTCTTCTACAAACTCTTCTATCAGATATCGGCTTATACCAACTTGAATACTATTATACTCTAATTTTTGACCTCTTAAATTTCGTTCCGGGTCCCATTGAATATGCACTTTTGCCTGTTCAAATAATTCATACCAGATCTGTCCGTCTGGATAGACTCTCTTTTCCGGCGATGTTAGCACTCCTTCTTGCAAAGCTTTCTCCCACCCAGCGCGTCTTATGCGAATAGCTAATATGTGCTCCTGCCCAGACTTTTGAGCCCAGTTACTCCTTTCCATCAACCAGAGAAAGGAAGGTTTGATCCAAGTCATACGGGTGAAAGAAAATGGTGCTTCAAAAGTTTGATTCTTGATAGCAGCAGAAGCAATCTGTTCAGAATAAGCCTGATAAATAACGATACTTTGGAAATCAAAATCTGCTCTTATTTCATATGCAGCTGGCATTGGGTATATATTTAATAAAGTTTCAGTGCCTTACCTATGGTTAAGAAAATAACCTCTGTACTTAAATAACCTCTAACATCCACCCTCTCCATGAATCCAGATCAAAATCTCCTGTTTGTCGGACTGCCTTATAACTTTCAAGGTCCCTCTGCTCAACCATACTTCATCACCTGTTTGCTTTACTGTTTTTGTATCCTCAACGACAGTATATCCTTCTCCTTTATAAATAGATGCCTTGGTGTGTTTGTCATTTGTCTGTTTAAGGAGTATTTGCTCCCCATTGATTCTGACAAATGCTAAACCCTGGAGATTGGTAATGAAAACATACTTACTCTTTCGGTAATCCAAAGATCCATACGTATAATAATGCCCACATCCATCTATTTCTACTGGTATCTTATCAAATAAGCTTAGGTTTATAGGAGTTTGTTGCACTCTTTGTATGTTGATACATATTCCAATGGCAAGAACTGCCATAAGCAGACGCATCATTTCGTTGTTATTTTCAACTAGTAATTAAACGTCTTACATGTTATTTCTTACCTTTTGTTTTTCCACTTGTAGCAGCAGCAGGCTTAGGTAAGAAGCTATCTGTTTCAACATATGCATTAAACAAAGCAATTTCACCTTCTTTTCCAGGTTTTGCATTGCCGTGTTCCATACCTAATATTCCCTGCCAGCCTTTTTCGTGAATATGTTTAAAAATATTCTTGTAGTTCATCTCGCCAGATGTAGGCTCTTTCCGCCCTGGATTGTCACCAATCTGCAGATAACCTATCTCTGACCATGTACGATCTAAGTTTGCGATGATATCACCTTCGTTACGCTGCATATGATACATATCAAACAATATCTTGCAGGCAGGGCTATTCACAGCACGACAAATCATGTAGGTCTGATCGGAGTTTCGTAGAAATAGCTCAGGCGTATCACTTAATGGCTCTAATACCATAGTTAATCCATGTGGTGCCAGTATTTCAGATCCTTGACGTAATGCATCAATCACATTACCTGTCTGAACACCTATAGGTATATGCCTCTCAAAAAACCCAGGTACAACAGTCATCCATTTGGCGTTGCATCGTTTGGCTACTTCTACTGCTGTTCGGCAAGTTTTTAGAAATGTATCTTTAAATTCCTGTTTACCTGTCGTTAGAGAAATTTTCCAGTTATCACCTCCATCGATTACAAACACACCCATAGTCATCCCATATTTCGCCAATGTCTCGCCAATCTTTGTTTGTACTTCTGGCGTACGTCCCATCATACCATTATCTTCTATAGCCGTGAACCCCAGTTCTGACATTACCTTAAGCTGATCAAATAAATCTTTGCCAGCCAGGTTTTCAAACATACCAAAATGAGGAGCATATTTGAGATTGAACTTATTTTTAGCTGGAAGAGGATTATCATCAACTTGTGTAGGAAGAGTTATTCCTGTTACTCCCGCAACAGCCAGACTTTTTTTAACAAAATCACGACGAATCATAAGTGAAAGAAAAATAAGTGGTGTGTAATTTTTGTGAGTAAAAATAGTATATTTTTGATAAATGCCATAAGTAGGGCAACAGATTTGAGTAGTAGAGTGACATAATTATGCTTGCTATGTATGCAACTTTGTACCAATCTGCCAATTAACAGCCTGAACAAAACGCTATTTGTGTATGTTCATATAAATGTCTGTTGAAATTAAATAACGGTTTCTGTATTTTTACAGACCAACCCCAATTAATACCATTTTATAAACTAATATTCATTTTTCATTCACTCAAAGTACTAGAAGCGTTTGGTAGAAAAAGTAATCACGTTAGAAGATGTTTCCCTGATTGATTTTTTGGGGGTAGAAAATTCAAACATCAAAGAAGTAGCTGCGGCATTTCCCAATAGCCGTATTATTTCAAGAGGTAATGAAATTCGCATCAAGGGTACAACACCCGAAATTATTAAGATCAGTGATATTCTGAATGCTTTACTTGAGCACTATCATAAATTTGGTAATATTACTCAGGAAAACATCCAGAACTATATCCGTCAGGAAGAAGATGTAGTTGTTCCGAGTCTGGCTCTTGATAACGATATTCTGGTGTATGGCACCAAAGGTCTGATCATTAAGGCTAAGACTGCCAATCAAAAAAAATTGGTAGCGACTGTAATGGAACATGATCTGGTTTTTGCATTGGGACCGGCAGGTACTGGTAAAACATATATATCAGTAGCTATGGCTGTCAGGGCGTTGAAAAATAAAGAAGTACGAAAAATTATCATTACCCGTCCAGCAGTAGAAGCAGGTGAAAACCTAGGTTTTTTGCCTGGAGATCTGAAAGAGAAAATAGATCCTTATCTGCGACCTATTTACGATGCACTCGATGATATGATACCGCCAGAGAAGTTGAAACAATATCTGGAGAACCGTGTGATTGAGATTGCACCGCTAGCCTATATGCGTGGACGTACACTGCATGATGCCTTTATCTTACTTGATGAGGCTCAGAATACAACACCCATGCAGATCAAAATGTTTTTGACACGTATGGGCCCTAATTCGAAAGTGATTATCACAGGAGATCAATCACAGGTGGACTTACCTAATCGTCAGAAATCCGGATTAAGTGAGGCACTACATATATTACGCAATGTATCTGGGATTGGGTTTGTAGAACTCGATACGCGGGATGTGGTTCGTCATAGATTGGTAAAAGCAATTATTGATGCATATGATAAGGCAGAGAAATCTGCTTAATACACTATTAGAATTCTGAAGTAGTTTCCATATTATTTAGCACTACCAGAATGATTAACATGGTAAATCATTCTGGTAGTATATTTATGTCCTGAATTTGCTACATACTCTTATCCTATTTTTTATGAGACCATGGGGTTGGTTTTCCATTGCATTCTGTATAGTATTTTATTTATCAGAAAAATCAATTGCTCAAACTACAATACAGAGATGTGCTACCACCTCATATGATTCTTTATTAAAAGCAAAAAATCCTGTTTATCGTAAAAGCAGAGAGCGATTCGAAGAATTACTTCAACAATACCAGAAATCAGGAAAAGCTGCACGTATTGCAGAAAATACACTTACTATACCTGTGGTTGTCCATGTGATACATAACAATCAGAATGGCACTGTTGGTGGGACAAATAACTCGAATATTTCTGATGATCAGATCCATGAGCAAATCAGAGTATTGAATGAAGATTATCGGAGAAAGGAAAATACAAATGGATTCAATACAAACCCTGTAGGAGCAGATGTCAATATCCAGTTTGTACTTGCCAGTTCTGACCCGAATGGATTGGCAACTGATGGTATCATTCGCACTTATTCTTCAAAATCAGGTTTTGATCCTGAAAGTAGTGAGGACAGACATGCATTAGCTACAATATCTGGTTGGCCTACAGATCGCTATCTCAACATTTGGGTTACTACACTTTCTGGCAATACAATAGGATATGCTCAATTTCCGGATGGTACGGGACTAGCAGGTCTGGATGCTATAAACGGATATGAAGATAGTGATGGTGTATTTATTCATTATGGAGCATTTGGTGTGGGGCCCTATATCTCCAGCTCTATATATGATCTTGGTAGAACAACCACTCATGAAATTGGCCATTGGCTAGGATTATTGCATACATGGGGAGATACCTATTGTGGTACAGATTATATTGATGATACTCCTGTTGCTGCCAGTGCCAATAACAGTTCATCATTAAACTGTGTCCCTGTCTATTCTAATTGTACTGGTACTCAAACCCGGAATATGATAGAAAACTACATGGATTACTCACCGGATCTATGTATGAATATATTTACGTTAGGACAGAAAGACCGTATCTGGCTGACACTGGACCTTAGTCCTCGTAGAAAGAAACTTGTTGAGTATGTACAAACAGAGAACCAACTGCCTGAATCTGACAAACTCACCATACGCAACAGTTATCCCAACCCTCTTAGTAGCGATAACCGGAATTTACGTTTAGAAGTATTGCTTAAAGGAACACAAGATATTACAGTGGATATTATCAATCGTTTGGGAGGAATTGTAAAAACATCTCAATATCCACAAATAGCTAGCAGCAATATTGGTATTGATCTTACTACGATGGCGCAGGGAATTTATCTGGTGCGTGTACGTACTGCCAATGAAGAGAAGGCAACAAAAGTTATTGTGTATTAACTACCTTTCTAATTTGTTATTGATACTATCTGCTATATGAATAAACTTTTCTGCACAAATCTGAGTTATTCCTTTACTCACTCACTATAGATTAAATATTTTTTACATCCAAACTAAAAGCTAACAGGCCGTTTCTCTGCAAGGCCTCACAATAGCTTATTTTCATAAGACAGGTTATCAAAAAACATAAAAAAACAGTATCTTTCTAAAAGACAGTCCATTGTCTAACATTTCTACCAAACTTTCAACCAATATATAAGCTATGCTTGGCTACCGCTTTTCTAAATATACACCCCCACCAAATGAGGGAAAACCAAGTTTTGAAAATCTTTTGAAAATGTTTATGCAATTACTAACTATTACAGCTGGTGATGTGCAGGAAGCGTTGGACTGGATGAACAGCCTTGACAGGCAATATGGGATTACCGATGACGATTATGGGATGGGAGATTTTATTCAGGATCTGAAAGACAAAGGATACATTACGGATGAAACACCTGACGGTCAATTTGTCATTACAGCTAAAAGTGAACAATCCATCCGGCGAAGTGCATTAGAAGAGATTTTTGGTAAACTCAAAAAGAATAAAACAGGTAATCATCATACTCCTTTTCAGGGAACCGGAGATGAACTTGGTTCGGATATTCGTGATTATGAGTTTGGTGATTCTGTTGAGCAGATATCCATGCTGGAGTCTATCAAAAATGCCCAAATTAATCATGGCTATACAGAAGATTTCTTTCTGACAGAGCGGGATCTTGAAGTTGTAGATACAGAATTTAAATCACAGACGTCCACTGTACTGATGATTGATATCTCCCATTCTATGATTTTATATGGGGAGGATCGTATTACACCTGCCAAGAAAGTAGCGATGGCTTTGGCAGAGCTAATTACAACCAAATATCCCAAAGACACACTGGATATTATTGTATTTGGAAACGATGCCTGGCAAGTCACAATTAAAGATCTTCCTTACCTCCAAGTAGGCCCCTATCATACCAATACGGTAGCAGGTCTGGAACTGGCAATGGATCTGTTGCGCCGTCGAAAAAATAAGAATAAACAAATCTTTATGATAACAGATGGTAAACCCACGTGCTTGAAAGAAGGTATCCGTTATTATAAAAACAGCTTCGGTTTGGATAAAAAGATTCTCAATAAAACATTAACACTTGCGGCACAATGTCGTAGACTGAAAATCCCGATTACCACCTTCATGGTAGCATCAGATCCATATCTACAACAGTTTGTTCGTGAGTTTACTCAGGTAAATCAGGGACGCGCTTATTACAGTAGTCTTAAGGGGTTGGGAAATATGCTCTTTGAAGATTTTCAACGCAATAGAAGAAAGACATTTTAAACAAACACTTTCTGATGTATATGGAAACCCTACTTTGTCTCCATTTTACTTTTTTTTCCGGAAAGAGTTTTAAACCGTAAAACAACGACAGCTAAATGAACTACAATCAACTAACATCCGACCAGAAACTAAAAATTAAAAACATAGCAGAATTAAAAGCTGCTGGATATGAGCCTAAATCAATCAAACAAGAGCTGAGAGATAACCTAATACAGAGACTACGCAAAAAAGAAGAAGTATTTTCAGGAATATGGGGATATGAAGAAACGGTTATCCCTGATATTGAACGGGCAATTCTTTCCATGCATCATATCAACTTATTGGGTTTACGAGGACAGGCCAAAACACGTATAGCTCGACTAATGGTAAATCTGCTGGACGAATACATTCCTGTTGTCAAAGGTTCCGAATTGAATGACGATCCTTTACAGCCTCTCTCCCGATTTGCTAAGGATGTGGTTGCAGAGCATGGAGACCACACACCTGTAGAATGGCTGCATCGAAATGAGCGCTATACAGAAAAGCTGGCTACACCTGACGTATCTGTAGCAGATTTGATTGGTGATGCAGATCCAATTAAAGCAGCAACACTAAAGCTACCCTATTCAGACGAACGTGTAATTCACTTTGGCCTAATACCTCGTTCTCATCGTGGAATCTTTGTAATCAATGAATTACCTGATCTTCAAGCTCGCATTCAGGTATCTTTATTTAATATTCTGCAAGAAGGTGATATTCAGATCAGAGGTTTTAAGATACGATTGCCATTAGATATTCAATTTGTATTTACTGCAAACCCTGAAGATTATACTAATAGGGGAAGTATTGTCACACCATTGAAAGACCGTATTGACAGCCAGATCATTACTCATTATCCTAAGAATAGCGAGATAGGTAAACGAATTACGAAACAAGAAGCAGTTGTTAAAAAGGGCCAGGATTCTTTAGTGAAAATGCACGAGATCATGGCAGATCTGATAGAGCAGGTGGCAATTGAAGCTCGTAGTAGCGAATATGTTGATGCGAAGAGTGGCGTTTCTGCACGTCTTACTATCTCTGCTTATGAAAATTTGTTGAGTGCTGCCGAACGTCGGGCACTAGTAAATGGTGAGAAGCAAACACTTGTTCGGATTGGTGATCTGTGGGGAGTAGTTCCTGCCATCACTGGTAAAGTAGAATTGGTATATGAAGGTGAACAAGAAGGGCCACAAATTGTAGCTCAGAACCTTATAGGCAAAGCTATTCGTACATTATTTCTCAATTATTTTCCTGATCCGGAGAAAACAAAAAAACAGAAAAGCAATGGTTCAAATCCTTACCGTAGCATTACAGACTGGTTTGGAGAAGGAAATACCATTGACCTGATGAATGATATGTCAAATCAGGAATATCGAACGTCTCTACTTGGCGTTAAGGGATTACGTGAACTGGTAAAAGAACGTCATAGTGGTCTTGATGAATCAGAACAACTATTTATGATGGAATTTGCTTTACATGGTTTAGCAGAATATTCTCAGATTAGTAAAAATGGATTAACTGCTGGCTTACAATTTAAGGATCTCTTAAGTAGTATGTTTAGCGGGTCCAACTTTGGGAAGGACGATTTTGATGATGACGACGAAGATTACGGCGGAAAAAAGAGAAAATATTAAAAAAGAGCTCACATTAAATGTGAGCTCTTTTTTATGTTTGTAATCTTTAGTTTCAATTTTTCAAGGCATTGTTCCAAAGATATAGTCCCACAATGGCGAAGATACGCCAAATGCCTTGTGTCCATCTTTGTAATGATGCATACTATGATGAATCCACAACTGACGAAACTTATTCTTAGGAGGAGCATATGCATGAGTGATATAATGTACAAATAAATAACCAGCATAGCCTAATACAAAACCAGGTAAAAAGGCAAATGCATACTTATTCATAATTAAGTATGTAACACCTAATAAAAGTGTCGCAATGGTAATACTAATAATAGGAGGCATTGCCAGACGTTCTTTATCCTTCGGATATTCGTGATGTACTCCATGCATGGTATACTGAAGTTTGGCTCTTGTCGTAGTATGTGTACTCATATGGAATACATACCGATGCATCAGATACTCGACCAAGGTAAAAAGAATAAGGCCACTAAAAAACAAAACCCCAATTACAATATAGGGTAATTGAGCCATTGTAAATGCGTATGTAAGCAATCCTATCGAAAATAGAACAAAAATTGAAATAGGAATAGAAATGTGTGTGCGGGTTAAACGCTCTAGAACTGGGTTTTCAAAAAGTTGTTTTCTACCTGAATTTTTGGGTTTAGGAGTAGTTTGTTGGTTTGTTTCCATATGCTCAGTGGTTAAAGGGATGTTAATAATAAAAATAGATACTAACACCAAAAAAATAATGCCTCATTACTGAGGACAACTAAGTCTTCACTAATGATTTATTATTTCTGGCAAAATATTTAATTATTACGAATAAATTATTTACTGATAGTAAGAAGGTTAGCCGACTTACTTTCTTCCACAATACGTTGGTAATAAGATTCATATTTTGGCAAAATTGTCGAAATATCAAACTCTGCTGCTCTGTCTTTTGCTTGTTTTTTAAAAGTGGGAAGGTTCTCATCTTTTAAAACAAATAATGCATTTTTAACCATATCATCTATATCACCAACCGGGCTCAGAAATCCGGAAACACCATTTACATTTAGTTCAGGCAAGCCCCCTGCATTAGATGAAATTACTGGTATTTCACAGGCCATTGCTTCCAGTGCTGCCAATCCAAAACTTTCTTTTTCAGATGGCATAATAAACAGATCAGAAACTGAAAGAACTTCTTCTACTGCATCAAGTTTACCCAGAAAGCGTACCGCATCCGCAATATCCAGTTGGCGACACATTCTTTCGATTCCAGCACGTTCAGGGCCATCACCTACCAGTAATAGTTTACTGGGTATTTGTTTATGTACTTCGGCAAACACTTTTACAACATCTTCAATACGCTTTACTTTCCGAAAATTAGAAGTATGAATCAGGATTTTTTCATTATTGGGAGCAATTGCCATTTTGAAATGCTCTTTCTTCTGTTTCTTAAAACGTTCCAAGTCAATAAAGTTTGGAATTACTTCGATCTCACGCGTGATTTCAAACTGTTGGTAGGTTGATTTCTTAAGGTCATCCGACACTGCAGTTACTCCATCTGACTGATTGATACTAAATGTAACAACAGGTTCAAATGACGCATCTTTTCCAACCAGTGTAATATCTGTTCCGTGCAATGTGGTAACTACCGGTATATGAATGCCATATGTCTTCAGGATTTGCTTAGCCATATAAGCAGCAGAAGCATGTGGAATAGCATAGTGAACATGTAAAAGATCCAGTTGCTCATAACGCACTACATTCACCATTTTACTGGCTAATGCTAATTCATAAGGTGCATACTGAAATAATGGATAGGTAGGAATCGATACTTCATGATAGAAAACATTCTCATTAAAGAAGTCCAGCCTGGCAGGCTGAGTATAAGTAATAAAGTGGACTTGATGCCCTTCTTTGGCTAACGCTTTGCCTAGTTCTGTAGCAACGACGCCACTTCCTCCGAAGGTAGGATAACAGACGATTCCGATTTTCATTTGAAAAAAATAGAAAATATACTTAAAAGAACAACGATTAAAGAAAAAAAAAGTTCGATTAGGTATATTATGTTTTAGTAACCTTGTGAATTTGAGTCCATTGTATACTGATTATGATACTAAAAACCTCTAAAGCAATAGAAGATATATATTAGTAGTGAAGATATAGGAACAAAGAATAATAACAAGCTTTTATTTGTTGGCTGGAGTTGTATGAACAATTACAGAATAAAATCTCTAGGTATACTAATCATAGATCTGTAGAAAACAAATGCAACTACCATCAATGATAATTGCTGATTTGCGTATTATTCAAAGCAAGAGATTTTTTCGTGAAGGGCAGGCATGCTGTCTGATCAATGAAGAGCTTGCATATTATTCACAGCAGATTTTATTTTAATCTGAATTCCGGTCATTTTCACTCTTGCACATTATTCATGGCAAAACATTTTTTGAGCGGAACTCACTGCAAGAAAATACATGCATAAAGGCACTTTCCTCCATAGGCGGTGTATACACAACATACTGCCTTATTGAGTCTGTAAGCGTGTCGTTTACGATGAACTAACTGTAATAGAAAGAAAGTAAAACAAGGCACAGGAATAGCACCTATATAAAATGAGGAACAAGTCAAATAAAAAAACCATACATAAACTGTGCATGGTATTTTTTACTGTGAATAAGATCAAAATTATGATTTGACACTTTTAGAATCTGAGTGACCAAGAGATTTATCAGGAAAGGCTTTATCCCGAATGAGTTGTTTAAGTTCTTTAGGCTCCGGAAAATGACCCGCTTGTTTTCTGTCAAAAATCACTTCATCGTTCAGAAAAACAAGGTATCTACCTGCTATTTCTCCTGGACGTAATGTGACCTGTCCAAGGTCTTCCGAAAAAGTTGTCAGTAATTCCTGTGCCATCCAGGCTGCCCGTAACAGCCAACCACATTTGGGACAATATTCTATTGTTACTGAGGGTTTCATAAAAAACAATTCTATTGCTTGATACTCGCTGTCTGAATCTGGTAATTGGAAATAGACTTATATATCCAATCCTGGATTCTTTTCCGAATACCATATCTTGCCAGTTTATTATTTTCAGGATTAGGATATACACGATTAGAAAGAAATATGTATACCAGATTTTCATCAGGGTCAACCCATACAATTGTACCTGTAAAGCCTGTATGTCCAAAAGAATTTTTGGAAGCAAATTCTGATACACTGCCTCCACCATCATTTCTGGGTCTATCCCATCCTAATCCTCTTCGATTGCCTTTATTATAAGATCTCGTGAAAGTAGGTAATGTATTATCCTGAAAATAACGTCTTCCTCCGTAATAGCCTTTTTGCAGATTCATCTGCATAAGTATAGCCAGATCATTTGCAGTACCAAATAATCCCGCATGTCCAGCCACTCCACCCATCATGGCAGCCCCCTGGTCATGAACAGTTCCCCGAATCAGAGTGCGGCGAAAGTATACATCTCTTTCTGTGGGCGCAATACAGTCCTGTCCATATGTACAAAGAGGATTAAACAACAACTCATCTGCTCCCAGTGGATCATAGAAATTTTGCTTTAAAAACTGATCAATGGGCTGATTTAGTAGTCGTTCTGCTATCTTATGTAGAATATAAAAGCTCACATCACTATACTCAAAATTATATTTTTCCTGAAAAGCTGGCTTATGCAGCAAACGTGAGCCAATAGTCCATTTCCAGATAGAATCTCTCATAAATGCTGTTCCATACATTCCAGGTGTGACCTCTACATTAAACTTATCTGATTTCTCAGGACTATAGTATTCCGGTAACCATCCCTGACGGGTAATTGTACGATCCCAGTGAGACTGAAAAGCAACTAAACCTGCCTGATGCATTAGTACATCTCTAACCAGGATATTTTCTTTATTTGTCCCAACCAACTCTGGCAAATAAGCAGATACCTTCTCATTGACATCTAATATGCGCCTTTCATGTAAGAACATAATAGCCTGTAGCGTTGCGGATACTTTCGTCACGGAAGCAAGGTCATAGATAGTATGTTTACTTACAGGTTCCAAGGTATCATACGTCATATATCCATAGGCCTTATCAAAAATCACCTTTCCATCTTTGGCTACCAATACCTGACATCCTGGCATTGTATGATCTTCAATGGCACGTAAACATATTTTGTCTATTATCTCCAATGTTTCACCTTTCATGCCAACCCGTTCAGGGACTGAATATCCCAATCTGGCAATGGACGTTGTGATAACACCTGTTCCAACTTTTAATACCTCACTTGCAGTTACAGGCAGACGACCTGTGGCACCTAATGCCCCAAATAAAACCTGAGGAACCAAACGTCTGGTAATCTCATTGTCTTCGTAGGCACAAAGCAGTGTATTTATTTTGTCAAAATATTTAAGACTATATGGAGTTCCAAAAACGGCTAATACTACATTCGTTTTTGTTCGAAGCCGTTCTATTAGACTACGGGAAGAGGCACGTATCCCATATCCTTGCCCAGGCAGATTATTCAAATCATGCAAACTAATAATTACAACTTTGTATTGACTCAACCTTTTTATCATCTTTTGCAATGCAACTTCAGATGTGTCTTTATCTGCAATAGCATAGTTTGCAACAGTAGCATAATTGCCAACTATTTCCTGGAATGTATTTCCTTTTGGCAAACCAATGGATACACACGCAAATGTTGTTGTATCCAAATGAACTAGTGGAACAAGTGTATTGGTATTTTTTACAACTGTAATTGCCTGCTCGTATAACTCTTCGTTAATTGCCTGGATCTCTGGTTTATTTAAATCGCTATTCAGTGATTCGGTTTCTATTGGTTTGCGAACATGCAATCCAGTCCAGTATTTGGTAGCAAGTATCTTCTTTACACGAGTATCTACGTCATTCTGCAATGAATTTTTTCCTTTTAATGCTTTCTTCACTCTGGCAACTGCTTCCGGTACGTTTTCAGGAAATAATAAGACGTCATTTCCAGCCTGAATTGCCATTGCTTCAATATCGCCAGGCTTGTAAAGCTTAGTTACAGCTTTCATATTTAAGGCATCAGTAAATACTAATCCTGGAAATCCAATCTGTTCTTTTAATAAGTCTGACACTACTGCTTTTGACAGAGTAGAGGGTATGATCTTTCCTTTTTCAAAAGAAGGAACAGCCAGATGTCCCACCATTAAACCACGTAGTGTATCCTGAATAAGACGTCTGAAGGGAAACAACTCCTGCTGCTCCAACTGATCCAATGTCTTATTCAAAACAGGCAGTGACTGATGAGAATCTGCATCAGTATCTCCATGTCCGGGAAAATGTTTGGCAACTGCCAAAACACTATTACTCTGAAAACCTCGCAGGTAGGCAACTCCTTTAGCAGCTACATTCAGTTTATCCTCTCCAAAAGAACGATAACCAATAACAGGATTTCGGGGGTTACTATTGATATCAACAACAGGAGCAAAATTAATCTGTACACCTAATCTTTTACACTGACGAGCAACTTCTGCACTCATACGAAGAATAGTTTCATTACTACGTATCGCCCCTAGTGTCATAGCATATGGAAATCTTACCGTACTATCCAGACGCATAGAAAGTCCCCATTCTGCGTCCATTCCTATCAGCAGAGGCACTTTTGCTAAAGATTGATAGTGATTAGTAAGTTGGGCCTGTGCCAGAGGGGTACCCTGAAAAAAGATAATACCACCTATATGATAGGTATTAATCAGTGTTTCAATGCCCTTGATATCAGCTTTTGCGCTATCTGAATAAGCTGCCACCATGAACAATTGTCCTAAGCGTTCATCAGGTGTGAGAGCATTAAATACACTATCTACCCATTGGCGTTCTTTCTCGCTATAGGGAATCTGTGGCTTTATTGTTTCTTTCCGAACTGTTGTTGCAGAGAACAGGATCAGCGAAGAAAACAATATGGCGACTAAGATCTTTTTCAGGAAAACAGGCTTCAATGCCTTCACTTTAAGGAAATTCAAATCCAATGATGCGGTTCTTGGTAATGTAATCAGCACGACAGTTCTGAAATTGTAAACGGTGAATGGATAAGAAAGTTTCGGCTGAGAGCAGTATTCTTATGGTTTATAAAAAAGTTGTTTAAACTCATCTCCACTTTATAATCTCCTTATTGCTTTATATCCGTAACCCAGATCAGCAATAAAAGGGCAAAGTCTCACAAAGTTTTTATAAAACCTTTGAATTATTAACGCAAAAGTAGCGTTTTTCAGTGAGATCTCTATCTACTTTGTATAGGTATGTATGTAAAAAGTCAATAAAACAAGTAAAACTTCATTAATTTGGTTCTCATTTTCAGAAAAATTCATTCTTAGCAGATAGTCAGATACATACATATGACTATCAACTGAACTTTTAACTTCTCTTTTTACTCCCGAAAAATATGCGCATTTTTGCATTATAGTTATGAAATAGCAGATGACAATAAAATGTAATAGCTATTCTGAAAGATAAATATATTGAAGATCTGGAGAGTAAGTGCCATTAGATCAGATAGTTTGTCAATCGAAAAAATGTGATTCTGCCACGTCTTTTTTATGTACTATCTTTATGAATGATATCATTAAACTGCTACCCGACTCTATTGCTAATCAGATAGCTGCCGGAGAAGTAGTACAACGCCCGGCATCAGTAGTCAAAGAATTATTGGAGAATGCGATTGATGCACAGGCAAAACATATCCAGCTAATTGTAAAAGATGCAGGGAGAACTTCGATTCAGGTTATCGATGATGGGATTGGCATGACAGAGACAGATGCACGTATGTGCTTTGAACGTCATGCAACCTCCAAGATTCGCCAGGCGAATGATTTGTTTGCAATCCGTACTATGGGGTTTCGTGGAGAAGCCATGGCATCAATAGCTGCCGTGGCTCAGGTTGAATTACGCACCCGACAAGCTCAGGCAGAGATTGGAACAATGATACGTATTGAAGCTTCTGATCTTAAAGCTCAGGAACCTGTCAGTACACCTGTAGGTACTCATATTCAGGTAAAAAACCTATTTTTTAACGTTCCTGCCCGTCGCAACTTTCTGCGATCAAATGCTGTTGAAATGCGACATATTCTGGATGAATTTCAGCATGTAGCTCTGGCTCATCCTGAGATCTCATTCACCATGTATCAGAATGATCTTGAAACATACAATCTGCCTGCAGGAAAGCTAAGTCAACGAATTGTTAATTTATTTGGAAAATCGTATCGTGATCAGCTTATCTCCTGTCAGGAAGGTACTGATTATGTAACTATTACAGGATACATAGGTAAACCTGAGTTTTCCAAAAAAACACGTGGAGAACAGTTTTTCTTTGTAAATAAACGATTTATTAAGCATAACTACCTTCATCATGCAATTATGACTGCATATGAAGGTTTATTGGCAGATGAAAGTTATCCTTTTTATACCTTGTTTATTGAAATAGACCCTGCTCATATTGATATCAATGTACACCCTACCAAGACTGAAATAAAGTTTGATGATGAAAGGGCTATTTATGCAGTAGTGCAGTCCACTATACGTAAAGCACTGGGAATGCATCATTTATCTCCTACTTTGGACTTTGACCAAAGTACCAGCTTTATGTTTTCTACACCTGTCACAGAAAACAAGAACGCAAGTAGCCATCCATCATCAACCAATCTCTTTTCTAATCCACCCAAAGCAAGCAGTAGTACCAATAGTACTACTAGTAGTTCTGAAAAGGATAATGTAAATTTCATTACTATTGAAAGTGATCTGCGCAGACAGAACAATCAGAAAAACTGGTCAGTACTGTACAAAGACTTTCAGGAAGCATTTCCGAAAGAACAGGTAAAACAGGAGGAGCCTGAACAGATTGTTCTTACACTTGAAAGTAAAGTCAACCGATTGCCAGGAGATACAATATCTTCGTCATCTGAGCGTCTTGAAAATGAAGGGTTGGCATATCAGATGCACAACAGCTATATTGTATCACAAGTATCCAATGGTATGATGTTGATAGACCAAAGAGCAGCTCACGAACGTATTCTGTATGAGAAATTCTTGAATACGCTTAGTAAGCGTAATGCAACAAGTCAACAACTTTTGTTTCCTAAAGTTGTTGAGCTTAGCTCTCCGGATTTTGAGCTTATTATGGAAATTACAGATGAGATCAAACACCTGGGCTTTGAGATTGGAATCCTTGGGCGAAACACTATTGCCATACAGGGTATTCCAGCTGAGATTCCAGATGGTCAGGAAAAAGAAGTACTGGAGGGTCTTATTGAACAATTCAAATGGCATCAATCCGAATTGAATCTGGGGCGTAGGGAAAATATTGCACGCTCACTTGCCAAGCGTTCTGCAATAAAACATGGCCATAAGCTTACAATTATAGAAATGCAGACCCTAATAACTCAATTGTTTGCCTCATCTAATCCTAATTACGCACCGGATGGCACGCCAACACTGGTGATCTTAACACTGGACAAAATAGGAAGCTTCTTCACTAAATAAGAAAAACAAGCAGGTATTTATATATATACCTGCTTGTTTTTCTTTACATTATTATTTTTTTAGCGATTATTGTATTCAGACATTTCTAATACTACAACCTTGATTATATACGATGGGCTTTTCTATCACACCAATGGTAAGAAATCTCTTACTCATAACTATTGTAATATTCTTCCTTCAGGGACTTTTTGACCTGATACCTAAATTTGCACTTTATCCTTTCTTATCCAACTACTTTATTCCATTTCAGCTTGTAACCTATATCTTTCTCCATGGAGGTCTCGGACACATATTCAGTAATATGTTTGGGTTGGTAATGTTTGGCCCAATGTTGGAACGAGTATGGGGACCATCCAGATTTCTGATATTTTATCTCATCACAGGTATCGGAGCAGGGCTAATTCATAATGGAATAAATTATTATGAAGTTGTCAGGATGGAGAAAGCGGCCAATGTATATTTGATGGAACCTACGGCCTCAAATCTTTCCACATTTACGAGTGAAAATGAACATTTGCTTTCACAAAGGTTCACAATGGAGTTTCTGGACAAGTTTGATAAAGATCCCAATAATCCAGACTATATTCAGCTAGGTAAGAAATTTGTTAGGGATCAAATTGATGAATACTTGAATAACCCTAACCTGGGCACAGTTGGAGCCTCTGGTGCATTATTTGGCATTATGGCTGCATTTGCCCTGCTTTTTCCAAATACTGAACTACTATTTTTGTTTTTGCCAATTCCAATCAAAGCAAAGTATTTTGTACTTTTGTATGGTATCTATGAGTATTATTCAGGTATACACCGTACAGAAGGTGATAATGTGGCTCACTTTGCCCATTTGGGTGGCATGTTATTTGGATTTATCCTTGTAAAACTTTGGGGAACAGACCGACAACGCTTTTATTAAATAGGATTCATTGCTTTTAGCAATTTTTGATTTTAAAATTCTATTTTTGTTCTGAGAATTAAGCAATAACTTGTATCTGTGCATTCTGGCACATTGACACAACGACTATGACCGGCATTGTTGATGATTTTAAAAATGCGTTTCGTAAGCAAAATAATGGATTGGTGCAGATTATTCTCATCAATGTGGTTATTTTCTTAGTAATGGTTACTCTTTTCTGGATTTTTAAGGTAGCAGATAAACGTGAGTATTTCATGTTATTGGAAGAAAATCTATATCTGCCAGGCGATATTAAAAAATTCCTTTTTCATCCCTGGACTTTAATTACCTACTTTTTTGTCCATAGCCTGGAAGGACCATTCCATATTTTATTTAATATGTTATTCCTTTATTGGTTTGGAAAACTAATAGATGAATATCTGGGAAGTCGCAGATTAGTTAACTTGTATATACTCGGAGGGTTTGCTGGAGGTATCTCCTATCTGATTCTAGCCAATCTCATCCCCGGTTTTTCAAATAGCCAGTTATTGGGGGCATCAGGGGCTGTTTATGCCGTTGTAGTTGGTGCAGCAACCTTAATGCCTAATTATACATTCTTCCTGTTTCTTCTTGGTCCTGTCAAAATCAAATACATAGCTGGCTTTTATATAATTACATCTTATATAAGCCTTGCTGTAAATGGTGAAAACATGGGGGGGAATATTGCTCACCTGGGTGGAGGGCTGATGGGATTTTTATTTATCACCCAACTAAATAATGGGAATGATCTGGGACGCCCTATTAGTCGATTTTTAGAATGGGTAAAAAGTTTATTTCAGAGTAAACCTAAAATGAAAGTCACTTATCGTAGTACTACTACTGTTACCACTAAAGCGACTTCCCCTACCTATAGTGGCACTCCGGATGACGATGAGATTGATGCTATTCTGGATAAAATTAATCGATCAGGCTATGAAAGCCTAACCAAAGAAGAAAAACAGAAACTTTTCCGCGCCAGTCAAAAGAATTAATATACTAACTAGGTTATACATAAAGGAAAATGACTAACTATAAGTCTTTTCCTTTTATTTTTATCTGAAAACAATGGACTTCGCCACTATGAAAGCCTTGGTTAAGCAGGGCGAAGGGATGAATATTGAATTTAAGCTTAAAGCTGCTCATCCAGATAAAATTGTCAGGGAAATTGTAGCATTTGCAAATTCAGAAGGAGGAAACCTTCTGGTTGGCATCAGCGATGATAAACAGATCAAAGGAGTGAAATTTGTAGATGAAGAAGAATATATCCTGACAAGAGCTATTGAAAAATATTGTCACCCACCTATTAGTTACCAAACATACCGCATTCTTGTTGGAGAAGAGCGACATGTATTGGTATTGACTATCCCTCCCAGTAATGAAAAACCTCATTATGTAATACACGATATAACTAACAACATTGGAAAGGCCTACGTGCGGTTAGCAGACAAGAGCATACAGGCAAGCAAAGAAGTAAGAGAAGTTCTGAAAGGAGAAAGAAAACAGCGTAACATACGTTTTCAATATGGCGACAAAGAAAAAATACTTATGCAATATCTGGGAGCAAATCCATATATCACAGTAAGTCAATTTATGGAGGCTGCCAATATTTCCCGAACTATTGCTTCCCGAACTTTGGTACTTTTGGTTTTGGCCCATGTACTGAAAATCTCCCCTCATGAAACTGAAGATCAGTTTACTGCGATAGAATAAATTAAGTTCCACTCACTAGAACTATTTTACCATTTTTCTTACGTCTGAAAGTCACACCTATTTTAGATATAAAGTATTTCCTTCTAAAAAGCAATAGATATTTTCACAGAAAAACAAGTGTAATTTTATTTCCTTTCTTTTACTTTTTATTCGAAAGATGTATATAGCTACATTCTTTCCTATCATATTTTTTATAATCATCTACTTTCTTACTCTTCACTTTCCAGAGATCTTTGGAAAAGGCAGAATGATACAGGAACTTTGTATTGCATTATTAGTTGGATTAGAAGCGCTTAGCTTTTAATCATGAACGATGGCTTAGGCTAATTTTTTTACCTTTCTACACTGTTATATTTTAACCAGAAAAACAATTGCTTATGCAGTTAAATTTACGAGTTTTCAGCCTGCTGTTTTTTTGTTTTGTAGTTGGATATTACGGACAAGCGCAGAATTCCGGAAAACCTGCTAAGGGACAAACTAAACCTAAGGCAAAACCGAAACCAGTGAACACATCTCCCTGGCATTTTACGCGTTATGATAGCTTACGAGGTAATCTAAGTCCTCGTAGAAGCTGTTATGATGTATTCTTCTATCATTTGAATTTACGCGTAAATCCTAAAGATAGTACCGTTGGCGGATATAATATCCTTGCCTATCGGGCAGAATCAGACTTCAAGACTATTCAGGTTGATCTGTATAAGAATATGCATATAAGTGCTATTACCTATCATGGAAAGCCTCTTTCTTTTAAGCGGGATAGCAATGCTGTTTTTGTAACGTTTACAGAAACACAGCGCAAAGGCACACTGGATTCGATTGTTATTCATTATGCTGGTAAACCTCGTGTTGCCAAAAATCCACCATGGGATGGCGGATTTATCTGGGTAAAGGATAAAGTTGGCAAGCCTTGGGTTACAGTAGCCTGCGAGGGTGCTGGTGCCAGTCTGTGGTGGCCTTGTAAAGATCACTTGTCTGATGAACCAGATAGTATGTATATCAGTATAGAAGCTCCGTCTGATTTACAATGTATCAGTAATGGAAATCTAAAACAGATGGCTTATCTACGTGGAGGCTATGCCCGGTTCGACTGGCGTGTTCATTATCCAATAAATACATACAATGTAACGGTAAATATTGGAAACTATGAGCATATGACAGATACCTATCAGTCAAAAGATGGCAAAACTCTTGCATTGGATTATTATGTAATGCCTTATAACAGAGGAAAAGCTGAAAAGCAGTTTAAACAGGTTAAACCTATGCTTGCAGCGTATGAAAAGTATTTTGGTAAATATCCTTTCTGGAATGATGGATATGCGTTAGTTGAGACACCTTATCTGGGAATGGAACATCAGAGTGCTATTGCTTATGGCAATGACTATCTGCCAGGATACAAAGGCAAAGATCTTTCCGGTGTTGGTCTTAACTTTGACTACATTATTATTCACGAAACGGGACATGAATATTGGGGTAATAATGTGAGTATGGCAGACCATGGGGAAATGTGGATCAATGAATCTTTTTGTACCTATGCTGAAGCTTTGTTTGTAGAAGAAATATATGGTAAAGAAACTGCCTTTAAATATGTAAAAGGACAATCTGCACTGATACAGAATACAGAACCGATGCTAGGACCTTTACATGTAAATTTTGAAGATTATAAGACAACAGATATCTATTTTAAGGGAGCAAATATGCTTCATACATTACGCAATGTCATTGACAATGATTCCGTATGGGTTGATGTTTTACGTGGTATACAGCAGGATATGAGATTAAAACAGGTACATACACAGGATATTGTTAATTATATAAATCAAAAAACAGGTAAAAACTTCAACGCTTTCTTTAATCAATACCTGAAATATCTATCTCCTCCTACATTGAATTGTGTGCTTACTCAAACAAGCCGGAAAGAAATAGAACTTCGCGTAAAATGGACTGCAGATGTAGCAGATTTTGCAATGCCTGTAAAGATAGCCTGTACAAAGGATAAAGATGAAAAACTTATCTTCCAGACTATACAACCTACCAAAGAATGGCAGACTCTTACTTTTGAAGGGAAAATAGAGGATTTTCAGATTGCTGACAATCTGTATTACATCATAACAGATATTCAGGCTAAAAGTGCAGATCCAAAATAAAATAAATACGATAAAAATAAGTAGCGATTAATTTTATTACTATATTTGCAGCCCGTTTTTGGGGACTTATCTGACCCGATTGCGTTTAGTTTAAGAATAAAAGCCAGATAACTTTTAAAAGCATTTGCAAATAAGTAATCCAACAATAAAATTATGAAACAAGATATTCATCCTGATTATCATCCGGTTGTATTCTGGGATCAGCAAGCAGATTATAAATTTCTGACCCGTTCAACTATGACTTCCAAAGAAACTATTCAGTGGGAAGATGGCAATACGTACCCTGTAATCAAAATAGAGGTAAGCTCACAGTCTCACCCTTTCTATACAGGTAAAAATGTATTGGTGGATACTGCTGGTCGTATCGAGAAATTCAACAAACGTTACGGAAAACAACAATAATTTCTTCCTCGTTTGGATAAACAAAAAACCTCGGCTTGCAGTCGAGTTTTTTTGTTTAGTATGAAGTAATACTATAATAGTATCTCAGAGGATTGTATAAATGGGATACCAGCCGCCTTCGCTTCTGCATAGATAGGATCTCCCAGATAGCCAAATCCTGTTACATCAGACATAATATCATCGATAATAACAAACTTCTTAGCTAGTTCCGGAGCATACTGAATTACTTGTTTCAAACTGGTAGCAACACAATGGGATTTTGCTTCACCACAAAGGAATATCTGGTCATATGCCAGCAATTCATTAATAAGTTTAGTATTGAGTTGTGTTTCTGGGGCCCCATCAATTGGAATCTGCGCTTTGAAGATACCAAAATGCTCTGTCATTGGATTTGTCCCCTTTTCTATCGTATGATACTCTTTACCTGTGTGTGCAAAATGACGCAATGCTTCTAAAAGAGAGTCTTCCAATGCAGCGCCTCGTGAACCATGCAAACAATGTTCTGGCCAGATACAATGGATAAACTCGCTTTGAGCCTCTAATTTTTCCAGATAGTCTAAAACCTGTACCAGATTAAAACGTGGCGTCCATTTTCCTGACTTTACATCTTCGGCTTTAATCAATGTAAAGGGTGCAGGTTCCTGACCTTCCGGGCTTGCCCAGAAAGAAGGATGGGAAATATCATTAACGGGATGTGTATCCAGTGTGGCATAAATTGCGTCTATCTTATCAGAATGAGTGGTAATAAAGTGACTTAAACGTTGTATATCCTCTTGTGCACCTGGAACATATAATGCGCCATTAGGGTTACAGAAGTCGTATTGTGCATCAATGATGAGAAAAGCCGTTTTCATAGGTATATAGAACTAAAATAATAGTGTAAAAGTAAAATAGAATAATGCGACAAATAAAGTGTATTATATACAATAAGTAAAGTTTTATGAGAATATTTTTATTGCTCTCCAACAAACATTGAGCTCAGTAATTTTTTGAGGAAGAGAGGTGACTTATGTATATTCTAAAGTAAATAGCCCATTTCTCTTAAAAAAGATACTAATTTTGCAAAAGATAGTAGATACTATCTTTAAAATTGAAAAGTAAACTATGGCAAAAGAAAAAATCGAGAAGATTGTTAATATAAAAAATAAACGGGCTTCATTTGAATATCAGTTCCTGGATACGTATGTAACAGGAATTATGCTGACAGGTACAGAAATAAAATCAATCCGTCAGCAGAAGGTAAACTTACAGGATGCGTATTGTTATTTTCACGACAATGAATTGTTCATTAAGAATATGAATATCTCAAAATACAGTGAAGGCACCTATTACAATCATGATCCTCTTAGAGAACGAAAGTTGTTAATGAAAAAGAATGAACTGCGCAAACTCGAAAATAAACTGGACGACGGACTAACAATCGTTCCTCTGCGCTTATTCATAAACGATAGAGGGTTAGCTAAGATGGAGATTGCTCTGGCAAGAGGAAAGAAACTATATGACAAACGAGAAGATATTAAATCACGTGATGTATCGCGAGAGATGGCTAGAGAACGTTACTAAATTTATCTCAGTATGAGAAGTTATAGAAATATCTGCAATATACTTATTGCATTATGTATTCTTGCCGTTTACTTATCTTGTCAGCAACCACTTAACTTCCAAGCTTCTATTATGCAGAAACCTTCTTCTTCTACAGAATTATCGTTTCTTTCATTAGGTGATTCTTATACTATTGGGGAGAGTGTTGCAGAGAATGAACGATGGAGTGTACAACTGGCAGAGATGCTTCGTCAAAAAGGAGTACCAGTCAATAATCCGGATATCATAGCCCAAACTGGCTGGACAACAGAAGAACTGGCAAATGCTATTACAAAGAGTGGCAATACAAAGACTTATGATCTGGTATCGCTTTTAATTGGCGTAAATAATCAATATAGAGGGCAAAGTACTGAACGCTATCGTAAAGAATTACAAGAATTATTAAAAACATCTGTTCGTTTTGCCAAAGGTAATCCAAAGCACGTTTTTGTTCTTTCTATACCTGATTGGGGAGTAACACCTTCAGGTGAAAGTCGGGATAGACAGCAAGTAGCTAAGGAGATAGATTCATTCAATGCAGTTTGTCAGGAAGAGTGTAAGAAGGCAGGTATTTTCTTTTTTGACATCACGCCTTTATCCCGCACAGCTGCCACAGACAAAAATCTGATTGCCAGTGATCAGCTACATTTTTCAGGAAAGATGTATCAGCAATGGGCTACTCATGTACTAGAGGGTGTTACAAAACTGTTAAAATAGCTATAAAATAGTATTTACCAAATGAGAGGCGCTTTTCTTCAGAAGCGCCTCTCGCTTTTATGGATAAATTACTATATTCACTCCCTCTCAGACCTAACCATCAACACAAACATGAAGAAAATTCTATTTCTTGTATCTTCTTTTCTTACATTTCTCGTTGCACATTCACAGGAAAAGCTGTCATTGTCCTATTACCTTCCTCAGCATGTTTCTTATAATTCAGAAATTCCTACACCTGAATCCTTTTTCAGTTGGCAAGTAGGTGAATGGCATGTATCACATGATCAATTAGTAAGCTATTTACGTGAAGTAGACCGGATTTCGGATCGGATGACACTAGAAATCTATGCCCGCTCCTATGAAGGACGTCCATCTATCTTACTTACTGTAACCGGGTCTTCTAACAGAACAAATCTGGATAAAATAAAATCAGATCATCTCAAACTTTCCGATGCATCTCAGTCAAGCTCATTGGATGTAAGTAGAATGCCCGTAGTAGTTTGGATTGGAGCTAGTGTACATGGAAATGAACCTAGTGGTTCCAATGCTATGCTATTACTTACTTATTACCTGGCAGCGGCCCAAGGACCTTCAATAGATTCTCTACTAAACGAAACTGTAATCCTAGTCGATCCGGCATTTAATCCGGATGGTCTTCAACGGTTTTCACATTGGGCTAATACAAATAAAAGTAAAACACTAATGACAGATCCTAGTAGCCGAGAATTCAATGAAACCTGGCCAGGGGGTCGATTCAATCATTATTGGTTTGATCTCAATCGGGACTGGTTATATGTCCAACATCCGGAAAGTAAGGGACGTGCTACAAAATTTCAGGAATGGAAACCCAATATTTTGACGGATCACCATGAGATGGGAGCAAACAGTACATTTTTCTTTCAGCCAGGGGTTCAAAGCAGAGTCCATCCTCTTACACCTAAGATTAATCAGGAGTTAACTCAAAAGATAGGTACTTTTCATGCAAAAGCACTGGATAAATTGGGTTCTCTCTATTTTACAGAAGAAAACTATGACGACTTTTATTATGGTAAAGGATCTACCTATCCGGATGTACAAGGCTGTATAGGTATTCTTTTTGAGCAGGCTAGTTCACGTGGTCATGCACAGGAAACTGTAAATGGTGTATTATCTTTTCCTTTTACTATCCGCAATCAGTTCACTACTATGCAATCTACTTTAGCAGCAGCACGTTCACTACGTATTGACCTGCTGAACTTTCAACGGGATTTTTATCGAGGTGTGGCCAATGAAAGCAAAGCTGCTTCAGGATATATATTTGGGAATCAATATGACAAAGCCAGAAATTATGAAATGCTGCGAATTTTGCTGCAACAGAAAGTAGAAGTATACCCCCTAAAAAATAATATAAGTGCAGAGGGTAAAACCTTTACCTCAGAAACTTCTTATTTTATTCCAGCCAATCAGCCACAATACCGTCTGGTAAAGGCAATGTTTGAAAAGCGAACTACTTTTGAAGACAGTTTATTCTATGATATTTCTGCATTCTCACTACCACTTGCTTTCAATATGCCCTATGCGGAAGCAAAAACAGCTAGTGTGGGTGAAAAGTTAACAACTATCAGTTTTCCTGAAGGAAAAGTAGTCGGTGATAAAAATATATATGGGTATGTATTTGCCTGGGATAATTATTATGCACCCCGTACCGTCAATGAACTTCTAAAAAAAGGATATCAGATACGTGTAGCAACTAAACCTTTTACAAGTGTTATAGAAGGAAAAACACAGACATTTGATTATGGTACGATCCTAATTCCTGTAGGCCTACAAAGTCAATCACAGGAAGCTATCCTAGCAGATATGCAAGCTTTCGCGAAAAGAGATGGCTTGGATATAACAGGTATTTCAACTGGCCTGACGCCAACGGGTATTGACTTTGGAAGTAGTAACTTTGCAGCTGTCACGGATCCAAAGGCTATGTTATTGGTTGGTATAGGGGTCACTGCTACAGATGCAGGTGAGGTATGGCATCTGCTTGATCAACGCTATAATATGCCTCCTGCCATTGTTGATCTGAGTTATAGTAACCGAGTAGATTTTGAGAAGTACAATACGATTATACTATCTGGTGGAAATTACAATGGACTAACAGGAAATGCTCTCTCAAATCTTAAACGGTGGGTACAAAATGGCGGAACTCTGGTTGCTATGTCTGAGGCTATTCCCTGGGCAGTATCCAATGGACTAGCTAATGTAAAATTAAAGAAAATACCTAGCGACTCTACAGGTAACAAACCCTATGTTTTTCTGGATGAGTACTCACGGGCACAGGAAATTGTGGGTAGTATATTTCAAATACGTCTGGACCGTAGCCATCCACTCGCATTTGGATACAAAGAAGAAACAATTCCTGTGTTCAAAGACAATACCGTATTTATGGAAAAGGCGAAGAACCCCTATGCCACTCCAGGACAGTATACGGCCAATCCACTGCTGAGTGGCTATATTTCTAAACAAAATCTGAAGCAGTTTAGTAATGCAGGCTCCATACTTGTCAATTCTTCCGGAAACGGTAAGGTTATTTTGTTTGATGACAATCCTAATTTTCGTGCATTCTGGTTTGGCACCAACAAACTATTTATGAATGCTCTTTTCTTTGGAAGAATCATTAATAATACAGCCACTGTGAGAACTGAAGAGTAGAAAAGTTTATCTGGATCTGAGCTGTATGTTCAGATCCAGCTATTTCTTTTCAAATAGACATCACTTATAGATATCCTCTATGTTTATTTTATATACTAGTGGCCAGCTTTACCTTATATCGATAGATACCCTTATAGAACTCTTCCATCTTTAACACTTCCGGGTTTTGTTTTGTGATCCAGAAAGTAGCGTAACTATCTGCATTGTAATCAATGCGTAACATCCAACAATCTGTTTCTTTTCCTGTACTCACTTCTAATTTTTCACTGCCTGTTACTTTATATGTATAATAAGCAGGTGTTTGAGACCCACCTGGGTGATAAAAATCAATGATGAAAGTTTTGCCTATTCCCAGAGGTAACATTTCAAAGGTTTCCAGATCCAGTTCCCAGTTAAAGGTAGGATGCTTTAATGCAACCTGAAAATCTTTTTTTGTATTATTGGCAACACTATCTGCTCCTGTAATTTGTTTCTCTCCAAAATTAAATGCAGCTACACCCATCTTTGGCATGTAAGTGTAATGATATACAGGCTCAAAGTTATCTTTCTTACACAAAGACCAAAGTTTTCGGTTTGTCAATGTATCCTGCCCTGACCATTGCTGACTAATCACTACCATATCTTTCTGGAATGAGACTTCTCTTGTCCATAATGATACATTGGTAATCAGATTGTTCTTTTGAGGATTTTTAAGATAAACCATGTATTGCCTTTTAGTTGGTTTAAGCTGGCGGATAAGTAATTTTTTGTTTTTCACATCAATAGTATCTGTCTGAGCCCAAACAGAATACATATGGGATAATACTATACATAGTGTAGTAGCAAAAAAGCGTAGCATAGATATAAATGGTTAGTAAGAGTGAAACACAGGCAATATGCATGGTCTCATACTCCCTGACAATTTTATTCAACCATTACCAGTATTGATTCAACCGTTTCCCATGAATATCTGCTCTTTAGAGAAGACATATGCTTTAGAGGTTGTCTGATAAAGACCAAACCGTTGAATAAATACTTCCAATGGTTAAAAACATACTGGATATAGATGGTATTCTCATTATTTTTACCCGTCTGAAACTATTATTCATGTCACGTAGTATTACCTCACTTCCTCTACACTGGATCCAGATTATAGCCTGGATATTATTTTATTGTATCAGTGTACTCTATCTTCTGCCTCAAGACCCTATCCATACTGCCCTCATTAATCCCTTGGTATCTATCTCTTTTTACATAGTAATCATTTATGGTAATGCGTATCTTCTGATTCCCTGGCTGTATGAGAAACAAAAGCCTGGATACTATGCACTTGCCTTGTTTATATTCTTTGTAGCAGTAGTTAGCCTGCGTGTATTTCTATACCAGGAACTATATTTCAAAATCTGGAAGGAAAGCTTCTTTCAATATACTTTTGCACATATAGCTTATGCGGCATTTTCCACATTTCTGACACTCTGTATCAGCATAATTTTTAAGATAGCTCTTAATTATTTTGCTCTTCGAAAAGTCCAGGAAGAGCTTAAAGCAAAGCAATACCAGACAGAACTTAACCTCCTCAAATCACAGATACAACCTCACTTTCTATTTAATACGCTCAATAATATTTATTATGAAGCCTACAAGGAATCTCCTAAAACTGCCTATCTTATCGAAAAGCTATCGGAGGTGATGCGGTATTTTATAGATGATTGCCCGCAAGACTTAGTTCCTATCTCCAGAGAGATGCAGTTTATTCATCACTACATTGAGTTGGAAAAGATTCGGATGCGCTACCCAATACAAATAACTATCAATAGTAGTGTATCTACTGATTATCTCCTTCCTCCTATGCTTTTGATGCCCTTTGTCGAAAATGTATTTAAGCATGGTATCAATAAAAAAAATGATACAAATGAAGTGGTGATCGAATTGATCGAAAAAGAACAAACACTCCATTTTACAGTAAGAAACACGTTGTTAAAGGAAACCACTTTATCATCAGAAGGCGGGTTTGGCTTGCGCAATCTCAAGGATCGACTGGAACTGATTTTCCCTAACCGCTTTACACTTTCTGCCAAGGTATCTGACGACTATTTTATTGCTTCACTTAGTATTCCTAAACCATGAATATTACCTGCCTGATTGTTGATGACGAGCCCAACGCAGTAAACCTACTGCAAGAATACATTCGTCAGATACCATTTCTTACACTTTCACATCAATGTTATGATGCTGCGGAAGTCCTGGAATACCTTCAAACACATCAGGTCGATTTAATCTTTCTGGATATCAATATGCCTGGTATCTCAGGAATGGAGTTAACAGAATTTTTATCTAAAGGACAAAAAATCATCTTCACAACAGCTTATACCCAATATGCTATTGAGAGCTATGAAAAGAATGCAATTGATTACCTGCTCAAACCCATTACATTCAAACGTTTCTCGCAAGCGATA
Organism: Xanthocytophaga flava; assembly: GCF_030068545.1. NCBI lineage: Bacteria > Pseudomonadati > Bacteroidota > Cytophagia > Cytophagales > Rhodocytophagaceae > Xanthocytophaga > Xanthocytophaga flava. Next base: position 172,203 of record NZ_JASJOR010000013.1, on the reverse strand, counting down.
GCCAAGTTGCATTCCGGTTATCTGTCAACAGGTACTCCTCAAGTTAATTCTGACACTGATTACTTCTTTGTAAAGTCTGGCAAACAATTTCTCCGGCTTGAATATGATAGTATTTCGTATTTTGAAGGCTGGAAGGAATATGTTTCTCTCTATACACAGGACAGCAAAATACTCGTCTATAAACGTATGAAAGAACTGGAAGACAGCCTCCCTGATTATTTTCAACGTGTTCATCATTCCTATATCATTAATATTCATGCAATACATAAGATTGAAGATAACCATATTTACATTCAGGAGGTTCGGATACCAATAAGTGAGAAATACCGCACAGCATTTATGCAGATAGTTCAACAGAAGTTATTATAACAGATAGCCTACAAAGCAATACCATTTTCAGCCTGTTTTCATTGGTTCTTAGCATTAATGTGCTTGTTTTCTTAACGTCTCCAGTTGTAACTCTTTCCGTTCGATCTGATAAATATTCTCCTCCAATTTTTTTCCTCTCTTTACACGAGAGAAATAGAAATAGTTGCCATCAGATGACATAGAAGGACAAAACTCTCCGTGTGTAGTATTTATTATATTGCCCAGGTTTTGGGGTATTGTCCAAGCTGTTTCTTTTTTAAAGGTGATGTATAAATCAGAATCGCCATATCCATCTTTTCGATCCGTTGCCAGAAAAATCAGAAAATCTTCCTTGGGTGATATATATGGATTAGACTCAAATCCAGCAGTATTCACAATGTTACCTAGATTGACAGGTTTGTTATATTTACCCTTATCCTGTGTAGCTACATAGATATCTGTTTTTCCGTATCCTCCATCCCGATTGGAAGTAAAGTATATATTTCCATTGGATGCCATTGTTGCATAAAAATCGGAAGAATCGGAATTGATAACCTTTCCTAATGAGGATGGTTCGCCCCAACCATTCTTTTGTTTTTTAACTATCCATATATCAAAGTTTTTAGGATCATTAAATCGGTTTGAATTAAAAAGAAGCGTTTTGCCATCTGGCGCAAAGAAAGGATCAATATCTTTAAATTTACGTGTGGTGACTGAAAACGGAGCAGGTTGAGGAGTACTCCAGTGATTATTGACTTTATGGGAAGTAAGAATCATGAGACTGTCTCGCCCGCCCCATGATTTCACCCAAAAGGCTTCTGTCTGATCTGCATTAAGAGCCAGTCCAAAAACATCATTGGTAGAAATTGTGTCAGGTGCTACAACATGTGTCTGGCCGATAGAAGCATCTATCCAAAAATACACTACTATCCAAAGAAAAATGTGGTGAGGTTTCATAGGTTTATCAAATGGTTATGCAATTTTATAAGCCTTTTTTTTCTCTTACCACTTTCTTAGATAATTGAGATTCTATTTTAGATCATTAGCCAAAATGGAGAAATGTCGAAAAAAAAGGGGCTGTGGCCGAAAAAAAGGTGGAAGAGAGCAAAGTTTCACGAACTTGACACATTGAAAACACCCAAGATGAGACCTCCTTCTATAAACATAAAGCTGTTGCAAGTCGCAGCCTGGATCATTTTATACTTATTTCTTATGCTTTATAGCATTCAGAAGTGGGAAGATTGGATGTATGGCCTTGCGCGAGCGTCCATTTATACTTTCTTTTATATTCTGGCTGTTTACACACAAAGCAACTGGCTTCTGACTGTCTACTTTCGGAAAGGGGTTTATATCAGATATATCATTGTGTCTCTCCTTATACTTATACTGTTAGTGACATTGCGGATGTTTACCGAATATTGGGTATTATATCTGAATCTGACGTATCACCAGTTTTACGGATTTAATCTGAGCCATTGGGCCTTTGTATTTGTCACTCAATTTCTAGCTTCGCTATTTGGGATACTATTACGCATCGCAATGAACTATACCTGGTTATTGCAAACACAGGAAAAAATTCGCACACAGCAGTTAATGGCAGAAATGAACTTGCTTAAATCGCAGGTCCAACCTCACTTTCTATTTAATACCCTGAATAATATTTATTATCTGGCTCACAGCAAGTCAGAGAAGACGACTGTAATGATTGCCAAGCTATCTGATATGATGCGCTATTTTCTGGAAGAAGCTCCTAAGGAAAAGGTTCCTCTTTCTATAGAGGTTGAGTTTATTAAGGATTATATTGAGTTAGAAAAAATCCGGATACCCTATCCTGTACAAATAGAATTATGTCTGGATGGCTTAAAAGAAGAAGTGCTGGTCTCTCCTATGTTATTAATGCCATTAGTGGAAAATGTCTTCAAACATGGTATTGACAAAACACAATCGAAGAGCTGGGCAAAAATGAAACTGCATACTGAGACTAATTATGTCCGGTTTGAAGTTACCAATAGCCTCTGGCCTCAATCGTCCAACACAAAAGGATTAGGGCTGAAAAATCTCAAAAAACGCCTGGAAATGATTTATAATGGCAACCACACATTAACTACCCAATCTGATATAGGTCAGTTTACAGCTATTCTTCAGATACCATTGCAGGATGCTTCATAGAAACAACTCACTTTATCTTCTCACATACCTTCAAAACAAAAAAGATGAAAATTAAATGCCTGGTAGTGGATGATGAACCCCTAGCTGTTCAGTTATTGTGTGATTACATTGAACAAGTACCTTTTCTGACTTTAGAAAAGACCTGTTACAATGCGATGGAGGCTTTGGACTTTATGCATCTTCATAAAGTAGATCTCATTTTTTTGGATATCAATATGCCTCATATTACAGGTATGGCTTTTGCCGATTTACTTGACAAACAGCAGAAAGTTATCTTCACAACAGCTTATACCCAATATGCTATTGAGAGCTATGAAAAGAATGCAATTGATTACCTACTCAAACCCATTACATTCGAACGATTCATGAAAGCAATTACCAAGATAATTGCTCTTTCAAAAGACTCTTCTCCAGTTACATCTCCTAGTGAAACGGAAGCAGACACAGAAAGTGTGTTTGTAAAAACGGGAAAGTCTGTTGTAAAAATAGACCTGAGACAAGTTTTGTTCATTGAAGGATTAAAAGACTACGTTATTTTTTACATAGAGCAGGAAAAACATATTGTTTATAAACGTATGAAGGAATTGGAAGATATCCTTCCTGAATATTTTCATCGCATCCACAACTCTTATATTGTAAATATTCACACCATTCACAAGATTGAAGACAATCATATTTATATTCATGAAACCAGATTGCCAATAAGCGAGAAGTACCGTGTTACATTTATGCAGATAATTCAACAAAAACTATTGTAGTGGGGGCCAATTGACCTTATTTATCCCCGCCTCATTTTTCTCCTTTATTCTGTATGTGGCATTTGCTTTCAGGCATATTATTTTATAAAGTTTCATTGCAACAGCCCTGTATTGTTGTTTAGCTACAGTTTTCTATAAACTATCTAGTAATCAGAAAGTTTTATCAAAATTATGGACTTGACGCCTTGCATCTATTCATAGATTTCGTATTTTACATAAGGTTACATTTAGCTCCTTACACATATGAAACAACACTACTTTTATCTCTTCTTTTTCATGCTGCTTGGTCTATTGCCAGAAGTAAAGGCGCAGAGTATGCAGTTTACAGGAAGTAACCCTATGCTCATTAGCATATCTGATGGGAAGAAGAACTACTTGTTTACAGCTCCTGAGATTAAAGGTAGATATAATAACCGGCTTAAACGGTTTGAATTTGTTCTGATGGTTGCTAATATATCTCCCAAACCTAATAGCTCACTTCTGGTTTCACTCTTTAACTTTATTTTTCATCCTGACCAATCAGAAGAAGTACATATGTTTGCTTATCTACCATCCGAAACCCGTGGTTTTGAAGGTTTTGTGAATCCGCGAACGCTTCTATTGACAGGTCAGATTGAGATTGCGGGTAAATCCTATCAACTGCCAATTACCATGAATCTGAAATATACTAGTGGCATACTCTATTATGGTTTGCAGGGATTGATTGCGTCTGATTTTGGTATTATAGCCTCTACAGGTGAGGAAAAAGAAATTCATCCAAGAGAAATTCAATTTGTGATTCCGGAAAGCCCTATGGGGATTTATATGGAAGATTAAGTATAAAACACATTATAAAAAGAGAACGGCCACAGATTTGTGGCCGTTCTCTTTTTATAACAATGCTGCTACATATAATTGAGGTCATTATTGGGCTTCAGTTTTATAATATGCAATGCATTGAATAAAAGGATAAATGGATAAGCGGGATCAAACTCATGCCATTTAATACCAAAGTTAGCACGCCCTCCAAATTTGTGGTGGTTGTTATGATAACTTTCACCAAACATCAGAAAGTCAAGAGGTAACAAATTCTTAGCGGTATCATTTACTTTAAAATTCACGTAGCCAAACTTGTGAGCAAACCAGTTAATAATTGCACCATGTACAGGTCCCATCAGGTAATGGATTGGTAACAAAAGAAACATCCACCAGTGTGTGGCAAAATGTATATAAAACAACGTATAAAGGGTTCCCCAAGCAATGCGGCTAATCCAACGATCTCCCAGCCATTCCATAAACTTCCAATTAGGAACATTTTTAGTGAACTTAGGATCTATATTGGCTTTACCATTAAGAATATCATTGTAGATGTTTTTTGTCTTCCACATCATATCAAACAAATTATCGGAATACTGAGGTGAATGGGGATCTTTTTCCGTATCTGCATAGGCATGATGAAGACGATGCATTACACCATAGGTATAAGGGCTCAAAAAAGAAGATCCCTGCGAGATCCAGGTAAGAACATAAAACGTTCGCTCCCAGAACTTGTTCATGGTAAACATCTGATGGGCGGCATACCGATGTAAAAAGAAAGTCTGAAAGAATAGAGATAGGTACCAGTGGGCAATAAAGAAAATTAAAATTTCCATGAATAGGTAGATGAAAAGATCCGGATAATAATACGCCATAAAAGTAGAGTCTGCCTTCTGAAGAGATAATGACAAATATCATTATCCAAAAAGATCATTCGCATCAAATACCTTTTTACGAATTCATCACAAAAAAGAAAAGGATAACTGTTTTCACAATTACCCTCTTTTACAGCTTTACAGTATTACCCTTAAATCACCTGTTTTAATACTTTTGTAGTTGCTCCTCCGCTGATATTACCTGTAGGTCTGGTGTAGAATTATCGTTCAATGTAACCTTACCTCTTTCTTTACGCACGATTCGGGAAAATAAACTAACCTCCTGACTAAAAAGAAATGTAAAAAACAATTTAGTAAAAGAAGTATGATACTTTAAATTATCATAAAACTCGGGGGCGATAGATTTCAATTTAGGCAAGTTATTCCAGGGAATAGAAGGCATATCGTGGTGCTCGTTGTGATAGCCTACATTCATATTCACTGTATTTAAAACACCATAATAACTATAAGTCTCCTGATTCTTATCCAGAACCAGATAATGTTCCTGAATCCAACGGGCTCCCAGAGGGTGTAAGCCAACTGAGAATAAGAAGCTGGCTCCCAGATACCCCATTGCAGGCCATCCCCAGAAGTATACAATCAAACCATCAAACAGAATCTGGCAAATAATGTTCATAGCTACAGACTTGTCTACTGCTGCCAGTTCAATACAACGAAGTGTACGAATAGCCTGGAAAACCGGGAAGAATAACAACCATATTATTTTTCCAATGAAATAATTATTGATCAGTCGTGCTTCCCAATAATCTGGCAGATCCGCATCCAGTTCATGTACTCCCTGGAAAGCATGGTGCTTCAGATGGTAATTTTTAAATGAAATAGCTGTTGGAATCAATGATGGAAAGTTGGCAATAATACCCGCTGCCACATTAGCCCCAGGCTTTTTGAATATAAGATTATGTGCCGCTTCATGGATACAAACAAATAAGGTATGTACCGGAAATGCTCCAATCAACCAGGCTGCAGCAAGTATGATATACCAGGGCTGGTCTTTAAGCAGATAAGCCATTACCAGTTGAATTCCCACACATACCAGTATCCATACCATTGTTACTGGATTCTTCGAGATTAGCTTTTTTACTTCCGGATGCGACTTTAAAATTTGACGTGTACGAATACGATGAGGTTCTGTACCCGTTACATAAGTAAAATCTTTAGGAGAACTCATAAAATCAGTTATAATATTTACAGATAATTCAAACTACAATAGACAATGACACAAGGCCAGAATTTTATGTCCTTTTTCAAAATTAATACAACATTATCTGTAAATTATCTTTTTGTCATCTTTTATTATGCAAATCTTCACAAGAAACGAATAATGAGGCAAGTTCTTACTGTCTATTTTTTCACTGCATTTATATGAAACTCCTGAATTAACGGATTCTTTTCTGGGGTTAAGGTAAAGCTTACCTGAATATCAGCTTTCTCTCCTTCCATTATAAAAACACCTCGTAGTTGGTTTTCAGGCATTAACTCTCTTACCTTGATAACTTTACCAGCATTTGCAAATACCTCTGCACTTTGTGTCTTCAGGATATTCAATGGATTATCGGGGAAGAAGTTTTCTGCAAAGATCCCACTCCTTACAGCATTTTCCCAGTCAGGCAATAAGGCAATGATTTCATTTTTTCGCTTTTCAAGAATAGAAGATACAGGTAATTTACGTGGTTTAAGTTCAGCCAATGTAATCAGAGAGTCTAGTACCTGTATATTAATAACACCAGTAGGCGCATAGGTCAGATTAGAGAAACACACAACACCAATTCCATAATCCGGCAGAACAGACCAATTGCTACCAAAGCCCGGCAATCCCCCACTGTGACCGATGGAAACACGATTAGCACAATCTGTTGCCCAACGTAATCCAAAATTATAGCCACTCACTGTTGGACACAAGCGACCACCTGGATACTTATACTGTGTATTTAATGTATTGATACGTCCCAGTTGATGCATCTCTCGAAGTGAGGCTCTTTTGATAATTCCATTGTCTGCCTCATCTCTGGGAGGCCAAGCTTGCAGATGCAAGGCCATGTATCGGCTAAAGTCCTCGATAGAGGTTAACATTCCTCCCATAGCTCCATAGGAACCATCGTGCAGTAGTGTTTCCTCTTGCCACTGGTCATTGAGACGTCGATAGCCATGCGCCAGTTGATCTGTAGGAACTTTGGTATATTCCCAATAGGTACTTGTCATACCAAGAGGCTTACAGATAGTTTCCGTAATATATTGTTGATATGGTTTACCGGAAACTTTTGTCACAATATTACCCAGCAAGGCAAATCCCAGATTACTGTATTCATATTGAAGTCCAGGTGCATTAGAGAAAGTTATACCAGCTTCAATCAATTGAAGTAGTTCAGCATCTGTATCTGCCAGTTGTCGATCTCCCCATGGATTATCTTCTGGAAAACCAGCAGAATGAGTAAGCAAATGACGAATGGTAATAGGTGGAGAATCGTTGGTTAAGGTTTGTACTTTCTTAAACTGAGAGATATATTTTGAAACCGGGTCATCCAGATTAAGTTTACCTTCATCTCGAAGTTTGAGGATCGCCATTGCTGTAAAGCTTTTAGTCATTGAAGCAATCCGAAAAACAGATTTAGTATTTACAGCAGTTCTTTTCTCCAGATTGGTATAACCTGTATTGCCTGCATAGACCAGATTTCCATCAAATACCACACCAAATACAAAACCGGGAAAATTATTTTTTTCAGCATACCTCCTGTAAAGCTCTTCAATAGCAGGAATGGCTTTTTTAATCTTAGTTAGCCGATTGGTATCTTCAAAGTATGGAGGCTGATATGATTTTTGTGCATAGAGGTTCAAAGGAATTACCCCTATAAGCCATAAACAACAGTATATCTTAAAAGGGATAGAGGTTATCTGGTTTACAGTAGTTCTGTTCATATTTCTATGTTGGTTAGGTAGGAATAGATTTCTCAGGTTTACCAAAATACGGAAATCTTTTAAACTCTAGGTCACCAGCATTTACTTATCATAGTAAAATTGGAAGATCTATCTCTGCACTGATTATTTCTTCAGCTAACTTTATCAGGTAACATGCTTTTTCAATCTAAAAATTACAACACTATCCCTTATCAATCAACATGTTAACCACTTTCCACACAGAGTTTACATCTTCAAGGCTTCGAATGGGAGATAGTTTTAAGATATCTTTACGAAGGTAGTTAAGCTGTTTTATGTCTAGTTCAGAGATAGTCTCTTTCTGCCATATTAAAACACCTATGGCTGTTTTTAGTGTTGTTGCTTTAACTCTTATTGTGTGCATAGAATAGCGAGCGGGATGGATATGGATATACTGCCCAGTTCTTTCCCCAAATCGTAAGATCCATGAAGACCCATCACTCAGGAAAACAGAACGGAATTGCTCCGGATGCAAAAATTCTTTAAAATCTACTTCAGATAAAAGATTGGCTCTTGTAAGCTGTGTAATTACTTCCTCCTTTATAGTTGTTTCTGATAGATTTCCAGTATACAAATCCATTTGTGAATTCCCTATACTACATATTTGCTGTTCCAGTAAGTACATACTTTTTGCATCATAGGTATGGATGAAATCACGGATAATCTGGGCATGGTGTTTGAGTCCGTTAAATAGTATTCTGGAAGGCATTCTGGTTTTTTCGGGCAAAAGTTAGCAGATTAATGGAAAAATGTATATTTTAGTAGCCTTATGCTAACTCATTATGCACTGAATATCACTGAGTTTGCTTTTATTTTCTTACATCAATAATGAAGTGAGGCCTATAGGGCTATTTTGAAATTCAGAATGATCTTCCATATATTTGAAGAAAATTGGAAGATTTATCTGTATAAAATACAAATTACACCTTTTTCAGAGAGAAATATATAATGGAGATAACCTTAATTATAGCTGGCTTTATCGCATCCTATCTGATTGGTTCCTTACCGACAGCTCTTTGGTATGGACAGGCTTTTCATGGCATTGACATACGTAACTATGGTAGTGGTAACTCTGGAGCAACCAATACATTCAGAGTACTGGGAAAGAAAGCCGGATCTATTGTGATGGCAGTAGATGTTTTTAAAGGCTGGACTGCTACTTCTATAGCTGCCATTCTTTTACACCTGCATGCCTTTACAGAGCCTAATCTGATTACCTATCAACTCTTTATTGGTATTTTGGCTGTTGTTGGTCATATATTTCCAATTTATGCCAATTTCCGTGGTGGCAAAGGAGTAGCAACCTTATTGGGAATGGTGCTTGCAATTCATGTAGAAGCTGCATTATTATGTATTGCTATATTCTTCCTGGTAGTACTTCTTTCAAAATATGTATCTCTTGGTTCAATGATAGCAGCTTTGGCCTTTCCTTTGCTCATGTTCATGCCTCGATTTAGCCCAGATGACCCAATTCTGATAATTTTTGGATTTGCTATGTTTGCCATAGTTGTGCTGACTCATCAGAAAAACATTATCCGCCTCATTCATGGGGAAGAAAGCCGGACCAATATACGATTCCGAAAAAAGTAGTCTGACCTTTCCATAATATAAAAGAGAAGCCTGATTGATAAGCTGAATAGATTCAGTTATTAATCAGGCTTTTTACTGATTCAGCATATTTAATTCCAGACTCTATTTTGGACTGATTACGATCATCCAGAAAAAGAATAAACTTTCCACTAAAGTGTTTTTGTACTTCCTTGATCAAACGGGAATTTACAATGAAGGAACGGCTGACACGCAAAAAAGAATCGGGTAGCTTTTCTTCCAGATTAGTCAATGTATAGTCTGTAAGGTATTTTTTTCCCTCTGTTGTAATCAGAAAGGTATACTTATCCTCAGCTTCAAAATAGCTGATATCTTCCAAACGCAGCAATAAAATACGGTCTCCCGTTTTAACAGAAATGGATACCATTTCTTTCTTGGGACGCATCTGTTCAATCAACTTTAAGAACTGTTGATTATCAAATGAAGATGAAGTCTTACGTAACTTCTGAATAGTCATTTCCAAACGTTCCTTCTCAATTGGTTTTAACAGATAATCAATAGAATTTTCTTCAAATGCCCGGATAGCATACTCATCAAAGGCTGTAGCAAATACAACCATAGGAGAATAGGTTAGTTGAGCCAGCATTTCAAAACCATTCATACCAGGCATTTCAATATCCAGAAATATCAGATCTGGTTGTAATGCTTCTACTATTTTTAATCCATCAATTCCATTGTATGCTTCTCCAACAATGTCAATAAAACTTTGATGCTCGGCCAGCAACCGTTTCAAACGACTGATTGCCAGCTTTTCATCATCTATAAGTATAGTAGTCATGTATGCTTTTGTTTATCACCGATTTGATAAGACTTTTATCTGCTTTTCGTTAATATACTCTCTGACTCTGTCTCTTTTTCATAAGAGGGACTAAATTGCTTTTTCACTGTAATCTTGATGGCTTTATGAGGTTGATTGACAAAGTCATCTCCCTGCGAAGAGATACTTCGTCCATTGATAATCTCCATTCGGGCATCTTCTCCCATTAGCAGTCTAAGTTTATCCTGTGTGCTACGCAACCCATAACCTGTTATTAACTGCTCTGGAAATGGAACTCCATTATCGAAAATCACAATAACAAGTTTATCTTGTTTATCCAGGACTTTTATACCTAATATTCCTTTTTCCATTGATTTAGAAATTCCATGTTTGATTGCATTTTCTACCAATGGCTGTAGTAAAAACTGAGGAACCATACAGTTTTTCAACTCTTCTTTCTCAAACCATAAAAAATATTCTAACCGATCATCAAAGCGCACTTTCTCCACTTCCAGATAGGTCTTAACCATCTCAATTTCCTCACTTAATCGAGTCAAATATTGGCTTTTTGCATTAGTACTATAGCGAAAGAATTTTGCCAGTAACAAAACCATCTGTTCTGCCTTGTCAGGGTCTTCATGGATTAGACTAGCAATAGCATTTAAAGAGTTATATAAAAAATGAGGATTTATCTTGGCTTGTAATGCTTCAAGTTCTGCTTTGGTTTTTAGTTCTTTCAGTTCCAGTAACTGATATTGTTGATCATTAAGTTTGCGGCTTCTTCTTTTTTCATAATTTCCGTAAGCATATACTGATAGACCAGCTAATATTATATTACTTCCAAATATCAGACTCAGTGGGGTGAAATGAAATAGAGAATGAAAAAATGTGTATGGCCGATAGATTGCTATCTGTATCATATGCACTACAGCAAATATGCATACAGACAACAGTATAGGCCTTAGCCATATAAACCGAATTTTTCTTTCAACAAGAGAGAATGCTTGCAGCGTAAGACAAATTATGATAGATTCTACACTGTTGTTGGTTATCAACCAGGCAAAGCTGTGCTTTAAATCTATCTCCATAGAGGGATCGTCCATCAACGTCGAAAAACTCTTGACACTAAAATAGGTGACAGCCCCAAACGCCAGGTCCAGTGCAAGAATTAGTAAAAACTGCACTACAACCTCCTTTACCTTTGATAACCACTTTGCTGCTATCATATCTACCTATTGATTAATTCCATTGTTTATAAGCCCTATGATAATTGTATTGATTTAATCACTATCTCTCTGTTCAATAACAGACCCTCCATACAGGTTGATATTTGACACTTGTGGAGAACCAGAAAAGACCAGGATACTTGCTCTCTTTAGACATACCGAATGAATAATACGACTCACCGATAATTCCAGGCATGCTCCCCAGTCAGCCAGTTCGATGGTTGCCTCTTCACAGAAAAAGCTATTCAGATTCAGATAACTTCCAGCTGTTGCTCTTTTCACAATCAGGTGTTTACATTCACCATAAATTTCTATGGTACTCCCTCCTACGATACTCAGTTCTATTGTATTCTCAGGGCATTTAACGATAGCGAAAACACTACTTCCACCACCGATGGAAATAGCAGCATCCTGATTGGTATCCCATACAATTTTTTCTTTTTGTCCAACAGAGACTTCCAGTGTTTTCATAGATGATATACTATTTTGGCAATCTGATTGACAGATCTTTTATACAGTTATAGCTCTTCGCATTGAAACCCTAATGTATGTAAAATATCAATAATTTTCTGTGCAGATAAGCTAATGGTTTCAATACGTAATACTTTATCGCAATCAGCCAGATCCAGGTTCCATTTCAGAATATCCGGGATCTGGCTCAATTGCAACTGAATATTTCTTAGAGCATTTTTCGATTTTACATTTGTTTTAAAAACTAAAACGTCCATCCGAAAAAGTTTTAGATAGATACTAACAAAATTCTATTGACATTTTTTCAGCATTTCTTCGTTATATTCTTTTCCCCACACAGGTGCAATGTTAGAAGCCGGTTTAAAACTTTCATATTTTGTTTTTGCCTTCTGAAAAAGTGGGCAGGCATTTTTAGCACCTCCACCAAATGGTTCGGGGGTATAAAATAAGTTTGTGCCTTTCAGATAATAAATCCGGGGGTTCTCTGAATTTACTTTTTCTGCTTTTTGCAGATTCTCCTCAAAAATCTTTCCTTGAGTTTGCCAGCGGTTCTGTCCATCTACAGATAGATTTGCCATTGCTACATATGCCTTCATGACATACGTTTCATCATTGTCTGTTTTCAGTTCTGATAACAAACTCTCTGCTTTGGTTACATACTGGTCTTTTTTCTGGCTATCATTTTCCATAAAAGACATATTTGCATAACAATAGGCAGCATAGTAATTAGGCATCCATTCTCCTGCCGAATTTTTACCAATCATTTCAAACTTATTGGCTACAGCCTGAAAGTCTTCTACTGATTTTGCTGTTTTCATTTGAGTGAGAGCAGCTTCAACAGCTTTGACAAATTTTTCATCGGCAGCAAAAGTGCTTACTATCCCTGCCATCAGAATAAAAAGGGTTACAAGGGTCTTTTTCATAATTGTACCTATAAGATTAAGTGAATAATTGTGTAAGTTGTTTATCAGATTGTTTTTCTTTTTTCTGTTGAAACCCGGTAAGTTCGGGTAGTTCCTTTGAAATGTTTCCTTGCCAGATGTCCCAGCCATAACCAGAACCCGGAAAGGATAACTAATGGTAAAATAACCCACTTTACCATTCTGGCTGCTTCTGGTATGTTGGCCACTGGTCCATAGACATAACCCAGAATGGGAATGCTTGCCAGAATATGGAACCAGCGGATAACTTTTCGTTCAATAGCTGCTTTCATAGTTGTCTGTAGTATAGGCTAGGACTTAGATTTTTTCAGCTTATCAATTGTTATATTCACTCCCAGAAATACTGACCGATAGGTGGGTGGACTTGTAGGTATTCTATTCTTGCCATCTGCACTATAGCGATATCCAAAAACATTTTGGGTACCCAGCACATTACTAACCTCTGCATAAATCACTGTGAAGTTTCCACCAATACTAGTCAGATAGTTGAAACTCATACTCAGGTTGTGATAAGCAGGAGTATGGGCTGACATAAATTCCTGCTCATTGGGATTATAGTAAGGCCGTCCACTGCTATAGGTGTAGGAAGCATTGGCCTGCAGATTGATTTTTGAAAAATATCGTTTATACAAGACACTGAAATTGTGAGTAGAAGCGAAAGAAGGCATAACCTTTGCCAGATAGTTAGCAAACAATCGCTTTGTATCCAGATAGGAATAAGAGATCCAGTATTCTGAGTTTTTAAAGGTTTTTCGATCTCTGAAGAACACATCAAACCCCTGGGCATAGCCACCACCCGAGTTATCTGTTCTCCCGTATGGAAACCGATAGGCGTTCGCATCAAATGGCTCATCCATAAACTCTCTGACCAGTTGAGAATAGCTCTTATAATAGGCTTCGACCCGAAAAGTGCGGTCATTTCGTATTCGCTGATAGTTCAGAATGAAATGCTCTGCTTTTTCAAAGTCCAGCTTCTTATTAATATACAGGTAGAGTTGATTAGGATTTTGATAAAACTGCCCATAGGCTAAAGATATCTGGCTGTAATCACTGGTCTTATAGGCCAATGATAATCTGGGTGCAACATTCCATCGATGAATAACCTGTGAATACTCATTCCGGATACCTGCTCTTCCTACCAACTTATGGGTAATGTGTACATCTGTCTCCAGAAAGTTGGCCCAGTATACATCCCGAAAGGAAGTTTTGTACTCGTCAAACTGATTCTTGTATTCATAGGTGTGTAACTCTGTTCCTACGCTGACTGCCACGTCATTTGTAAAATCGCGGGTAAACATAATGCGTCCCTGTGTACGACTATCACCACGACTTGCATCAGCTGTATCAAGTCTAAGATCATCCTTATTAAAGCTTTGTGAAAATCCGATATAGAGTTTTCCCTTGTCAAAAGCCTCTGTATAGGATACATTTGAGTAAAAATTCTGATTCTTTAGTCCAAAAGTAGATTTTCCTGAATCAGTGGTTTCATCGGATGCTGTCAAACCTAATGTATTACCTGCCAGGTTTGCATATACTTTCAACATCCCTGTCGCAGAGGTCTGCTTGCGAAAATTAGATGCGAAGCTATATCCTTGTGGCGCTTTGTGCCACTCTATATTTTGCGAGTTAAGATTAAACAAGATAGGTCCAACATTGAAATAGCTACCGTTAAAATCTAATGACGTTTTCTCCCAGCGTTGTGTATATCCTCCGTATACACTAGCAAAATTGATTCCGCCATTTATCTGTGATTTCTCAGGAAGATCATTGCTATTTAAAACCAGTACAGAGGATAACGCCTGTCCATATTGTGCGGAATAGCCTCCCGTACTAAAAGCAGTACCTTTAAACTGAAAGGGAGAGAAACGGCCCCGTTGCGCTACATTTGGGACACTACTAAAGAATGGATTCTGTACAATTAAACCATCAATGACAGCTTTTGTCTCAGTGCCAGATCCTCCTCTTACAAACAAACCTTCCTGTTCACCCACCTGTGAGGTTCCTGGCAGAGATTGCAAAGCCCGAAATATGTCTGCACCCGCACCAGCTGTAGTAACAATATCAAGAGGTTTCAGAATAGTAGTTCGTTTTTCATCGCTTGCCTCGAAAACCCCTGCTGTAATGACAACCTCATTTAAGGTAGCATTTTTTGATTCAGCTAAAACGATAGTTAAGGTAATTGACTTACCTAGTTGCAGTTTCTGCTCAGAGTTTTCGTATCCTATGAAACTTACTACCAGTGTGGCTGTATCTTTTTCGTCAGTAATTAACTTAAAGTTTCCTTCGCCATCGGTAGTGGCACCATCGTATGTTCCCTTCAGATAGACACTAGCACCAGCTAACGCCTCCTTTTTAGCATCTGTAACTTTGCCTGAAATACTAGTCTGAGCCCATATCCAACTAGTAGACATCAAAAAAAAGCAAAGAGTAAAAAATGTTTTCATAGTTACGGTTTGTTTTGAGTGCGTAACAAAGAAAATAACACTTCACTCCTTGTGCCATTGCTTTCCGATGAACTATGGTAAATAAGGGAGTAAAATCAGGATTTCGGGATGTAAAAAAAGCCATCAACTTTCGCTGATGGCTTTGGAAATATATACGAATAGTTAGGATCAATAATCTTTCAATTCCTGATTGCGCAGTTTGACAGGCTTTGTCCGCTTACGGATTTGCATATTAATAATCTCAATTAATACAGCAAATGCCATAGCAAAATACACATACCCTTTATCTATATGGAATCCGAATGCTTCCATTGCCAGCAAGAATCCAATCATAATCAGAAAGGACAATGCCAGGATTTTGAATGTTGGATGACGGTTGATAAAATCATTGACTGCTTTCGCAAATATTGCCATAATAATAGATGACAAAATCACGGCAATAATCATAATAGGAACTTCTTTTACCAACCCAATAGCAGTCAGGATTGAGTCAAATGAAAATACCAGATTAATAACTGTAATTTGTAAGATTACCCAACCTAATGCATTAGATTCATTTGCTTTTGTTGCTGTTGCTTGTTCTTCTTCTTCTCCCTCCAGCTTACCATGAATCTCTGAAACACTTTTTCCTATCAGGAAGAATCCTCCCACCAGCAAAATCAGATCCTTACCAGTAAACTCCCTTCCAAAAAGGGAAAACCAGGGATCTTGTAACGCAATAATCCAGGAAAGGCCAAATAATAGCAGGATACGAATAACCACTGCCAGGATTAACCCTATATTTCTTGCCTTTGCTTGATTTGCCTGAGGCAACTTGTTGGATATGATGGAAACAAAAATAATGTTATCAATGCCTAACACTATTTCCAAAAGTGTCAGGGTAAACATACTAATGACTGCTTGTGTAGTGAATAATGACTCCATAAATTGATTAACGGTTGATTGCAGTGTTGATGGCCTGTTTGATCAAATGTAACCCATCCAAACAAATAGACAAAAGAAAACAATAGAAATAGTGTCGGCAATAAACAGATAACCAGCATTTTAAAAAATACTTTTTTTCATATTGCCTTACATTGTTACGCCTGACCAGATGATACATAGTCTTTTCCACTACCAAAACTATAGATCTCGTTTAAAAACTATAAAAATAGTTTAATAACTATATAAATAGTTTTACATTTACTTTATGGAAAAATTAACAGCGAAAGAAGAAGAGGTTATGCAGGTAGTATGGCAGGCAGGCAAAGGATTTGTCAAAGACTTTATGCCGCTTATACTTGAGCCCAAGCCACACTATAATACTCTCTCTACAATAATCCGTAATCTGGAAGAGAAGGGTTATATCTCCCATAAAGAATATGGAGGCAGTTACGAATACTATCCTGTGGTAACTAAGGAAGAATACAGACAGGCCTTCAT
Source organism: Xanthocytophaga flava (assembly GCF_030068545.1). Taxonomy (NCBI): domain Bacteria; kingdom Pseudomonadati; phylum Bacteroidota; class Cytophagia; order Cytophagales; family Rhodocytophagaceae; genus Xanthocytophaga; species Xanthocytophaga flava. The sequence continues at coordinate 155,437 of NZ_JASJOR010000013.1, read as the reverse complement.
CGGAAAAGTTATTGCCAATTATTTTGATAACTCTTACAAAAGTCTGGTTTCTTTCTTTGCCAGGCAGGATAAGATTTCAGCGGAAGAGTTGAAAGAGATTGTAGAGATGATTCAGAAAAAGCAATAAAATTCTGAAAAGTAGTTTCTATCCAAAACTTATTACCTTATGGCCTTTTTATTATTTCTGGTCAAGTCCAGTTTCCTTTTAGGAATGTTTTTCGGATTGTATTGGGCTATTCTTCGATTTGACACATTCCATCACAGTAAGCGATAGGTTTTGCTGGGCGGCCTTGTATTCAGCATATTGATTCCTTTAGTAAAAACAGATTTATTCAATTTTGTACCTGTATCAGGAACAAAAGGGGTGTCAGCCATAAATGCATCCTTGGATTACTGGCTTTTAGTAAAAAACCACATTGAGAATGCAGCAACCCAGACAGACTCTGAAACCAGCAATACTTTAAAACTTACGAACTGGCTTGTATACATTTACAGCATTGTGTCAGCAGTTTTTGCTATATGGTTTATTATTCGTGTATGGGCAATAGTAAGGCTACTCAGATCCTGTCATTTCCAACAGGCAAATGGATACAAGTGTGGCACTCATGTCCAAGTAGATAGTCCTTTTTCTTTTTTCGGATGGATACTTCTCCCCCCTTCACTGTCAGATACTCACCTGATACAGCAAGTACTGGCACATGAGTCAGCTCATGCAAGGCAATGGCATACAGTTGACATCCTGTTAGCAGAATTATATACGATACTTTTCTGGTTCAATCCTGTTACCTGGCTTTATAAACAACACATACGTCTGAATCTGGAGTTCCTTGCAGATAATGCCGCCCTTCAAACAGGTATCAAGACACGAGATTATCAGTTAAGTCTCCTGAAAATTAACACCCAAACCTCTGACTTTGTTTTAACAAATCATTTTCATCATTCTTCACTAAAATCACGTATACATATGATGAATCGTAGCCAATCTTCCGTTCGATTATATGCTAAATATAGTTTATTCCCAGTTCTGACATTAGGATTATTCTTTCTGTTTCAACTAGCGCATGCCCGAAATACAACAGTAATTCCTATTTCGCTTACAGACATCACACAAGTTATTGCTTCCACTTCAGGTAATATAATTACACCTGTAAAACAAGCTAAGAAGAATCAGTCAACTGGATATCTATTAAAAGGCTGGGTTAAAGATACAGACACAGGCAAACCTATAGCCGGCGCTATTATTTATCCAGTTGGCGAGACATATGGCACAACGACAGCAAGAGATGGAGATTTCACATTGAATATTCATCAAAAGAAGTTACAAATGGTTTTTAAACACCCAGATTACCTGGAAATGCCTCCACAAACTATTGACCTCTCGGATCAATCTTCTGCAGAGAAAACAATCTGGATGAAAATCAAGCCAGCTCTTAGTGTTTCTGCTGATGCATCTCTAAATGGACCATTTCCTAATGAATTTACCATCCCGACTGATCCGCTTTATATTATAGATGGTAAGAAGGTCACCCCGGCAGATATAAAGAAAATTGATCAGTCAATCATTGAGGCAATTGATGTACTGAAAGGAGAGAAGGCAATAGATAAATATGGAGAAGAAGGAAAAAATGGAGTAGTAATCATTACTCTTAAACAAGGAAGTGCATCAAAGAAAGATTCTGGCATAGAAGTGCATGTAAAACCATCCTTTACACTCACTGAGAATGACTCTAAAGAAGATTCTGGTAAGGAGATAAAAGTAAAACCCTCTAACCTGTCAAACCAAAATGATAAAAATCCTCCGCTTTATATTGTAGATGACAAACAAATAACAAAAGGAGAAATGGATAAAATTGATCCGCAAACAATTGAAAGTATTAACGTGCTCAAAGATGAATCTGCCACAAAGAAGTATGGAGACAAAGGAAAAAACGGAGTAATAGAAATTAATCTTAAGAAAAAATAATCTTTTAATATCCTCTGGTGATGCCCCACAAGGTTTTAAAAATCCTGTGGGGTTTTGTTTTGACAGGCTATCTTTGTGGCATGCTATATTTCAGCCAACTTCCCGAAATTACAGGTGGAAAAATACTTTCTGCTACAACGATATCCTCACCTATTGAACACCTGTTGATTGACAGTCGCAGATTAACTGCCCCAGCTACTTCCTTATTTTTTGCTATCAACGGAGAACGACATGATGGTCATCAGTTTGTAAAAGATCTCTATGCAAAAGGGGTGCGGCAATTCGTTATTGAAGAAAACAACTCCTACATATCAACAGCAACAGACTTACAAGATGCACTGGTAATCATAGTCTCTAATAGCGTAAGAGCTCTTCAGCGAATAGCAGCATGGCATCGAAACCAATTTTCTATTCCCGTAATAGGAATAACAGGTAGTAATGGAAAAACTATTGTCAAAGAATGGCTTACCACTTTACTCAGCAATAAGTATCAGGTTGTCAAAAGTCCACGAAGTTATAACTCTCAGGTAGGGGTACCCTTATCAGTCTGGCAGATAAATGGCTCCCATACCTTGGGAATCTTTGAGGCTGGCATTTCACAACCAGATGAAATGGTATACCTGGAAAAAACCATACAACCTACAATTGGCATATTTACCAATATAGGTACCGCCCACGATGAAGGATTCATCAGCAGACAGCAAAAGATTGCTGAGAAAGCAAAATTATTTGAACATTGTGAAGCTGTAGTTTATTGTGAAGAACACACTGAAATTCACGAATACCTTTCAGCTCATTTACCCAGTCACATAAAACGATGGACCTGGAAAAGGATAGATATGTCTCTGGCATCTATGGGAAAAGGGGAAAGCGAAAATCTTATGCATTGTATTACATTAATGCAGCACCTGGGAATTAGCCAAACAGAGATAGAAACACAATTACAACTGATACATCCGGTATCGATGCGACTTGAATTAAAACAAGGCATCAGAGGCTGCTATCTGATAGATGATACCTACAACAATGATCTTGCTGGCTTACAGATTGCACTGGACTTTCTGAGTAATCAACAACAACGAGCAAAAAAAACAGTTATATTATCTGATGTATTGGAGTCTGGCGAACCCGAGAAACAACTTTATACACGTATTGCAGCGTTAGTACACTCCAAAAACATAGACAGACTGATCGGAATTGGAGAAGTCATATCACGCAATGCAGATTGTTTTAACATCCCGACACTTCTATTTCCAACTACGGAATCCTTTTTAAAGAAAGCACACACATTATTCTCCAACGAGCTCATTCTTATAAAGGGAGCCCGAACCTTCCGGTTTGAACGAATCATCCAGAAACTTCAGCAAAAAACACATGGCACTGTGCTGGAAATAAACCTGGATGCGATTGTCCATAACCTCAATTACTTTCGTAGCAAACTCAAGCCTCACACCAAACTTATGGCAATGGTCAAAGCTTTTGCTTATGGTAGTGGTAGTGCAGAAGTGGCCAGCCTACTTCAGTTTCATCGGGTAGACTATCTGGCAGTGGCCTATGCAGATGAAGGAGTTATACTTCGCGAAAATGGTATTACCCTTCCTATAATGGTAATGAATCCATCAGAAGAAACTTTTCAGCAAATAATTGATTACCAGCTGGAACCTGAAATTTACAGTCCACGTATATTGCAGGAATTCCTCAATTTTCTGGAAAACAATGACCAATCGGCTAAGATTCATGTCAAGGTTGAAACAGGTATGCATCGTTTGGGCTTTGAGGAAGAACATATCCCTCAATTAATTAATAAACTTCAAAACAACCATCATCGTGTACAGGTTGCAGCTATTTTCAGTCACCTGGCCGCTTCTGATGATCCCACAGAAAGAGAGTATACGCTTCAGCAGATCAAACAACTTGACAAGATTTCATCTCTGCTGACAGAAGCATTGGGCTATAAACCTATCCGACATATTGTTAATTCTGCTGGAATTGCTCACTATCCGGAAGGACAATTTGATATGGTACGTTTAGGAATTGGTCTTTATGGAGTGGGAGCAAATGAAACAGAACAAGAACATCTGAAAACTGTAGGTACTCTTAAAACTACTATCTCACAAATTAAACATGAAAAACCGGGTGAAACAGTTGGATACGGACGCCGGGGCAAGGTAACCAGAGATAGCACTACTGCAACTATTGCCATTGGGTATGCAGACGGGTTTGACAGACGTTTTAGTATTGGCACAGGCAGTGTATGGATCAATGGTCAGCTTGCACCTGTAATAGGTAGCGTGTGTATGGATATGAGTATGGTAGATATCACAAATATTGAAGCGCAGGAAGGTGATGAAGTAATCATTTTTGGCGAGCAACTCCCTGTTCAACAACTAGCTAGATGGGCAGGTACAATTCCATATGAGATTATGACGGGAATTAGCGAACGAGTCAAACGCATTTTTTATACTGAGTGATTATTTTTCAGTAACTTTGGGAGTTACCATACTCTACTTTATTCTGATTCCATGAAGCTACGTCTATTCTTTTTTCAATTTCTTTTCGTATCACTGCTTTTCACCATAAATGTATTTGCAACCCACTTACGTGCAGGACAGATAACAGCAGTACGGGATCCAAACAATCAGAGTACCCTTACTTATATCTTTACCCTTACTCTTTACCGAGATACACAAGGTGTTGACCAGCCTACGGCTATACTAGGCATTGTTCCTATTCTAGCCAATGGACAAAGAGGGAATGTGATTGCGTCGCCTGACGCGGATGCGAATACTCCTAGACGAACTGTAGGGGTAAATATTGAAGAGATTACCTATACCTTCACTTACACTTTTCCAAGTCAAGGCTCTTATGTGATTTACTTTCAGGAGCAGAACAGAAATGCGGAAATTGTCAATATGAGTAATTCAGTTAATACACCTTTTTATGTAGAAACTGTGCTCAATATTCTTCCCAGCATTGGCTCCAACAGCACCCCACAACTACGAAATCCTCCGGTTGACAATGCCGAAGTGGGACAAAAATTCACCCACAATCCGACTGCCTTTGATCCTGATGGAGATAGCCTGGCTTACAGAATGGTCATTCCCAGACAAAGCCCTACTCTCTCAGTAAGTGGCTATCAATCACCAGAAACAGTTGGCCCTCCATTGGGGACTCCCGAGGCAGGCTCTGACTCACCTACTTTTGTAATTAACTCTTTCACTGGAGACATCACCTGGGATGCACCTGGCGTCTATGAGATTGGAACAAAAGGATATGCAAATTATGGTGTTGCCTTTGCAGTCGAAGAATGGCGAAAAACCTCTGCCGGCTACACCAAAATCGGAGAGGTTATTCGTGATATGCAAATTACGGTCAGAAATCAATCCAATAAACGGCCTGAGCTGATTATTCCAAAAGATACTACCATTTTCGCGGGTACGGTACTTAAAGCTGTCATTCGTGCTACTGACCCGGATCAAAACCAATCGATTCGCATTTCCTCCGAATCGGCTATTTTCTCTACTGCAACTACCTTATTTCCTAATCAACCAGCCGCTACGCTCGATCCTCCCAACCATCCGCCCAAGGTCAGAGATCAGTACCAGTATCAGGGAAATCCGGCACAGAGCAACTTTGAATGGAAAACCACTTGTACGCAAGTTCGTGTACAACCTTATGATGTGGTATTCAAAGCTGAGGACAATGCCTCTTCACCTAATCAACTGACCAGTACCAAAACCTGGCGTGTTACGATTGTAAGCCAACCACCCACAAATGTACAAGCCCATGCAGATGGTCAATCTATAAAAGTAAGTTGGGATGCTTATACATGCAGTTCAAGAGCGCTATTATATATATGGAGAAAAGAAGGTTGTGAAATGGGAGTTATTCCTGCTTATACCATAGGTGCTCCGGCAAATTATACTTTAATCGGAAGAGCAAGCTTGATGACAACTTCCTTCTTGGATGAATTGGTAAAGCCAGGAACCTCCTATCAATATCTTGTATCTAGTAGTATAGACAACCGACTTCATTCATTAAGTACAGATCCATCCTGTACAAGTTTACTATTAAAACCAGGTACACCAACTACACAAATTACTTCACCTGCTTCTAATACTACAATAGCACCCTCTTCATCTCTTACAATCCAGGCCAATGCCACAGATACAGACGGCAACATTGCTAAAGTTGAGTTTTTTACTTTCAGAACCAAAATAGGGGAAGCTCTTACAGCTCCGTTTTCTATAACATGGGCTAATGTAAAGGAAGGTACCTATCCAATTTTCACAAGAGTAACAGACAATGAAGGTAATATCAATCTGTCAGATGAAATTATAGTAACTGTAAAAGATATAGTTAATGCAACAGAACCCCAGGTTAAAAGAAAACTCATTACTTATCCCAATCCATTTTTGGATGAGATTTTCATTCAATACAATTATCCAATACAAAGCATTTCGTTGATAAATCAATTGGGCGTAGAACAGCATATTTCCTATGAAGTAGTAGGTAATCAAAGCTATTTAGTGAAAACCAATTTCCTACCGGCGGGAATCTATCTTCTCAAAATTCAGGATAAGAATGGGCAACAACTCGTACAGAAAATAGTACATTGATTGGCTAATTAAATCATTTAAAGGTGTTTATCCAGATGTATATTTACTATCGGGTAAACACCTTTTCTTATTTCCTCAATTGCTTTTTATTGGAATCCAAAGCTAATTTTATAAGGCAACCTCCAGGCTCATGTCTATTTTTTCATTCCCCATAATCAGAATACCACTTTCAGGGTTTTCAAAAGGCAACGTACGCAGAATAATAGCCAGTTGTTTCTTTGTTTGTTGCAGGTAGGCAATATCACCAAGAGTTAGAGGTTGACGATAAATAAAATTGGCAAATTGCGGAAAAGAGCCTACCAAAGCATCTTTGGTATATATTTCCACTTCGTTTAACAAGGCAAGTGTTTGGCCTATGTAGAACGGAATAGTTTTCCAGATGTCGATATCATTAGTATATTTTGCGTCGAAGGAAGTTAGAGTAGTAAAATCCAGCAATTCCAGTGAATCAAGCTTATGATAGAATGGATGAATACCATTCAAAGTAGGCCGTATAGCAGATCGATAGTGTGTTCGGGTACAAAAAGTAAGAACTGTGCGAATGCACCGATAGATATTGAGTAGCAGATGTCGCTTTACTTTACGGGTAACTGGCAATGGATACTCCTGGGTATGCAATCCATAGGTATCAAATAAGGCATTGTTTAATCCATCAATAGTTGATTTGGACGGAATCGTATTTACGATGACTCCGTCCTGAATAGTGATAAGATTTATATTCCAGCTCACCTGATGATGTTGCCGATAGGCATTGATCCACTCCTGGCTGGTTTGTTTGTCAGGAATATGTTCACATTCCAGCAGTACATCCCTATCTAGACTGTTAGCCGAACCAAAAAAATAATAAGGTGCCTGTAATAAAGAAGTATCCATAGAAGAATGTATACTAAATGTAGTTACACAGTTAAGATATACAACTATTCTATTACTTCAAGCAATGTATGAAATGAAACATATTTCCCACCAAAACGTGCATCATGTTCCGTTCGTAAAGCAGTAGCATATTCGCTTTCGTACTTTTCGTAGTCTTCCATACTATTCATAAAGTATTGAAACGAATACGTAGTACCCCCATTCTCTATCTCTGTCAGGAGTTTCAATATTTTATTATCTACAAACAATCCTGTCAATAAAATATTCGGAATATGATGTTCACGCATCCATTGTATCCACTCATCGTGCACATTATCATCAATGTTAATGGTGATATTATATAATATCATAGGGTATGATTTGTGTTGTAAAGATATATTAGCAAAACAAAATAGGACGGTTGCCTTTTCTGCCGAAAAATAGAAACATTTACCGGAAAAAATTGTTCGTATAAAAAATAATCTCTCTTTCGCATTAAAAATAATGTCATTTAGCGGTTCATGACTCCTACCAAATCAAGCTTTACTTCTACATCCATTCCATTAGAAACTAGATCTACATTCTATAGAGCAATCCTTATCTTGTTGATAATGATGCATCTTGCAGGAATTATTGGGCTAAACTGGCAAGTGACTCAACCACTCTTTACGATTCTGGTACCTTTAAATCTACTTGCCACAACACTATTACTATTATTGTTTCAACCTGTTTTTGGTACTTCATTTTATATTTTCTGCTTGATCTGCTTCATAACAGGCTATCTGGTAGAACTTGCAGGAATAAAAACAGGAATCATTTTTGGTAACTATGAATATGGATCAACTCTGGGCTGGAAGATAGCTGGAGTGCCCGTAATCATCGGTTGTAATTGGCTTACCTTAATCTATTGTACAGGTGTTATTGCTCATACCTATCTGCGAACTAGTTGGCTAAGGCCTATTTTTGCTTCATTGTTAATGGTTCTAATTGATTATTTTATTGAACCAGTCGCCATGTATCTTGATTTCTGGTCGTGGCAAGATAATATTGTGCCTTTTCATAACTATCTAGGCTGGTTTATTACTTCATTCTTTCTGCAGTTAGTATTTTCAGCACTTGTACCTGTCAGGCAAAATTCGATGGCACTGCCTGTGTATCTGATACAATTTGCATTTTTTCTAAGTTGTAATTTGCTATATTACTTTCTTTAACTCTGCACAAGATAATAGGAGGCCTGCTTTAGAATAAATCTGCTTTAAATAAAATTTCAGTTTCTTTAAACAAATCATACAGTTATGTGTTTACCATGTATCCATCTATTTGTATCAGTTTGCGATATGAAAAAGAAACGTTTGGAGTCAGCTACGGGGGCCTGTGATTAAACAGGTTTGTCGCATATGTTATTCCCTCAATTGTTTTTATTAAAGTTTTATTTAGTCTTGCAGTAACAGCAAGTTATCTGTCTATGATTATACAGTATGTACTATGAGTGTGTATTCGATTAAAGATCTGGAAAACCTTTCGGGGATCAAAGCTCATACACTTCGGATCTGGGAACAACGCTATAATATAGTGACACCCAAGCGTACAGATACCAACATCCGGTATTATGATGACAATGATCTGAAATTAGTATTGAATATATCTTTGCTACAGGAGCATGGTTTTAAGATTTCCAAGATTGCTCAGATGCAGCCGGATATAATACACAGACAGGTGTTAGATCTCAGTGAACAAGATATACGGTATACAGATCAGATTCAAGCACTTACGATTGCAATGATTGATCTGGATGAAGAACGTTTTGAGAAAGTACTAACCAGGTGTGCCTTGCAAATGGGCTTTGAACAGACAATGATTCAGGTAATTTTCCCATTTCTAATCCGGATTGGTATATTATGGCAGACTGCTGCCATTACTCCTGCACAAGAGCATTTTATTTCACACTTAATACGTCAAAAAATAATAGTAGCAACAGATGGTCAGATAACAAACTACACGAATCAACAGTACAAGTACATGCTCTTTCTACCAGATGGAGAGTTGCATGAACTGAGTTTGTTATTTGCGAACTACTTACTGAAGGTACGAAAGCAAAAAGTTATCTATTTAGGGCAAAGTCTTCCTTTTCAGGATATAGAAAGCGTACACGCTATTCATAAACCTGATTATTTGTTTACCATAGTTACCTCTGTTCCAGGTCCGGACGAACTACAGCCTTATATTACTAAACTATCTCAGGCATTTCCTAGTACGACTATTTTACTCACTGGCTATCAAGCAGTGACCCAGTCCCTCGATTGCCCTAGCAATGTACTCATCATGAAGACAATTCAGGACTTTATCGAATTCATTGATAATCCATCTAAAACTTTATAGAAATGAAAAAGCCTTTCCTGCAGGAAAGGCTTTTTCATTTTATATCTGTAAAATATTGTTTATTCTGCAACTAAAAGATCCACCAGATTATTAAGTTTACCATCCATCTCTTCTGCAATATATTGTCCCAGTTCTTTCAGCGCCTGTACATTATTAACAGAAGCATTATCCATCTCGGCATTAATATCTATCCCTAGTTCAGGATTAATACGCAAGTATTGCCCCGCCATTTCCACAGCACCAAATATCTCCCGTAGCTGGTAATCTACTACATCAGCAGACGCAGAAGCTGTAATATCAATTAATGGTCGTGACCAGGAAGCCAGTCCCCAGTTTTTCGCATCATCAAACTCATAATGAAGTTTTGATTTGCCAGTTCCTAATGAGAATATAACCATCCCATTGGCAGTCACTCCTTTTTCTGCATTTTCAGGATGACTAAATAACTTTCGGGCCTCTGCATAGGCACACAATGTAGGGTTGTTAGCAAAGATTCCTCCATCAATCATAGCATAGCTAACACCTGAAAGAGACTGTAATCTCTTACACTCAAAGTAAGTAGGGCTAGCAGCAGTTGCACGTGCAATATCCCGTACAAAGAAGTCTTCAGAAGGTTTAGTTGCAGTATGTTGGGTGAAGAAATGTACTTCTCTCCGCGTAATGTCATAAGTCGGTACCAGACAAGGCTTTAACAAATGACTTAGATGCAAATCATCGAAGTACTCTTTTAGTAACTTTTCAAGTCCGTAGGATGAATATTTTTCATCTATAAGCCCTCCTACTGACAACAACTTATGATCGAATGTCTCTTCAAATATCTTCTTACCAAAACGAAGAAAGATATCAGCCACCTGAGGAGCTGAGAATCGGGCAGTTGTATTTTGAGGTTTGATGGGACTCAGATAGGCACAGGCCATAATTCCACCACTTCCACTCCCTGCAATCAAATCAAAATAATCAACCAGACGGGTCTCTGAACGTCCTGTTTTGGCTTTCAGTTTCTCTTCCAGAATAGCAAGTATTTGCCCTGGAATTATACTACGGATACCTCCGCCGTCAATAGAAAGAATACGAACGAACTTGCCAGCAGGCTTTCTCATAAGCTATGTAATCTGAAATTAAAGTTTTGCGGTTTGAACAACTCGACAGAGTCAAAGATAGTATATTGTTCCATTAATCTATATAATTACCAAAATATGAACCAATTAGTAGCTGTAAGGTTTGATTTGATTATTGTTTTTTCTACCTAAAAGCTACTCTTGTAAAAAGAAAAAAACCCAGGCTTAGTAGACTGGGTTTTTCATTAGATAGAAAAAAATCACTTTTTAACACCTGTTATCTTTATAATTGTACACGATTGACAACCTGACCTGCTGCTTTCACTTCGAAAGTCAGATTTTTTGCTTTTAATTTGCTCAGATCGTACACACGTGTAAAGCTTCCTTTTTGAGTAAGAACTTCAGAGTGAACTGCCTGACCAAATTTATCATAGATTGATATTTCTACTGCATCTGCTGTGTTACCTACCAGTCTCAATTGATATTTACCTTCTTCCAGAGGTTTAAACTCAGCCTTACGTACTGCATTTACAACTGCATTGCTATATGCTACAGCTAATTCTGTTTTACCAGCAGCATCTGTAATTAAAACGTTGTAATTTCCAGCAGGCATTCCTGTGAAGTTATATGGACGAATAAAGCCTTTTGAACTGAAAACTTCATCTTCCAACACCACGTTATTATCCTGATTTTTAATAGTCACTTTTACTAAACCCGACTTAGCAGAGCTATATACTAAGTTAAATACATTTGGACGGGCTGTTGTAGTCAAAACTGCACTCGCAGTACCTTTCGCATTATCCAGATTATCAGCAGCAAATACAGACGCATTAACAGCTATTGCTAATACGGCTAAGATGATTGACTTTTTCATAGTTTTGATTGATTTGATGTCTATAATATTTTTGATTAACTTATTTTCTTAGAGATTTACTTAGTTTGTCTGGCTTGCCTCTCATATCCCTTTTTCATTTTCTTAACGATACAAAGGTACTATGACTTTTACCTAAAAAAAGTATAATTAACCTCAAAAAGGGGATTCGTAATGAAAAGCCAAAAAGTTGAAATCACGCAAGGAAAAAGTAATACACTTACATTTGAAAAATCCTATTTTACACAAAACCTTCGCCCATCAATACTTAAGCAATAAGTTCTTTATAATGCATCCATTAGTACTTCTACAGCTTTTCAACGACTTCCCATAGTACAATATTTTTCAAAGGAAAGTCAAATTCTTGCAAATAACCTTTGTCTTATTTTTAGATATAAATATAACTTTTCCTATACGAAGGCATTCTACGGCGGAAAACCTTTATATATAAATAATACTAAAAACTAATCAAGATCTGCAATCAAGAACATTCTGTTTATTTTTTTCTCTAACCAACAAACTCATGTAAATTTGATGTAAGAAATTCTCTAAAAACGCAATTTTGGTAGCAAAAAATACACATAAAGAAAAACCTTTATTCTGGGAGAAAATACTCACACACAAAATAAACCACTGATAATCAATACAATACAAACTAAACACCCTATTCAGTAGACATAGAAAGGCAAAAAAATCTATGTAATAATTGTATCTGGGATAAAGTTTTTCCCGCCTTTTCCTTTATTGTTAATGAAAGTATTTTGTCTGCCTGCGTATAGTTCAAGTCAAAAACTTTTCTCGAAAGGATTAGGCAATCTGCTCATCACTAAAGAAATTGTATATAATTCCAATCACTTTTGAGTTTGACTAGAGTGCCAATCATTTTTGCTTTTGCGTATAACTAACGACAATTTTTATTTTGATCGGAATTCTGATCATTTTTTCTGTTGCGCATAGTTCACCGCAAAAACAAAATATGATTGGAATTCACCGCAAGAAGAGAAAGTGATCGGAATTCACGACAAAACTTCTATCTGCATAGAAGTTTGTCTCGTTGATGGGAGGATATGCGAATGCGGTCTCAGTAGAAACACCAATGGATTATGGATTTGCAGTAAATTCTGTCCCAGATGACTACAGAGGTAACTATCCCCTTTTTGGGTAGATACTGAAGTTTTCAAATTAATAGATTCATATCTATTCATGAAGCTTCTTTATGTTCTTCATTAAACTGGCAAATACCTGATCCAACTGGTCAGGGGTATATTCAGGAGATAACTGTATCTGGATGGTAATCTGGATATTTGGGGAAGAAGAAACAGCAGACGTAGGAACTGTTATTACATCCTTTGAATCAGATACATGGATTGTTTGAGGTTGTGGTTTGTCCTCTGCAAACAATGAACCTTGTTCAATACGGGATGTTACAGGACGTAATTTATTCTCTTTAGGTTTCTGGGCAGCTTCCAAATTAGCTTTTCCATTTCTCTGCTCACCCGGAATCACTGCTTCACACAACATTAGATAAAAAGCCGCCATTTTGCGGGCAGAAGCCTCTCCTACTCTGGCTTTATTCTTAAACCATGTTTCTACCTTAACTCTGTCAGCAGGGTCAATGACTGCATCATTAAGTTCTTGAGGATAAACAGTTCTACGGATCACATCACACACCTCTCCATACTTCTCATCATCACGCCAGTCATAGGCTAAATCGGTAGGCCGTCCGTCATCATCAATAAAACCAATGGCTCGTAAAGGTGGTAACACATTAGTACGTGCAGAATCTTCACCCATCTCAAAGTGCATTGCCAGAAATCCGGGAGTAATCTTAATATTTGGATTGCTCTGAAACTTTTTGCGTAACGCCCACCAGTTTGTTACAGAAAGTTTTGGATAGGAAATCTCACTTGCCATGGAGGATAAAATACAATGATGAAAATACGATTTCTGAATAGGGGCTTGAAAGATACTACTTTATTTGTTCATAATGCAATAATGAACCTATCTATAGCCTGTTTTTGTGGTAGCTATAAAGATTAGCAAAAGAATAGCAGTAGTATATGCAGGTATATTAACTCCCTATATCAGACAGGTTATCAACAACTTACCTAGTACTCATCATGCACTATCAATCAAATAGGTGAAGAAAAAACCTATTTGATTAATAATGCCATTTATAGGATATTTCTTACGAAAATGTTAGTTCTCGGGTTGTAACTATATACTTATCTCCATTTGTCTGCTCGTAGGTGATAGTGAAGATATGCTTTTTAGAGGATATAGGAGGCTTGGTTAGCCAGAGTGTGTAGGCCAGCTCAGGTGAGGGTTGCCCATTACTATAAGTTCGCAGATTGATGGCAACATCGTCTGACCAGGAGTTATAGAAGCCCATTTTCTTGATCAGAAATATTTCGGCCAAATCTGTACCCGCTGGGTGTTCAGTATCAAAATCTTGATTACTAGTAATTCGTATTGCACTGATTTTTTCTTTTGATCCCTGGTGCCCGTTAGGTAAAGGATCACAAGCCATTAAGGAGCTATAACTATTGATAGGCATAAGTGAATAATACTCTGCTTTTACTTCCATATTTATTCCTACTTTATTATAGGGATGCGAAGCTGTTTCAGGTAACGAATCCAAACGCACATATGGGTATCCATTGGTTGTTGTACTATCGATTAATACATTGATTGCTTTCCAGCCGTTTACCTTAAAATACTTCTGAGAAAAATTATCGCCACAGCCACATGTATCAAACCAGCAGCATCCTGTAAGAAATAAAGGTGCAACAGAGATAATAAATGCCAGAGATAAAATTTTAATAGTTTTCATAGAAAATAAAAAAGTTGACACATTGTAGACACTGTCAACTTTACAAAGGTTGCATCAAAAGTATAAAGGATATATTTTAGGGAAATAACAACAGTAGAAATACATACTCCCGCTGATCTATACCAGAATAAAATTATTTGTGGATCCGTTCACAAAAAAATATTATACCAGTAAAAAAGTTAGGGAATAATATGTATTTTGCTTACCGTTCATAATCAATCTTTTCTGTGGATTTTACCAGGCTATGGATGCTGCAGGTGTATAAGAAAATAGAATCTCAAAATTAGTTTATTAGGTTCGTATTCTGTAAACTTGTAAGCCTAAAAGAGGATAAAAAGGGTAAACACATAACTTATTATATTGAGTTGGAGACTACAGTAGTAAAGTTTAAACAAAATCAACTAATTAAAGATACAACTGTATTTGATATAGAGCTTATTCCTCAGTATGCACTAAATCTGGAATTAAGCAAGGATGGATTTAGAATAAGTGTAGTGGATACACATGCTAGCCGGTGCTTATGGCTTGAAGAGCGGCATTTCTCTGCACTATTACAAAAAGAACAACTGCTGGAACAACTGGATCTCCTGTATGAAGAACATGAATTTCTGAAAGCTGGATTCTGGCAAAAAATAAAAGTCTCTGTAAAAAATCAGTTTTTCACATTATTACCCAGCTCTTTGTTTTACAAGGAGCATGCCCGCAAGTATCTTCAATTGGCAACTCATACATTGCCTGAAAGTTATGAAGTACTCTACTATCGCCATCCACATAGTGAGATGGTGAACGTATTTGCAGAGGAAAGAAAGGTAATTGAATGGTTTCGTCAGAACTATCCTGCACGAAATGTAGAATTTGTACATTATTCAAGTGCATTGGTAGAAGGTGTATTTCATACAGAGCCAGTACCAGTACGATCAGTGACAGTATTGGTAGAGTCATCTCACCTGACAATCGCGGTCACTAATGGAAAAGTATTAGAGTATTGTAATACTTTTTTTTATGTAAGTGCTAATGATTTCTTGTATTATGTTATGCTGGTGTTTCACCAAATGCAACTTAACCCAGAAGTCCATAAGGTAACTTTGTATGGAGAAATCAGCCCGGAATCTGCAATATTCGAACAGTTATACAAATACATTCGCAATGTGGTATTTGGCCATAAGCCAAGTACACTGAAGTTCAGCTATCTTTTTGATGAATTGTATGATCATCGATATTTTGATGTGTACAATATCTATCTATGTGAATAAAAATTTACAGGCTATAAATTAAATAACGCTTAATCTATCTCTATAAGAAATAAGATTAAGCGTTATTTGTTTATGAGGTCGTCTATTGCCATTTACAAAACTGGACTTGCTTCTTCGAGAATATAGAACAAATGGTTCTCATCTGTTTCATTCAGTCGTAAGACACCACTTACCTGTACAGGCTTCGCAGTATAATCAAAAGAGGTAGAAGCTTTTACTTCTACGACAGATTCCGGACCCGCGCCACCACAAAAGAAACAATGACTAAACGGCACCATTGAAAGCATAAAATTCATCTGTTTTTTGGCTTCATCCAGTGGAATGATAAATCCTTTCAATGTGACACGTTTTCCGGCCAATGCCTTTAAATCTTTGCTGAATATAGGTTGAGGATAGTATCGGTCTGGAACATTTTTATACTCTACCGCCATTAAAGTTTTCCATAAATCTGCTGAAGATACTGTTGTAGCAATGGCCTGATCCTTAGGAGCTATCTGTGCCTGAAGGGTCAGACAACTAGCACAGATAAATAATAGAAAAACAATATGTTTCATAAAGGGTAGCTATAACTCTTTTGAGCGAAATAAATGTTTTGTTTACTCAACAAATATACAATTTTAAAGAGTTCCCGATACTGTCTGAACGCTTTCCAGGTGTAAATGATTTGCTATCCGATTTTTGACACGCGCATCATGTGTAGCAATAACCAGTGTAGCACCACAAGCCGCAGCTTGTGTTTCAAGCAGATCCAATACTCTCATGCAGTTTACGTCATCCAGACTGGAAGTTGGTTCATCAGCCAGAATCAGTTTAGGGAGATTTAGTACGGCTCGAGCAATTGAAATACGTTGTGCCTGTCCCTGACTTAACTGATGGGGCATGGATTTCCGTTTTTCTAATACGCTCAGTATGCTTAATACTTCTGCAATACGTTGTTTATTCTGAGGTAATCCTGCCATATACTGAGTTAGCAGTAGGTTCTCTTCAACTGTCAATACAGATAATAAATGTGGTTTCTGCAATACCAACCCAATGTTTTGTCCTCGAAACTGATCTGCTTTGTTTCCTGAAAGAGTATATAGGTTTGTTCCTGCAATGAGGGCCGTACCTTGTGTAGGCTGCCGCAAACCAGCAAGCATATGTAATAGAGTAGTCTTACCACTTCCGGAAACTCCAGTCAACAACCACTTATCACCTTGAACAGTAGTCCAATCTGGAAAAAATAAAGTATGTTCCGAAGTGTAATTGTAACGTATTCCTGTAAGTTGAAACATTCGTTTGTCAATGAAGGTTGCGTATTTTGTTCAGTTATAAGGGAACAACTTTATGCTGCCAGCGTTTCCGAGATGTCAATGCGGTATGTTTGTAAAGCTGGTAACAATGATGCTAGCAATCCAACCCCCAATACGCCTGCAAAAATATAATATTCTTCTGTAAGAAACTGCCATCCATTAAATGAGACCTGTGATGTTCTATCCAGTAAAGCACTTGTTAGTTCCAGAGCTCCGTGCCCCAACAGTAAACCACATATCCCTCCAAAAGCAGCCAGCAACAAGCCTTCCAGCATAATATGAGTAAACAATTTATTTTGTGAGGCTCCTAATGTTCGCATAATAGCCAGATCATACTTTCTCTCCTTTAAGGCATTATATAATGCAATGAAGATACTCAACCCTGCAATTAGAATAATTATATAGGCAAAATATTCTATCACATCAGCTCCTACTCCGAACAAGTCGAATAAACGCACAATCTCCATTGCAGGGGAAGCTGCCTGCAGATTACTTTGGCTATTAATCATTCTAGGCATCATGAGTGTGGCCATTGGGTTAGAAAACGTGAGCAATAAGGCAGTAATTTCCTTATCATCTTCTTGACTAGTAGTGTCATGATGTGCTTCTGTATGTTCGGCAGGTGGTCTAATCGGCATAATAGGTATAGCAGCTTCTTCATGATGTTCATGAATGGCCCATACACTTTCTATACTTGTAAGCACCAAACGATCTAATACAGTCTCACTTGGCTTCATAATTCCTACCACCTTATAACTTTGCTCTTCATGCTGATTATCTTCGCTCCCATCCAATCCATGTGAGCTATGAAAGGTATCCCCTACCTTAAGTCCTGACTGCCGGGCAACCTCAGATCCTATGGTTGCTTCCATAACATTGCGCCACCATTTGCCATTTGCTAACTGACAGCTATAATGTTCCGGATACAATTGATTGGTTCCAACAATACGAAAAGCCTGATAGCTATCTCCAAGAGCCAGTGGTATTGCCTTTTTGACAAATCGCCGATTGGAAGCTATTTTATTGGCATCTGATAACTTAATGTTTCCTGTTGGATTGTCTATATGAAAAATGCTACATAAGATTAATTGCAAAGGGCTTCCTTTAGCACCCACTACAAGATTAATGTCTTTAGCATTGGCTTGCATCTTATTTTGTAATTGTGTTGTTATCAGTAACAAATAGACTACGATTCCAACACCTAACGCTAATAGCAACGTATTAAGAAATGTATTCAGTTTTCGGTTGCGGATATACGCCCAGCTTAATGTAAATAGGTTCATATGGTGGCTGCAACTCGGTTGCAAAAAAGTTTTTATTTCTGTTGCAATATAGTAAATCAGCTATTATTTTTGCAACGTTGTTACAAATTCAGCTATCGCCTCTTCAATGAAAAATTTTTCTGTTTCGCGCAAGTCAGATTGGATGGGGATTATTAGTTCAGTAGGCTGTATTATCCACTGTATGTTTATGCCTGTACTTCTATCAAGTGCAGCTAGTTTTACTGCACATGAGGAATATCGCTGGCTTGACTTCCTTTTTTTAGCAATTGCGGCTGTTGCTGTTTGGTTATCAGCTCGTAAAGCACATTCTCTGTTAGTTCGTATTATCCTTATAGTTGCCTGGGCTGTATTTGCAGGTAGCATTATCTGGGAAGAAAGTATACCATTTGCCTCTATTCTTATGTATCTGGGGTCTGTATTGTTAATTGTTGGACATGTACTGAATCTTCGTCATGTTCATCATCATGCAGGGCATAAACATTAAAACCTTTAAAGCATAATCTCTTTTCTGCAAAAAACCTCCTTGTTCTCAAGGAGGTTTTTTATTTGTTTTGCAACTTACAACTCTCTACCCAATAATAGAATGTCGTTACAATCTGCCTATACACAAGATCTGATTGAAGCTGGACTGGATGAAGCTGGTCGGGGTTGCCTGGCAGGTCCTGTTGTTGCTGCTGCAGTAATTTTGCCCAAAGACTATAAACACACTAGCCTGAATGACTCCAAGCAATTAACCCGTAGTGAAAGAGAAAAACTAAGAGAAGAGATACAAAAAGATGCGATTGCTTTTGCAGTAGCAGAAGCATCTAATTCGGAAATTGATCAAGTAAATATACTGAATGCAAGTTTCCTCGCTATGCATCGGGCTGTAGACAATCTTTTGGTTATACCACAGATGTTACTGATTGATGGAAATCGGTTTAAACCTTACCCATTTATTGCTCATACCTGTATTGTTAAGGGAGATACAAAGTTTTTATCTATTGCGGCGGCATCGATACTTGCCAAAACGTATCGTGATGACCAGATGGAAAAACTAGCCAAAGATTTTCCACACTATGGATGGGAAACAAATGCTGCTTATCCTACTAAGGCTCACTACCAGGCACTGGAAAAATACGGAATTACACCACATCACCGACGCACTTTTCGGTTGGGAGAGATTATCAAATGACAAAAAAAGATTAACGAGTTTTTATTTCAGGTAAAATATAGTTTTCTACTGCGGCGATAGCCTGAGCTAAACGATTTTCAAAATCACCTTCAATAATTATATACTTCAATCTTCGTTTTTCCAGTTCTCTACGAATGGTTTGAAACTGTTCCTCACGAATATGGCCATAGTTGCGGGTTCCATCATCAACCCATGGCAGATCAGGTTTTAGCAATAGATATAAAGCTGCCCGTTGGCGAGGCTGATGATTGGCTTCGATTATCCAGTCAGGGCACTGATTAAAATAGATCTCACTCCATATCTGTGTCAGAATAAGGTCTGTATCCAGAAACAGGATCTTATTTGCTTTGCATAATATTTGCTCTTCTAACATCAGGTGGCCGCCAGCTATGTGGGAAATCCCCAGATACTCAAAATGGGGCATTTTTTCCTCATAATATGTTCTACCATATTCTGGTAACCATTCTGTCTGAAAATGCCTGGCAAGCTGCTCTGCAAGAACAGATTTCCCTACAGATTCCGGTCCGGTTAACACTACCTTTTTCACATAGTAAGGTCTCACTTCTGCTGGAATATATTCCCAGTGTTTAAAAGGTTCTTGTCGTATATATCTGGCAGAAATAGGAATAGTACTTCGCTGCAAATCAATCAGAATATGTTTGATTCCAAGTTCTCTTTCCAGCTCAAAACCATAGGTTTCAGAACTAAAGAAGATATCAGGCTTTTCAGGAAGATTACGCTCAAACGTTCCAGCCCAGATACGCCAAAAATCAGGGTGGTCTACTGGTTCCTGAGGATTTTCATCTGTAACATGGATTACCTGAATGTTCGGATCATCTGCAAATATCTTTTTCATCCAGTGATAGCGTAGATATCCCGGAATAGGCTCCCGGTTAATAGAGCACATTAATACATACATGCGATCCACCTGTCTGGCTCCTTCCCGAATAAGATGAATATGTCCGTTGTGAGGAGGCAAAAATTTACCCAGTGTAAAACCAATCATCAGAAATAGTAATTCCAAACAAAGCATACACTCAGTAATTGTGATGCTTTGCAGTCACTGTATAATTATTTAGTAGGAAATTGTGTAAGAAATGCATCCATTGTCTGCAGAAGGTCTGCCGTAAGGCGTTTTCTCACTTCTATTTCAATCTCTTTTGGTAGACCACCGTAAAACGGCTCTGCAATACTACCAGCCATACAAGCCATTGTATCTGTATCTCCTCCTAATGAAATGGCTAGTCGAATTGCATTTTCCACATCTGTACTTTCCAAAAAAGCAATGATAGATTCCGGCACAGATCCCTGGCAACTAACATCGAATTTATAATCAGGTCTGATCTGCTCTATGCTTCGCTCCAGATTATATCCAAACGTGTTCTGAACATATTCTTTTATTTCCTGCTTAGAACTTCTTTTCCGAGCCAGAAACACAGCGGCAGCAATTGCTTGAGCACCTTTTACACCTTCCGGATGATTATGTGTAACAACTGCACTCTTTTCTGCCTCCTGCAAAACTTCATCCAAAGAACCATAAACATAGGAGACTGGACTTACTCGCATAGCCGATCCATTACCCCAACTATTATAAGGCTGCAAATCTGTTGACTGTAACCAGTCTCTGAATGATTTTCCATATCCGGCCAAGGGATATTTATTCCCATACGAATGAATCTTTTCAGCATACCTTCCACTATCCAATAGAGCATCAGCCACTGCCATGGTCAAAACTGTATCATCTGTAAATCTGGATTCAGGCACAAACAATGGGAAATCCATTGTTTTCAAACCACGTATTTCATAAAGTGAGCCGATTATATCACCGGCAATTGCTCCCAGCATAGCATTAAAAGTTTAGTTGTAGTGTAACAAAATAATTTCTTCTAGCTTGCACAAAATAATATGGTTGCTGATCTGTAACCTGCCCACTGGTAAAGTATAACTTATCTGTCAGATTGTTAGCCATAAATGATAATCTGACATGTTGAAGAAAATCCATAGAAATGCGCAGGTTCAGCAAATGGAAGTCTGGTGTCATAAACTGAGATTCATTGGTATTTGCCAGAAACGACTTGCTTACATATCTGCTGGATAACTCTACATCACCTCTCAACTTTTTTGGTTTGGAGAAAGGCAACTGATAAATCACACCTTGATTTAAAATCCATTTAGGTGATAATAATGGATTAACATTCCGATATGTTTGATTGTCTACATCATTAGTATATTCTTTAATCTGTGCATCCATAAAAGCTGTATTCTGCACAATTGTAAGGTTAGAAAGTAACTTCCAGCTCAGATCCACCTCAACTCCGCGCCGATAGCTCTGAGCTACATTTTTCCGCAATGGCAATCCGATGTAACTCAACTGACCAACAGGGGCAATCTCATTATGAAACTGCATCGTATATACATTTGCCTGTACAACCAATGTAGGTAATATCCATCGGGCTCCTATTTCAATATCTGTTACAGATTCGGACTTTACCCTTGTTAAGTCACCAATCAATGAAATATTACTGGTATCTACATCATCAAACCCAGCAAAAAGGTCATTTCGGGTAGGTTCCCGACTTGTTCTGCCAATAGAGGCATACACATTTACAGCCGGACCTACCTGATAGGTAATGCCAACTTTGGGATTAAAGAATGTCCATCGAGTGGACAGCTCTGGCAACTCATAACTTTTCTCTGGACTATATCGAAAAAATACAGATCGAATCTGAACATCTGCAAAGACATTAAATTTATTCCAGGTATAATTAATCTTACCAAAAGCAGAAATCTCCTTTTTATACCCTGTGTTGGTATACAATCGATCAGAGGTATTAGGCTGTATACTGGAAAAGTGATCACGTTTGTATGTATTAGCATGAACACCTACATGAGTTGTTAACCGATCTTTAGTATAGTGCAAAGTCATCATTCCTCCACCAAAATCAGAAGCAACTGAAAAGTTCTGTAAAATCGGATCAAAGCGAATATCATATCCTCCTGTCAGATGAATATAGTATCCGGATGTAACCAATGATGTATATTGGTTGAATTTATGCGTATACTGTAATTGCACCAGTTGTTGTGAAAACTTATCCTTTTCTTCTGGTGAGAGATAATTGGTTCGTGGGTCCTGTCGAATATCTGTTAATGCTACTGGCACATATGCCATATCATTTCGGGTATGTCCGGTAAAAGCAGTAAGCCGGAATAGATCCTTCTTTCCAAAATAACCTGCACTGATAAATCCGGAATGAGCATGTGTACCTGAATGATATTTATATCCATCTGTATGTAACAGTGAATAGCGTCCATACAAAGCAAAGCCATTCTTCAATCGTCCAGTTAAGAATTCCGGACTAATCCGATAAGAACCAAAAGAGCCATATCCTGTCTGCAGGTTTACTGAACCTATTGAATCTGCCAGATTGATACTTTCAAAATTAACAGAACCTGCATACGAAGCTGTTCCAGATGTACTTGTCCCAACACCACGCTGCACCTGAATTGATTGCAGGCTATTTCCAAAATCAGCAAAGTTGGCAAAATATACTCCCTGATCTTCAGGTTCGTTCAGAGGTAATCCATTGAGTGTAAAATTGATCCGGGATTGGTCTATTCCCCTCAATCGCATATAGGAATAACCAAAGGAATTACCCGCATCCGAATAATAGTTTATGGAAGGAGTCTGTGTCAGTAGTACAGGCATTTCCTGTCCCATATAGTTTTGTTCAATTTGAATTTTACTTAAAGTCTTTTGAGATATAGGTGTCGTTTCGTCAGCCCGTATTCCTTGAATAATGATTTCTTCAGTAACAACATCCTGGGCTGCTAGCAATATATCGTCTCCCTTAAAGTCGGTTTCGGAATTTACATTAACCTCATATGTAGTATATCCCACATGACTTATTCGCAATGTATAGCTTCCCGAAGGAATATTTCTCAGTTCAAAATTTCCGGATGCATTCGTAATTGTACCGTCTTGAGTTTCTACCAACAAGATTGTTGCATTGGCAATCGGTTTATGAGTTGCCTGATCCTTGACAATACCTGATATAGAGAAATTTAGTGCAGTAATGAGAGTTAGTAGAGTTGCAGTCATATATTAGTGTAAATACTACACAAAGATAAAGCAAATATACAACTCATGTCAAGCTTTATTTTAAAAGCCCTGTTTGGCCTAACTTATAGTTGGTATACTATTTTTCAATGTCACTGTATAATGTATATACACTATGGAAAAGCCTGAGAATAGAATTGCTTTATTTTTTGAAAAATTTGCCAATAAAACTACCCAATTGGCTGGCAGTTCGGGTGCCTTTACTGTAGCCCTTCTGACAATTATCATATGGTTAGCAACAGGTCCAATTTTTCACTATTCAGATACCTGGCAATTAATTATCAATACAGGCACTACAATTATTACCTTTCTGATGGTTTTCCTCATTCAGAAATCCCAAAATAAAGATGGAATGGCCATGCAGTTAAAACTAAATGAATTAATTGCAGCAAGTCAACGCGCCAGCAACCGCCTTGTGGATGTTGAATCCTTAACCGAACAAGAATTACGAACTCTAAGCCAATACTATGCAACCCTAGCAGATGTGTCATCAAAAGCAACCAATATACACGAATCTCACTCCATAGAAGAAGCAATAGATGATACAAAAGAAAAATTAGAATTTGAGAGACAAGAGGATCAGAAAAAAGCTCAGAAAGAGCAGTCTACAGTTAATCATCAAAACCGCAAGGAAAGTTAATTTAATGAATACTTTTGGTGAATCTTCCACCAGTTAAATGCTCCATTTGCTGCCAGAAAACAAAATATCAGATAAAGCAGACTATAAAATTTAACATCTTTGGTATAGTACATGTAAGTGCTGATTACATCTATCAGAATCCATGCATACCAGCATTCTATTTTTTTGCGAATCATCCAGAATGTGGCAATAATACTGGCAACAGTTGTAAACGAATCCAGGTAAGGAAAAGCACTAGGCTTTGAAAAAAGTATTGGAAATAACACATGCAGATAACTTGCAAACGTTCCAAGTGCACCTGTTGCTACCAATGTGACAATACACCATGTCACCCAATCCTTAGAGGAGAGAAAGCTTACCTTTAACTGATCTTTTTGGTCTGCTTCATACTTTTCCGGATTCAGCCATTTCCACCATCCCATAAGACTGGTTATCAAGAAAAATACCTGCAGAAACATATCCGGATAAAGCTGTATCTGATAAAACAGAAAAAAGGATAGTATTACATTTACAATCCCTACAGGCCATGTCCACACATGAGCTATGGAAGCCAGCCAAACTCCACCAATACCTGTAATAACCCCAAACAACTCCAGGTAACTCAATGAGTATCCAAGTATGTTTACAAACGTATTTTCAATATGAAAAAAGGACTCGAAAGATGCTAACACGACAGAGTTAAAGTATTTACGAATGCGAAGGTCAAAAAATGTTGATTTATTATATTTTCTATGTAGGAAAATGCAATCCCTCATAATATTCCTGTATGATACAGAGGAAGTTCAACCATAAATGTTGTTCCTAGCTCTACTGCCGATTTCACATTTATGTAACCTCTCAAAGCAGTCACTGTTTCCTTTACAATGTAAAGGCCTAGTCCAGATCCCACGGATTTGTGAGAAACCTTAAAAAACATATCAAAAATCCGGCTCAGATATTCTGGTTCTATTCCAATACCATTATCAGTAATAGTAATCTTTGCCTTATTATCATTAACAACCACAGTTATTTCCACAAAAGATGCCACTTGTAAGGAACGATACCGTACAGCATTGGACAACAGATTACCAATAATAGATCTCACTCGTTCTTCATCGCTATAAAAGGCTCCTTCCTGGATAATATTTACTTTAAAGTCAATGCTTTGTGCATTTTTAGCAAATCGTAATGCCTCTATTAGTTCATTAACTATTTCTGAGAAATATAATGGCTGATTTCTGATTTCAAGCTTTTTATTTTTAGCGTATTGAGTTATATCAATTAATAACTGGTCTAACTTGTGTACGCTTTTACCAATCATTGCTATATATTCCTCTCGTTCTGATTCATCTTCTTCACTCTGAAACAATTCAACTAACCCTAATACAGATGCTAGTGGAGCTCTCATATCATGAGAAGACCTATAAATAAAATGATCCAATTCATGATTTAACTTGGTAAGAATCGCATTGGTCTCACTAAGATTTTTCTCATAGTTTTTGCGTTCTGAAATATCCAATACAGAAAAAGCAACATTATGAATCTCTCCCCTTTGATTCACTACAGGAACAAAATTCAGACTCATCCAGGTAGGCACATTACCCATCATTACCAGCATATCTTTTTGAATTGTTTGGCCTGCGAATGCTTTATCAAGAGCTTCTGCTTCCATTTCCCGATTCTGTGGGTTTCCATAATCAAGATAGCTATCTCCTATTTGTAATGTATCATCATATACATCCTGATAGTAATCAAAAAACTTACGATTAAAAAGTTCTATCTTCCTCTCTTTGTTAATCAGCATCAACATCTGTGTATTACTATCAATAACTGATTTTAATTTCTCCTGCTCATTCGTAATAGCATTTGTCCGTATCTGCTGAAGAATTAAATAGACAAATGCTATAGTGATACACAATGATGCAATCATGCAAAAAATAAAGAGGCCATGTAGTGTTTCATAGCTATGTACATTTGAAGAATAGAGTGAATGATGTGTTAATTCCATTATTCCCCATCCGGCTATTGTCATTAACAAATGACAAATTACAAGAAGTATATCTTCATAGGAGAAGGTAGCGAATATTGCGAATACTAGTGGAAAATAGAATAAATATACTCCAGCCTGTATTCCATAACGGGCGTCATGTATAAAAATAAGTACGTTAATAATGAGGATGGCCAATGTAGAGGTAAAAGCATAATAGACTCTATTTCGTACATATAAAATCCATAAGAATGCAAAAAAGCCTACTAGGATTGCATATCCTAACATATATTCCGCAACTATAAAATTAAGAATAGTAGCTATTAAAAAAACAACTGTACAGACTAAAGTAAACTGAAATGTTATAATTGTTCGAAATTGGTTACTTCCTGGCTTCTGTGAGGGAACAGGATCGCCAAAGAAATTTCTTACGAAAGAATCAAGTATGGGAAAATAAGACATTAGAATGAGAAGTATCTAACTATTTTAGAAATATAGGGACTTTTTTTGTTTTTGCACAAGTTGGTTATCCCCACATAAATATACTACCATGTAATCTTATAGCAAATAATATTTGGCTAATACAAAATATTTCTACTTATCGTTTTAATCTTGCCTTCAAAAAATCTATCTCTCCCTCTATCTGGAATACCTATCTTCTGACTGGTTGCCCTATTTTTTGTATAAAAGCCAGGTCTATCTTTATATGAATTGTTATGTAGCGATTATTTCCTTGTATTTTTCAAACTCTACTTTTAATTTCTAATTCATAACTACTACCTTTGCGCGCTGTAAACTTCATCCTTATGACTGAAATATCCTCCGCAAAAAAGATACCCCTACATGATATTCATGTACAAGCTGGTGGCAAGATGGTTCCATTTGCTGGCTACATTATGCCTGTACGTTATTCATCTGATATAGAAGAACACAATACAGTCCGTAATGGCGTTGGAATCTTTGATGTCTCTCATATGGGAGAGTTTATGTTAAAAGGACCAAAAGCACTGGACCTTATTCAATATGTTACTTCCAATGACGCATCCAAATTAGCCGATGGTAAAATTCAGTATTCCTGTTTCCCAAACGATAAAGGTGGTATAGTTGATGATCTTCTTGTTTACCGTATCCGGGAAAATGAATATATGCTGGTGGTAAATGCATCTAATATTGAAAAAGACTGGAATTGGATTCAGCAACATAATACTTTTGGTGTAGAGATGGAAAATATTTCTGATCATCTCTGCCTATTTGCTGTTCAGGGCCCTAAAGCTTCTGCAGCTTTACAGGCACTTACACCTGTAGATCTACAATCACTAGAATACTATACTTTTACAAAAGGACCTTTTGCAGATATCAATGACGTGATTATATCTGCTACAGGATACACGGGTGCAGGTGGTTTCGAAATCTATGTGCCTGCAAAAGACGCCAATCATGTCTGGACTCAGATTATGGAAGCTGGCTCTTTGTATGGTATTAAACCTATTGGGTTAGGAGCCAGAGATACCTTACGATTAGAAATGGGATATTGTCTTTATGGAAATGATATTGATGATACAACGTCTCCACTTGAAGCCGGACTTGGATGGATTACTAAGTTTTCCAAGAGCTTTATAAACTCTGAGAATCTGAAGTCTCAAAAGGAAAAAGGTGTAGCGAAAAAACTAATTGGTTTTAAGATGGAAGAAAGAGGTATTCCAAGAGCTCACTATACACTTGTAAATGCATCAGGTGAGAAAATAGGTGAAGTAACCTCCGGTACACAATCTCCTACATTAGGGCTTGGGATTGGAATGGGATATGTACAAAGTGCTTACGCAACTTCTGAGACAGAAATATATGTTACTGTCCGTGACAAGAATCTAAAAGCCAAAGTCGTTAAATTACCATTTGTGAAATAATACTTTTCTGATGAGAAAAATTGACGTTTGCCCTACACCAGAGCTGTTGCACCTGTATAACTTAGAAAACAAGATTGCTGTCATTGTAGATGTGTTTCGTGCAACATCCTGTATGACAACGGCCTTTGCTCATGGAATTGAAAAGATCATCCCTGTTGCTCATATAGAAGAGTGCAAGGTATTACAGGAACAAGGCTATCTTGCTGCTGCCGAGAGAAATGCTATGAAAGTTGAAGGGTTTGATTTGGATAATTCCCCATTCAGCTATATGAAGCCTGATCTTGCAGGTAAAACATTAGCTATGACCACTACCAATGGAACACTAGCCCTTACCAAATCCAAATCTGCTCAGCAGGTATTAGTAGGATCTTTTCTCAATCGCAAAGCTATTACAGATTATTTATTAACTCAGCCTTATGATGTATTAGTAGTTTGTGCTGGATGGAAAGGCAAATATAATTTAGAGGACACCTTGTTTGCAGGTGCGGTAGTATGTAGCCTAAAAAATGAATTTACTATAGAAGATGATGCAGCATTGGCTGCACATATGATCTATGATGCGGCAAAATACAATATGATCAAGTTTATCGCTCACTCCTCACATGTTCGCAGACTAGCTCGTTTAAATCTTACCCGAGATATCGAGTTCTGCCTTCGTGAGGATTTATACAATGTAGTACCTATCCTCCAAAATGGAGCTCTGGTAAAGATGTAGACTGAATATTCTATTAGTCATAAACAAAAAAAACTGTCTTATGACAGTTTTTTTTGTTTATGCTATGCTAAACCCAGACTATTTTGTTTTAGGCTGAGTTTTAGATGTTGTTGCTTTCGCTGGTGCAGCAGCCTTAGGATCTAGGTCTTTCTGTGTAAAAGTAAGCACATTTTTGGCTCTCTTATCAGCTGGATCAAGAGCCAACATTTTGTTTGCATATTCATGTGCCTTTGCCAGATCTTTATATTTTTTCAGATTAAGGATAGCTAAATAGAAATATCCATTAGACACCTCTCTTTTATATTTGGTCTTATCAGCTTCAGCATCTACCAATTCAAAAAACTTCTGATAGTCTGACTCTGCAATACCCTGCGTTCCATCAGCATCTTCTTTTGCACGGGTCTTTGCTCTCCACTGATAACCAATAATTTGCTTAGGGCCTTCAAGTAATGTAATCATAGTGCTGAATGCAGAATCTGCTTTCACAAAATCATTTGCATAATAGTTAGCCAAGCCAGATAAATAATAATCGTTCGCATTAACTTTTTTACCCGGAGAAGCAATATATTGCTGGATTGCCTCAGCTGATTTTACATAAGCTTTGCCATCAAAGAACTTCTGAGCTACATCTCTTAATCCTGCTACTCTGTTGGTATCAATCTTAGCACCTTTTACAATATTCTCAAGTGCTTTGGTAGTGTCTCCACCATTACAGATCTCCAATTTACCTAAGTATTCATAATCAGATCCAAGGATACCTTCAGGTTTTACCAATGTGAAATATTTATTCAAATATTCTAAACCTTGTGGACATTGATTGGTCTCATAAGAAGCATAACCCATCAAACGATTGTAAACAGCACTATTACTGTATTGATTTTTTAGAGTAGCTAAAATATCCAAAGACTGTTGATATTTTTCAACAAGAATTAGGAAACCAGCATAACGGAATTGGTTTGCAGGGCTCTTATCAGCAAGTGAAATATATTTCTCCATATTCTCCAATGCTTTATCATACTGTCTTGCCAGATAATAAAGATCTGCTAATTCACGATATGCAGGTGCATAATTTGCATCAGCAGCAATAGCTTCATTATATTTTTCACGTGCAGCATTAAGGTTTTTACTTCTTACGAAAAGATTACCTAAACGAACATGTGTTTTCAATAACTTAGGATTTAATCCAATTGCTTTGTCATAGTTATTAGCGGCTGTTGTACCATCTAATTTTTGTAAAGCAGCATCACCAATAACAACATATGCATCAGCCAGATTTTTATTTAACTTTAAGGCTTGTTCAGCGTTAGTTACAGCTTCAACAGGGTCTGTATTTCCTTCATATGAAACATAGGCCTCTCCTATACGATAAAAAACATCTGCATTTTTAGATTTTGTGATAGCTTTTGCCTGATCAAACTGAGCTTTTGCTTCCGCTTTTTTACCTTGCTTTAATAAAAGTGAACCCAAACCTACATATGATAATCCGTTTTTAGGATCAGCAGCGACACCTTTCTCAAACTGGGCTTTAGCAGAATCCAGTTCTCCAACCTGGATATAATAATAACCTAGATAGAAATTATTCTCTCCAGTAGGTTTATTTTTCACCAGGGTTTTAAACACATTTCCTGCACTGGCAAACTTATCTAAATCAAGATAGTTCAAACCTTCATTGATTGTCTGTGCAGTTCCTTTTTGCCCCACCAACATCATGGCAAGCATTCCCATAAAAACAAAAATGAATTTACGCATTAGTACTAAAGGGTTTTTGGTTAAGTTAAGTAAATGGATAGTATTATGTTTAGTTTGGTAACTAACTCTTTATCTTGTATTGACCTTGACCAAACGAATCGGCTGGGTTGCAGGCAGCAATCCGGCTTTCAATATGATTAATTGACCTTTCTCACTTGCAACATATGCTGCAAAACCTGTGCCAAGGCCTTTTCTTGCTTCTCCACTTACAATGTATAAGTCCCGATATAACGGATACTGCTTTGTTTTCAGGTAAGCAGCGTAAGGTTGATAGTAATCGTCTATTGTAGGATCATCTTTCTCTGCTAATGCCACAACAGAAACATCTTTTCTGGCAAACTGTTGTTTTGGATCATCTACATCGCTAATCCAGCTTACTCCAATCAAACCTATTGCATTTTCATTTTGTTGTACATACTCAATCACTTTTTTATTAGACTGAGCAGCATATATCTTTTTATCAAAGTCATTTCCTAAACCAAACTTTCTCTTAATAAATGAGAGATTACTGGAATTTCCATTATCAAAAACAATCACAATATCCTTTGTAGGACCTTGCCCACTTATCTCTTTCCATGTTTTAATAGAGCCATTGAGAATAGCGCGAAAGCGATTCATTGTCAGTAAAGAATCTGCATTTTTCTTATTGACAATTAAAGCCACAGCTTCTGTAGCAATCTTCAAACTATCAGGTGTTATTTTTCTCTTTGCATAAAACTCTAACTCCTCTGCACTAAAAGATCTTGTAATGATTACAGATCGTACACTATCGGCCAACATTAATCTCATTGCCTGAGCTTCTGTAGTATAAATAGGTGTTACCTTTGCATACTTATAAGAAGCTTGAAACGCATCTACTTCTGCTTGTATTAATGGTTGAAATGACTCATCAACTGCAATCGCAATTTTACCTTGGGTGGGAGTATCAGCTGCTCTTTCCTGACAGGCAGTGAATGAGACAAATGAGGCTATATAGAAGAATCCTTGTAACAATGTCAGGATTTCTTTACAATACTTTCTAGTTGTTTGCCTAGCTGGGCAATAGCTGTTTTGCAGCTCTGTAGATTCTAAATATTCCATACCCAATAATGGCTATTCCTAATATTAATTTCATTCCTTTCGGCAATATAGCATCTGCAAAGTCAGTGAATATGATTGCTATGCCTAAAATCACATAGACCAGTGCCATAACTATTCCAAAAATGGCAAAAATAGTTTCGTGCAAAGGTCTATGCGATTTCATGGTAATTCAGAATTTTTATTTTATCAAACTATTGAGCCGCCAATGTAAAGCTGATTGGTAAGCTATAACGAACAGGAACACTACGTCCACTTTGACGGCCAGCTTTCCATTTCGGCATTGTGCTAACTACACGCTTTGCTTCTTCATCGCAACCATATCCTATGCCTTTAGCAATTGTTACATCTTTGATAGAACCATCAGCTCCAACAACGAAAGAAACGAATACTTTACCTTGGATGTTCTGATTACGAGCCTGAGCAGGATATCTGATATTCTTACTTAAGTATTTAAATAATTCAGCATTACCACCTGGAAATTCAGGCATCTGTTCTACCGCCACGAAAGGTTGTTCTTCTTCACCTTTCCCTTCTGACAACACAGACGGAGCAGATTCAGGTAAACCTAAGTCAACAGCAGTTTCCTCACCTTCCTGGGTTTCCATTGCAATCTGCTTATTTTCTGTTTCTTCAACCCGGGTTACAGGTTCTACAGCCTCTTCAGCAGTTACAACTTCCATCTCCACAAACCGGATGGTTGCCACTTTGGGTGGTGGTGGTGCAGGCGGCGGTGGTGGCGGTGGCGGTTCATTTGGATCTACAGGTGGTGGTGGTGGTAGGTTAGCTAAGTCAGCTACTACTTCTACCGCTTCTTCAGTGTCTTCCTGTGTTGTAACAAATTGCATAAACAGGAAAGCAACGATAAAAAGCGCACCACCAATCAGCAAAGAACGCAGCACAATACGCTGATAGTTCTTACGGATCATATAAGCTCCGTAAGAGTGATTTCTGCCCTCAAAGACAATATCGTCTAAGGTGACACTCGGCGACTTATAATCTATCATGATCAGTCAGTGATATTATGTTCTTTTTTATATTTTTCAATAATTTCCTTATCCTGAGGATAAAGCTGCTGGATAGCGTATACTTTGGCATCTGTGATTTTCATCTCATCCAAAATATCTACTACATTCTTATAAGATGCTTCTGCTGTTGGTTTAATAATAAATA
This sequence comes from Xanthocytophaga flava, assembly GCF_030068545.1. Classification (NCBI taxonomy): domain Bacteria; kingdom Pseudomonadati; phylum Bacteroidota; class Cytophagia; order Cytophagales; family Rhodocytophagaceae; genus Xanthocytophaga; species Xanthocytophaga flava. The sequence goes on along the minus strand of NZ_JASJOR010000013.1, from coordinate 122,519 downwards.
CAGCATCCTTTTGCAAACTTTTACCCTTCGCAACCATTTCTACAGCCACTTTCCGAAATCCTTCTGCTGAATAATCAGTTGTGAAAACTTCGGGAGTTTCAACACCTTTGTAATAGAAAATACGGTTATTTTTATCTAATACTATAGTAGTTGTCACGCGTTCATCTACTTTAGGAGGTGGCGGGTCATTAGGCTTAGGTTTTTCTGGCATATTCAGTGACATAGTATTTGGCTTACTCAATGTAGTAGTAAGCATAAAAAACGTCACTAACAAGAATGCCAAATCTACCATTGGTGTCATATCAACTTTTGTCGATGCCTTCTTGGCACCTTTCTTTTTACCACCACCCTTACCACCGGTATCTACATCTGCCATTTCTATAAATCAGTTAAAAGGTTAACAAATAAATTACTTGAACAGTCTTTGGAAATCATTAATAAACTAGTATGTATATTAATGGCTCTTTTTCTCTCCAAAACCTGCCGGCATTTGCTCCAGATTGGTAATGAGGTTGAACTTGTTCAGGTTCTGCTTCATTAAGGTATCAATTACCTTTTGAATTACCTCATATTTTGTATCCTTATCTGCCTTAATAACAATACGAAGCTGTTGTTCAGTACCAAATGTTTCTACCTGAGCTAAACGGGCATACGAAACCCAGTTATCCAGCTGATTATCAAGCGAATCCGTTGGAATGCCTTTTTGCAATGCAGCTCTTTCTCTTCCTTTCGCATGTAGCACATTCTTGAGATTGGCAATTGGAGCTCCAAACATCTCAGTCAGACGAAATTGATTTTTTTCTCCTTCACTGAAAGAAACCTGATATCTTCCTGCCATCTTATCCAGCATAGCCAGACGTGTTTTTTCACTATCTACTTTCAGGAATACTTGCCCGTCTTTGTCAATACTGATAACAAGAACATCGCGGTCAGGCAATACAGTCTCTGATACAGAACCAGGTGTATCAACAACAACAGGTTCTTCTTCTCTTGCAGTTGCGGTTAATATGAAGAAGGTTAGTAGCAAAAAAGCCACATCACACATTGCAGTCATATCAAGCGATATGGATTTACGGGGAACTTTTACTTTTGCCATAATGATGTTTCTTTTTTACAAGCATTATAAAGAAATCTTGCATGAATGAATCCGTTTTATCTATAGATGCAGAAGGCCTGCACATTCCATAAACTTTTTTACTTTTTTTTTCAAAAAGTTCACTTTGCTCAACTACGCGGAATTCAATCAATACGAAGTAACCAACCCATACATGAATAGTATTTGTTGGTTACTTCAATCTTTATCAGATTAGTTATGTTTAGAAGCAAAGTTTTGCATAATGCTAAAACCAGCTTCATCAATGCTATACGTTAACGTATCGATTTTACTTGTAAAGAAGTTATAAGCAATGATTGCAAGAGCAGAAGTACCGATACCTAATGCAGTGTTGATCAAGGCTTCAGAAATACCAGTTGAAAGTGCAGATGAATCAGGAGCACCTGCTTGTGCCATACCAGCAAATGCACGGATCATACCCATTACCGTTCCTAACAGACCTGTCAACGTAGCTACAGAAGCAAGTGTTGCAATGATAGTCAGGTTTTTCTCCAACATAGGCAATTCTAATGCAGTAGAATCTTCCAACTCTTTCTGGATAGCCAGAACTTTTTGGTCTTTGCTCATAGTAGTATCAACAGCCATCTCTTTGTATTTGTGCAATACAGAGTTGATAACATTTCCTACAGATCCTTTTTGTTTGTCACACTCAGCAAGTGCTTCGTTGATATTATCAGAAGCAAGAGATGATTTTACTTTTCTAACAAACACGTCAATTGATCCAGTACCTGTTGCTTTACCAAGAGTGAAAGCCCGCTCAATAGAGAAAACAATTACAGATAACAACATTGTCATCAAAACTGGTACGATAAATCCACCTTTGTAAACTGTACCCAAATAATCGCCAGGGATAGGTTCATTTTTGTTATCTCCACCTTCGAAGTGAGAACCATCTCCCAGAATGAAATTATAAATACAAACGGCAATGATAAAAATGAGTACAATAGTTAAAACGGCGAACCAGTTACCACCTGATGATTTTTTTTCACCTGTCTTTGGAGCAGCGGGCTTTGTTGCTTGATTTTTCATCCAATTTAAACGTTTATAAGTGATTAATTAAAAGATTAGGTTTAAAACGACACAATAATATTAAAAATAAATTAAACTTATTACATTCTGGCAATTACAAAATAAAAGGCGGTTTTTAAATGGTTATGAACAATTTTTATATCTAAACTTCAAAAATATTAAAATTTAATTAAAGATTCCTATACACAAACCCCATTTTTAACAAAAAAATAATTTAAGGTTCGCAAAGCTATCTATATATATTACATATGATAGAAAGGTAAATGTCTGAAAGCAATTTTCTTAAATTTTTTATAAAAAAAGTCTAAGATTCAAATAGCAACTCGATTTACTAAAACCTCTATTTATTTTCAATATTGCTGTTAGAATTGGATTAGGCAACTTTTTGGTTTTGCAATTTGCTATGATGACGGCCATAAGCAAAGTACACAACTAATCCAATAAGCATCCATACAATCAAACGAATCCAGTTTTCCGCTCCTAAGCCAATAATCATTGCCAAACAAACTAATGCACCTAAAATAGGTACAACTGGAGAGAATGGAGTTTTAAAAGGACGTGGAGTATTAGGATCTGTTTTTCGCATAATAATTACTCCTATACAAACAAGCACAAAGGCAAATAATGTCCCAATACTTGTCATATCACCCACTACATCACCAGGAATAAAGGCAGCAAACAACCCTACAAACACAAAGAAAATCTGATTCGACTTATAAGGTGTTTGATAGACAGGATGTACTTTAGAGAAAATTGGAGGTACCAATCCATCTTTTGACATAGAGAAAAATACACGGGATTGTCCTAAAAGCATTACCAGAATTACAGAAGAAAACCCTGCCAGAATAGCAATAGTTACAAAAAGTGCTAACCAGCTATATTTGGTCATATAGGTTTCGATTGCATAAGCAACAGAAGCTTCTTTACCTGCTTTTTCAAATTCAGTGTAATTAGCAACACCAGTAAGTACGTGAGCAAATAAGATATATAAAACTGTACAGATAGCCAGAGATACCAGAATACCAAAAGGCATATCACGTTTAGGATCTTTGGTTTCCTGTGCAGCTGTTGATACAGCATCAAATCCGATGAATGCAAAAAATACAGTCCCTGCTCCTGCCAGGATACCACCCCATCCATGTTCAAAGAATCCTTCATGTCCAGCAGTTCCTTCCGGAATCATATATGGAGTATGGTTAACAGGATTAATATAAGACCAACCCAAAGCAATAAATAATATAACGATGGCAACCTTTACAATTACAATGATACCATTTACTGTAGCAGATTCAGAGACACCTCTGATCAATATCAATGTAAGGAGAAAAATTATGAACAACGCAGGTATATTCATAATACCATGCACTCCATTATCAGATTGAAACGGGGAATGACACCACTCATAAGGAATCTCCCACCCTGCAACAGACTTTAAAAGCTTATTCAAATATTCAGACCACGCAATTGAAACAGTAGCAGCACCCAATGCATATTCCAGAACAAGATCCCATCCAATAAACCAGGCAACAAATTCGCCCATTGTAGCATAAGAGTAAGTATAAGCACTACCAGCAATGGGAATCATAGAAGCAAATTCGGCATAACACAAACCAGCCAATGCACAACCTACTGCGGCCACAATAAATGATATGGTTACAGCAGCGCCTGCCGATTCTGCAGAAGCAGCAGCTGTTCGCACAAATAGACCAGCTCCAATAATGGCACCGATTCCCAAAGCCACCAACGCCCACTTTCCAATACTCCGCTTAAGCTCCTTGGACTCTGCTTCCTGAAGTAGTTGTTCTAGATTTTTTTTTACAAATAAATTCATAAGGATGTAAGAATAAATACTTTATGTTTGTTTTAGGTTGATGAATAGCTTAAATTTCTTTAATCAGAAGAACAATTCTCATCAAAAAGAGCGTCCAATATGTTAAAAGATTTTGATGTAAGCCAATACCCAACCTATTTTTTTTAAAAAATTCGGCAAATCCCGCATTTTATTCGTTGAAAATTACCATAATTCCGTTAGAACCATAGTTTATTTTACAACTTGCCTTCATTTTACAACCTTGGTCTTTGATACGTGTAGTAAATCTATCAAAAATGCTATTTTTTTCAAGATCCTATCACTGTCTTATATCTGCGTCCGGATAATTTATATATATAGTCTCTTTGCGAAATCTACCATTACTTTTGGTAAAATATGTAATTTTGACACCTTACAGCACATTCGCAGTATGTAATTGTGAATGTAGACAATATATTTTTATTGATTATACTATTCCGTTTTATCTTCATGTACGTTCAAGCTCGATTTGTATCTATATTTATTTTCACCCTTCTATTCTACTGCTGTACATCTTCGCAGGGAGAAAAAGCAAATAAAATAGAAGATACAAGCTCTCTCCAGCCTGTTAAACCAATAGATATATCTACTCACGACTCATTACCTGATACTACAATTTCTATAAAACGAGCTGATACTATTCAGCAGACATTATCAACACCACGCCCCCCAATCCAGCTTCATGAGATTCCGGATAGTGGGTTTGTAGAACTTATCCGGCTAGATTCATCATTTATATTGGATCTACGGTATGCAACACCCAATAACTTTCTGAAGGAAAAGGTTTATGATTGTGCTAAGTGTCTCCTTCGAAAGGAAGCGGCAATGGCTCTGATCAAAGCTCAGCATATATTGTTAGCCAAAGGCTATCGTCTACGGCTATTTGATTGCTATCGTCCTTTGGATGTACAGAAAAAGATGTGGAAGATAATGCCTAATGATCACTTTGTAGGAAATCCTTATGGCAATGGTTCTATGCACAACAAAGGAGCGGCATTGGATCTTACACTGGCAGACAGTACAGGCAAAGAATTAGATATGGGAACTCCATTCGATTTCTTTGGAAAAGAAGCGTATCATGCCTATACAAAATTGCCCGCTGATGTACTTCAACGTAGACAACTACTCAAACAAACCATGATACAGGTAGGCTTTAGTCCTATTACATCTGAGTGGTGGCATTACTCGTATAAAGGAAAACGATATAAAGTTGCTAATTTCAAGCCTGATTGTGAATAATTATTGATTCACAGAACTTAGGTCATTACTCTTTTGAAAGATATCTATTGCTAAAGCTCTACAAAAACTAGATACAGGTTTTACCCTTGTCCATTTTTTGTTATATAGTTTTTTTGAGGACTATCCATATAAGGGAAGGCTATAGGAAGGATTTTGATTTGCGCATAGTTTACCTCAAGCTATTTTTTTAGCAAGGATAGGCAGTCCCGCTTATTGGTGGAAGAATTACGTCTAATTCACTACACTTCTTGTTATATGCATAACTCCAATCATGTTTTATTTTGACCGGAATTCCGATCAGATTTTGTTTTTGCGCATAACTCACCGCAAAAACAAAATCTGATCGGAATTCAACGCAATAGATTGATTGCTGTGAATTATGTGCAAAAGGGAATCACAGATTTAAGCTCTTTCAAGAATTAATTCTTTGATCCGTTCAGCGTCTCCCTTCGAAAATCCCTTGATTACAATTTCAGGTCTGGCCCTTGGAAGTATGCGAATAGTAGCGAAGAAAAGTCCACTGTCAATGTCAACACCTGATATATCAGAATAAAACACAAAATTGTCAGATCCACTTAATAACCGTTTGGTTCGGAAAGAAACACCTTTTTCGTTTAACACTACCTGATCAGGAGTGAACATGTCTTTAAGACGACTTGCAGAAAATACTTCGTTCATAGTATGTTGTCTGTAGTATGAAAATTTAAAAATAAAATCCTGTGAATACCTTGTTGGTCACTGCATTAATTGCAGAAACCAAAATAGGTAACCGAGTTACATAGTAAGATAAAAAAAAGATGCCACTTTGAATAGTAAGAAGGGAAAGTAGGACTGAACATTTCTTTTGTATAGCTTCTGTCTATAATTTTATTCTCCATCAGGGAACCTGTTCTGATAGGCTACCGTTCTAAAACATTATATTTCCAGCATATGCCTGTTTTACCTATACCTTCTTATAATCCACCGATCCATCAATGGAATCGTCATCTGCAAACGATTCTGCCTAATGTTTTTCGCCGTGTTGAAGGAATACATTACTCTCGGGAGCGAATCAAGACACCAGACCATGATTTTCTGGATCTGGATTGGAGTCAAGCACAGATTCCTACCACAAAGTTGGCTATCTTGACTCATGGGTTGTTAGGCAATTCAACCCGTACCTATATGCTGGGAATGGCAAAGGCATTTAACAGAATTGGATGGGATGTTTTAAGCTGGAATATGAGAGGTTTAAGCGGAGAGCCTAATCTTCTGGAGCGAATGACTACTCATGGTAGTAGCGATGAATTGGATATAGTTATTCGGCATGTTTTAACCCACAAAGAATACAAAGAAATTTCACTTGTTGGTTTTAGTAAAGGCGGCAACATTGCTTTAAAGTATGCAGGTGAATTGGAAAATGCCATTCCTTCTGAAATAAAAAGTATTGTTGCCATCTCCTCTCCTTGTGATGTATTAGGTAGTGTAGAAGCTATGGGAGATCATAGCCTATATGGCCGGATGTTTCGGGATAAGCTCAAAAATTTTTTAGTTAGCAAATCATCTCTTATTGATCCACAAGCACTAAAAAAAGCATTGACTTATAGTACTCTAATGGATATAACTAAACATTATGTTGCTCCATTACATGGTTTTAAAGACGACACTGAGTATTGTATTCGTTGCAGTTCGTTACCTTATCTTTCTCAAATCAGAGTTCCTGCTTTGGTTTTAAATGCGCAGAACGATCCTGTACTCTCAGCAAGCTGCTCCCCAGCAGATATTGCAGCCCAGTCTGATTATTTATTTCTGGAAACACCTGCATTGGGAGGCCATGTAGGCTTCAGCCGCTTTAATGAGGAAATGACCTGGGCTGAACACAGAACAATTGACTTTGCTCTACACTTCAGATAAGAGGATTTTTACAAAAAAGCCGCTATCTGTTTCCACAGACAGCGGCTTACTATAACTTTAATCAGTTACTACTTATCGTATGGTCCCCCCATTTGTAATCAACGTAGCTGGACTTACAAATGTCAACTTACCATCTATATTCTCTGCCATCAGGATCATTCCTTGTGAGGAAATCCCTTTGATATCTCTTGGGGCTAAATTTGCCAGTAAACACACTTGTTTTCCAATAATCTCTTCTGGCTTGTAATGTTCAGCAATCCCGCTCACAACAGTACGTTGATCCAATCCTGTATCTAATGTCAGCTTTAACAATTTCTGAGTTTTAGGAACAGTCTCAGCAGCCAGAATGGTAGCCACTCGAATATCCATCTTTTGAAAGTCATCAAATGTCACAGCTTCCTTAGCAGGTGCTACTGTTTTAGAGGCTAATTCATTTGCTTTCTTAGAATCTTCGAGTTTCTTTACCTGAGCCTGAATAGTAGCATCTTCGATTTGAGAAAATAATATTTCCGCGGATCCAAAAACTTGTCCATCAGGAATTAAATTCACACTTCCTGCCTGATTCCATCTCAAAATAGGAATATTTAACATGTCATATATCTTTTGTGATGTAAATGGCAGGAAAGGCTCTGACAGAACAGCCAAATTAGCCACAACCTGAGCACTAAGATTTAAGATAGTTTTTACCCGTTCAGGATCATCCTTGATTTTTTTCCAGGGTTCAGTATCTGCCAGGTATTTATTGCCCATACGGGAAATATCCATCAACAGAGATAAACCTTCTCTAAACCGATAGTTTTCAATTGCCTCTGCAATTTCAGCAGGAGCTTTTGCCAGTCCCTCTATCAGTTCTTTATCTATATCAAACAATTCACCACGAGCAGGAACTTCTCCTTTGTAGTACTTATGTGTTAATGTGATAATCCGATTTACAAAGTTACCCAGGTTACTCGCCAGTTCACTATTGTTTTTAGTCTGAAAATCTTTCCAGGTAAACTCATTATCTTTTGTTTCTGGTGCATTCGTAGTAAGTACATACCGTAATACGTCCTGTTGACCGGGAAACTCAGCCAGGTATTCATGCAACCATACAGCCCAGTTACGTGAGGTAGAGATCTTATCTCCTTCCAGGTTCATAAACTCATTAGCGGGTACATTTTCTGGCAGAATGTAACTTCCTTCAGCCATCAAGGTTGCCGGAAAAATAATACAGTGAAACACAATATTATCCTTTCCGATAAAGTGCACCAGCTTGGTATCTTTGGCCTTCCAGTACACTTCCCAATCACCAGGTGTTGTTGTCTCTGGTACAGGAGCTGTGTACAATTCAGGAGCCGCTCCCATTTTCTTGGCAGTAAAGTAATCTTTGGTGGCAGAGATATAGCCAATTGGTGCCTCAAACCACACATACAACACCTTACCTTCTGTATCAGGCAGAGGAACCTGAATGCCCCAATCCAGATCACGAGTCATTGCACGTGGCTGTAGGCCTTGTTTCAACCATGATTGACATTGTCCAGCAACGTTCACCTTCCACTCTGGATGAGAGGCAATATATTCTTCAATCTGCGGCTGCATCTTATCTAAAGGAAGATACCAGTTTTTAGTTGCTTTCAACACTGGTTTTCCACCACTTAGCATAGAGTGTGGATTGATAAGTTCCATCGGGCTTAATGTACTCCCACATCTCTCACATTGATCGCCATAGGCATTGGGATTGCCACAATTAGGACATGTACCTACAATATATCGGTCAGCCAGGAATTGACCTGCTTTCTCGTCATAATACTGTTGAGAGACTTCTTCCACAAAGACGCCTTTATCATATAAGTCTTTAAAGAACTCCTGAGAAGTCTCATGGTGAACTTTCTTACTTGTGCGGGAATAGATGTCAAATGAAATACCAAATTCAGCAAAAGAATCCCGAATTTGCTTATAATATTTATCTACAACTTCCTGGGGAGTAATGCCTTCTTTTTGTGCCCGAATAGTAATAGGTACACCATGTTCATCGGTTCCACTCACAAAGAGCACATCAGCCCCTTTGGCTCTCAGGTAGCGAACATAAATATCAGCCGGAATATAACAACCTGCCAAATGACCTATGTGTATCGGGCCATTGGCATATATTAAAGCCGCTGTAACAGTATATCGTTTTGGATTCTGGATCATATAATGCTAAAAATAATTTGTGTGCAAAGTAATAAATCAGGAAATGAACTTGAAAACAATTTGGCAAAGAAACTGTATAGACATAAAAAACAAAACCCTGCTCAGGAAAGAGACAGGGTTTTGAGTTGTGAGATTATTCAACTTTAGACCTTAAACTTTCCTTTTAGGTAATTGATTGCCATCATATATGCTTCGTCCGCTTTTGCTTTGTCGTAATTGGGATTACTTGGATTTGCAAAAGCATGTTCTGCATCGAATGTTTTTACAGTTACTTTTTTTCCTGCAGCCTGCATGTCTTTTTCAAATTGGGAAACAACTTCTGAGTTAATCCATTTCTCTCTTCCTGCAAACAAACCCAATACATCTGTGTGTAAAGTTTTCAACCGATTTACATCTTTTTCAGGCATACCATAAAACATCACACAGCCAACAGCTTGTTTGCCACTTACTAAAGCCGCCTGAAGAGAACGCGCACCACCAAAGCACCAACCAACTGTTGCTATCTTTGCATCCTTTCCTACATACTCAACTGCACCTTTGGTAATAGCATCCAGGCGCTCAGGTTTAGCTTCTCCCATATATTTCCCTGCAGTTTCAGGATCAGTAGCTACTTTTCCATCATACATATCCAATGCGATCACAGTCACTTCGCCTTTCAGATCGTTATAGTATTTTTCAGATTCACGTTTGATGTAGTCATTCAATCCCCACCACTCCTGAAACACAAAGAGATACTTATTGGATTTTGTTTTTGCCTTTAATTCAAAAGCATTAGCGGTTTTACCGTCTGTTGTTTTAAAAGTAATCATTTTGCCATCTTTACCTTCATATATATAGGGAAGCGGAGCCAAATGGCTAGCTACGAATTCTGGGTCATCTACTAACCGGGCCATTGCATCTGTAGCTGAGATCTGGCAACAACTCTCAACTTTCTGTGCAAATGTAAAAATACCCGTTGCTAAAAGTGTAAAACAGGTAAAAAGTAGTTTTTTCATGTTAGTAAGTGTTTTTAAAAGGTAGTCTGTGTTTACATGTAATTTATTTTTCTATGAAAATGGTTCATTTCTGTAGAAAAATAAATTACACTTTTCAGCCGGACATAGTGAAAAACTTTATAGTAAACTATTATCAGCTATTTATGTTTAAATCAGACTACTTTTAATTCAAAAATAGTTATTTCAGGGGGCATCCCTACACGTCCGGGAAAACCAATGTATCCATAGCCTCTATTCACATACAGATATTGCGTTTTTCCTACATCATTTTTTTCCTGATATAACCCAGCCCACTGCTTATAGGCATATTTAACAGGACTCCAGTGAAAATTTCCAATCTCTACTCCAAACTGTGCACCATGTGTATGTCCGGCAAATGCCACATCAATATCCTGGAAGTTTGGACGGACCTGAGCATCCCAATGTGTAGGATCATGCGATAGAAGCAGTTTTACAGGAGCATCTTCTGCTCCCTTATAGGCTTTTGCCAGATTACCATGTTTTGAAAAGCTTCTTCCCCAGTTTTGAATCCCAATAATACTGAGTTCATCTCCACTTTGAATAATTTTCCGATTTTCATCCATCAGCAAGTCCCAACCCATCAGTTTATGAGCGTGCATCAGATCCTGAAGGTTTTTTGTTTTTGCAGCTGCACTCTCCCAATTCACATAATCCCCATAATCGTGATTACCTAATGTCGAGAATACACCTAATGGAGCTTTTAACTTCTGGAAGATGGGAACATACTCTGCAACTTCTTCTGCAATATTATTAACTAAGTCTCCTGTAAAAAATATCATATCAGGCTTTTCCTTCAACAACATGTCGACTCCTCCTGTAACAGCTCTCTTATTGAAAAAACTACCTGAATGAATATCTGAAATCTGAGCAATACGTATTCCGTCAAACGAACGGGGTAAGTTAGGCAATCGTAAGGTTACTCTACGAACTCTGTAATCATGTGCACCCAACAATATACCATAACCAACTCCAACAAGCGGAACTGTCCCTGCAATGGCAGCAGCTTTGATCAGAAATTCAGAACGAGGAATTACAGGTGCAGCATCCTGAGGACTCGTGGTTGGAGCTTGGGCTGTTGCATCTGAGGAAGTAAATTTAGATACCACCCATTTGCCTAGTCGAATAATGTCATCCAAAAGTACAAAGATCCCTGCAACGAGCTTAATCAACAGATTAGTGAATACCATAGTCATAAGAAAATTCCGCATCACAGAACCTTGTAAACCTGGTATTAAAAAGAACAACAACAGTGAAACTATTGAACCAATAGAGAAAAAAAGTGAGATCCACTGGGCTGGTCGCCGAAACGATTCAGGCAAAGTACGTAAAGCATGATATACATAATAGTCAACTCCAAAGAATAGAACTACAATGAGCAATAAAACCATTAATCTGGAAAGCATGGAATATAGTAGTTTATGTAAAGGTCTGATTGAATAACTGGTTTTGTGCTAGACGGAAAACCTAAAAAATTATTTTGAAAAAACACCGAAAAAAGTATTCCTTTGATAGTATAACATCTTATTGACTATACCTTACCATACACGTCTATGAATATCTATCAGGTTGATGCATTTACTCAACGCATTTTTGGAGGCAATCCTGCGGCTGTCTGTTTATTGGAAGAACCAGCTAAAGAAGAATGGATGCAGAATCTGGCTATGGAAATGAATCTCTCTGAGACAGCGTTTGCCTGGCCTGAAGAAGATGGATATCGACTAAGGTGGTTTACCCCGAAAGTAGAAGTAGACTTATGCGGTCATGCAACCCTGGCCACATCACATATACTCTGGCAACTTCAAAAACTATCTCATGATGATACCGCCCGTTTTTTTACACGAAGTGGTCTTCTCACCTGCACAAAGAATAGTGACTGGATTGAAATGGATTTTCCTGCTAAACAAGCAATAGAAGTAACCGCTCCAGAAGGATTGACAGAAGCATTAGGTGTCAATCCTATTTTTGTAGGAAATAATAAGATGGATTATCTGATTGAGATTGAATCAGAAGAAGTACTTAGAAACTTACAACCCAATTTCTCTGAATTAAGCAAATTGCCCATACGAGGCACGATTGTTACAGCTAGTAGCCAATCAACTGACTATGATTTTATCTCCCGCTTTTTTGCGCCTGCTGTAGGTGTGAATGAAGATCCGGTTACAGGTTCTGCTCATACAGCTTTAGGACCTTATTGGGCAGCAAAACTGAGCAAAACAACTATGACGGGTTTTCAGGCCTCTGCACGAGGAGGTGTTGTGAAAGTTCGCTTAGTAAATGACCGGGTATTACTTGGAGGGCAGGCTATTACGGTTATGAAAGGTGAATTGTATTGACTATCAACATTCACATACCTCCCTTCAGAAATAATTTTAAACCAATTATTCGGGCAATCTCTTGCTTTTCTCTAATTTGCGCTTCTGTTCCAACTATTTCAGCTTATGTAGTTTGCTGGAGTAATTGTTCTCACTAGCTCATGCGACGACTGTATTCTTTTTGGTGTTATTTCTGGTTTCTTGGATTGTTTTTATTGTTGTTTCCATTTTTCTGGTTGTTTTTACAACGTGAAAAATGGCATCCCAAAGCCCATTACCTTAATCGTTTATGGGGGCAATTATTTTTTCCATTATGTGGTATCTCTGTTGATATAGAGAATAGAGCAACATTATCTGATAATCAAGCCTATGTATTCTGCTCCAATCATTTTTCCTATCTGGATATTGCAGTAATGGGAGTGGTGTTGCCTCACTATTATGCTTTCATTGGAAAAAGCCAGATTACCAAAGTTCCTCTGTTTGGCTATATGTTTCGCAAGCTTCATATTCCGGTCAATCGGGAGAGCAAACTGGAACGTTACAGAATTGTACAGAAATCCGTGAATTTTCTTCAGCACAATCGTAGCATTGTAATCTTTCCGGAAGGTGGCATTAAATCCAAACAACCTCCACGAATGGCACCTTTTAAGGATGGGGCTTTTCGGATGGCTATTGATACACAGGTGCCTATTGTTCCCATAACGTTCCCATATAACTGGCAGATCCTACCAGATGATGGAAAGCTGTTATTTTTACGTAAAGGCATAAAAGTAATCATTCATGAACCTATTCCAACAAAAGGAATGACAGTTAATGATATGGAATCATTGAAAGATCAGACTTTTACTGTCATTGAATCTGAATTAGAGAAATATTTTACCTCACTCCAAAAGGAGAAACAAGTAAAATAACTATCTTTATGGCTGGTATTCAAACTACTATCCTTTCCTAAGCAACCCACTTATAAAAATGAAGAATATCTGTAGTTTTTAACTTTCCTCGGGATAAACTCTTTGCTATAGTTAAAACCTCTGTATCTTTGTTGCCATTTTTCATATATGGTTCTGGTGAACTCAAATTTTTCCACAAAAGAAGTATGCTACTGAACAAATACCACGATCGATGTTGTTGCATGTAAACCTTTTCATGCATGAAACATTCCTGATCTTTAAATTTAAATTCTTTACTCTTTGTGAATCCCCAGCCATTAAAACTTTATAATACACTTACACGTCAGAAAGAACTGTTTGAATCCATACACCCTTCTTACGTAGGTATGTATGTGTGTGGTCCGACAGTATATAGTTCTGTCCATCTGGGCAATGTACGTACATTTCTTACATTCGATATACTGTATCGGTATTTGCTTCACTTAGGCTATAAAGTCAGATACGTGCGAAATATCACAGATGTAGGTCACCTAGAAAACGATGCGGATGACGGAGAAGATAAGATTTCGAAGAAAGCGCGTTTAGAACAGCTGGAACCAATGGAAGTTGTCCAGTTCTATACCAATAATTTTCATGATGTACTACGTACCATGAATATGTTGCCTCCAAGTATAGAGCCGTCTGCGACAGGACATATGGTAGAACAGATTGAGGCAGTAAAGGAACTAATCTCAAAAGGATATGCCTATGAATCAAATGGTTCTGTATATTTTGATATAAATACATACCAGTCTTCATATCAGAACTACGGACAACTTTCTGGCCGGGTAATAGAAGAACTAATCAATGAAACCCGTGAACTGGATGGGCAGTCGGAAAAACAGAATCCTCTGGATTTCGCAATCTGGAAAAAGGCTTCCTCTAAACATATTATGCGTTGGAAATCGCCTTGGGGTGAGGGATTCCCTGGCTGGCATTTGGAATGTACTTGTATGAGTACAAAATATCTGGGTACTCACTTTGATATTCATGGTGGTGGTATGGATCTTAAATTCCCCCATCATGAATGTGAAATTGCTCAGGCAGTAGGTATTAATGGAGTACAGCCCGTAAAATATTGGATGCACTCAAATATGCTGACGTTGAATGGAGAAAAGATGTCTAAATCAAAAGACAATTCTATTCTACCAGATGAACTGTTTACTGGGCAAAATTTATTCCTGACTCAGGCATACAGCCCAATGACTGTACGGTTCTTTATGCTACAATCGCAGTACAGAAGTGTACTGGATTTAAGCAATGATGCGCTACAGGCATCAGGAAAAGCCTATCGGCGCTTAATAAATGGACTTCATTATATCAAAACAAAAACCTTTTCTGAAGTAGACGGAGTAGGGGTAAATGAAAAGCATTTGCAAGATATCAAGACAGCTGCACAAGGTTGTTATGATGCTATGAATGATGACCTGAACACAGCGGTCACTATTGCCAAGCTTTTCGATCTGCTTAAGAAAATAAATCAATTGCAATTAGGACAAATACAAAGTGCGGAACTGGGAGAAGAAGGTTTTAATATGCTTCGCACAACATATGTAACTTTTATCGAAGAAGTATTAGGACTCAAAGAAGAGAAACCTGATGCATTTGAGTTGTTACTCTCTGAGCTTCTTACTATCTATAAAGATGCAAAAGTCGAGAAAAATTACACAAAAATAGATGAAATTAGGGCTCAATTGAAACAAATTGGAGTTGTTGTACGTGATATGAAAACTGGTATAGCCTGGGCCTATGAAGAGTAATTATTTGATTGAGTGGCCGAAGGCTAATAAGTTGTCATTTTGGGTAAGTATCTCTTTTGAACAGGAACGCCTATGCACTCTCATAACAAGTATTGGTTCTTTTTCCAGTGTATTCTGATGGTCAAAAAGATACTCTTAGTAATAACGATTCCTGTCACTGTGTTCTCATGTCACAGTGGCAGGCAATCTGCTTTAGCCCAAACCGTAGCAGTGCATAAGCTGGAAGGACGCAAACAGGAACCACAGGTAATTGCATCCACCCGTTTTTCTTTTGTTCAGCCTACTGACTCTACACGTTTTGTATTGTCTGTTATCTCAGAAAAAGAATTTGCATCCAGTGAAACAACTTATCAGGATAAAATAAAGAGAGATACTAATCGGTTTAAAATAATTAACGGAGAAATCAGATTACCATTAGCTACAGGTAAATCCTTTGTTGTAAAAAACAATCTTTCTAAGGACGATAATTTTCTTGAGTACAAATACATTGGATATTTACCAGACATTGATAAATATATAATGGAATGTACGGGCTATGAATGGTATGAATATTTTACAGTAGATAAGCAAACGGGTGATACAGCTATTTTCTTTGAAAAACCACAAATATCTCCTCTTAATGGAAAGTTAGCCTGTGTATACTATGATATGTACCAAACTGAACTACCAATGATTCAGATTAGTACATATAAGCTTACTGCCAAGCAGATCTCTGGTTATGATACCACCTATATAGCAATCAGTGATCAGAAATATCCACTGGCATGCACCTTAATATGGGAAAATGAACTTTCTATGCTCATTAAGTTGTCTTTCGAATCTAATTCATCTGAATATCTAAGACTAAAAATGCGCCGATGAGTTTAAACTTATAATCTTCGGTTTGAGTTAACCCTATCAGAATTAAAGAAAGAATGTTTGCAAAGTTGATTTTTGTAACGTTTCTTTAGCCTCTTTCGAATACACCTGAAACAACTATCTTATTAACCGAAGAGGCGGGTATTATTTTTTCTGATGAAAAAGATTATATTTTTTATAGGAGCAGTAGTGTGGTTATCAGCCTGTAAAGATGGCTCCAAAGGAGGCGAAAGCCAAACTACACAAACAACAGAAAGCCAATCTGTAATTACAACAAAAGCACCTGATTTTTCCGCAGACTCTGCGTACAGCTTTGTAGACAGACAAGTCAGATTTGGTCCAAGAGTCCCAAATACTGCCGGACATCGTGCCTGTGGAGATTATCTGATAGCCACATTAAAACAATATGGGGCTGAAGTAACCGTACAGGAGTTTACAGCTAGCGCCTATGATAGAACACCACTTAAGGCACGCAATATCATTGCGTCATTTAATGCAAAAGCACCAAAACATATTCTCCTGGCAGCTCATTGGGATACCCGCCATGTGGCCGATAAAGATAGCGCCAAAACCAAGCAACCTATTGATGGTGCCAATGATGGAGCCAGCGGAGTCGGCATATTACTGGAAATAGCCAGAGTCTTATCAACTGCCTCAACAAAACCCAATGTTGGAGTGGACATTATTCTTTTCGATGTGGAAGATTATGGCATTCCAGATTTCGAAAACAGAGACAAATACACAAATCCAGAATCTAATGTAGAATACTACTGTCTGGGCTCTCAACATTGGGGTAAAAACCTGCATAAACCAGGCTACTCTGCATATTTTGGGATATTACTTGACATGGCAGGGGGTAAAAACGCTGTTTTTAATAGAGAAGGAAGTTCAGTAAGATATGCTGCTGGTATTGTAGATAAGGTATGGAATATAGGACAGGCATTAGGCTATGGGCAATATTTCCGTAACGGTCAGGCTCCTGAAATTATAGATGATCATGTATATATCAATGAGTATGCACGTATCCCAACTATCGATATTATAGATTTCTCAACAGAAGGCGAGTTTGGAGCATATCATCACACTCATGCAGATAACATGCAGATTATAGATAAGAATACACTTAAAGCAGTTGGGCAAACCGTATTACAAGTACTATACCAGGAATAAAATAAGCCCAAACCAAGCTTATCCAGATTAATATACAACAAAATACGATCAAATGTTTTTATTTTAAAATGCTTTCCATATATTTGCAACCCTGTTTTTTAGAAATACATCTAAAATAATAATATTAAGTTTATTGTCATGAAACGTACATTTCAGCCCTCCAAGCGCAAGAGAAGAAACAAGCACGGCTTTCTTGAAAGAATGTCGACCCCTAATGGACGTCGGGTGTTAGCAAGCCGTCGCGCCAAAGGACGCAAAAAACTAACTGTGTCAGACGAAAGAAGACATAAAGCATAATTATACTAGCTGATCATTTCTAGCATTTGTCGTTGGCTATTATACTAATGATTATTTGCTGATCACTATTTCTTATGTTGGTAAAAAACCAAAATCTTCCCAAAGCTGAACGGCTCTGTAGCAAAAAAATAATCGAGGAACTTTTTCAGAAAGGTTCCTCTGTTTATTTATATCCTTTTCGGATTCAATATCTTCCCAGAACAAACGAAGAAATCGCCTATCCTCAAATATTTTTTTCTATTTCCAAGCGAAATTTTAAGCGCTCAAACAAACGAAATCTGATACGTCGCAGATTAAAGGAAATCTATCGTCATCATAAGTATGAATGGCTTTCAGCTACTCCTCCGTCTGTCTTTCCAGCCTATCTGAGTGTTATCTATGTAAGTAAGGAAATACTACCTTCTGACATTCTGAGCAAAAAATTTAATGCTGTTTGGAAAAAGTTACAAGACACTGGACTTCAGCCTACTAGCCACTCATCATTTTAACAATTTAATCTTTGGCTTTTCGTTATCTATTTGCTAAATTTTACAACTTTTTTCAGTTGTAATTAATCAGCATTGAAAAATATTATGATTAAAGTTCGTAAATCTTTATTGTTTGCAGCAATTCCAGCAGCATTACTGGGAGGCTTTGCATTCTCTGATCCAGGAGAGCGTTACTTCGAAATAGCGAAGAATCTGGAGATTTTTGGTACACTTTTCCGTGAAGTAAATAACTTCTATGTAGATGAAGTAAATCCCAATCATGTGATGAAAGTAGGCATTGATGCCATGTTAAAATCTCTGGACCCCTACACAGACTACATTCCTGAAGATGAAATTGAAGATTATCGAACCATGACTACCGGACAATATGGAGGAATTGGTGCAGTTGTAGGTTCTCGTATGGGCAAAACATACGTGATTATGCCTCATGACAACTCTCCGGCAGTTCGGGCAGGACTAAAGGTAGGTGATGAGATCATCAAGATTGATGATATTGATCTGAAAAATAAAACCTATCTGGATGTGAATAAGCTACTCCGTGGACAGGCAGGGACTCCAGTGAAACTCACAATTAAAAGATATGGGCAGGATAAATCAATAGAAGTCCCTCTGTCACGTGAAAATATTAAAATCGATAATGTACCTTATCATGGCATGGTAACCAATGATATTGGATATATTCACCTGGAAGACTTTACAAGTGGCGCTGTCCGTGAAGTAAAAAATGCGCTGATTGAATTAAAAGGTAAGGGGGCTAAGAAAATCGTGTTGGATTTAAGAGACAACCCAGGTGGTTTATTAAGTGAGGCTGTTAATATTTCCAATCTGTTTGTTTCTAAAGATGTTGAGATTGTAAGCACTAAAGGAAAGGTTACAGACTGGAACAAAGTCTATACAGCATTGAACCCACCAGTAGATACAGATATTCCGGTAGCAGTATTAACCAGTAGCCGAAGTGCTTCTGCTGCTGAAATTGTGTCTGGTGTTATTCAGGATTATGATAGAGGTGTTTTGATTGGACAACGTACTTATGGTAAAGGCCTTGTTCAGGTTACTCGTCCATTGTCTTATAATTCACAGCTAAAAGTGACAACAGCTAAATACTATATTCCTAGTGGCCGTTGTATTCAGGCAATCGATTACAGTCATCGCAATGAAGATGGCAGCGTTGGCAAAATTCCGGATTCCTTACGTGTTGCATTTAAAACTAAAAGTGGACGTGTAGTATATGATGGAGGAGGAATCTCACCTGATGTAGAAGTAGAAAAGTCGCTGATCCCTCAGATTCTCTTCAGTCTGGATAATAAGAACCTGCTATTCGATTATGCCAATAAGTATACGAATGAACATGCTTCTATAAAGTCCCCGAAAGAGTTTAAGCTTACAGATGCAGAATATCAGGAGTTTGTGAAATGGCTTGGCAGTAAAGATTATGATTATACTACACAGGTAGAAAGAAGTGTAGAAGATCTGATTGCGTATGCAAAGAAGGAAAAATATTATGAGGATATTCAGGAACAGATTAAAGCCTTAAAAAACAAGATGTATCATAACAAGGAATCTGACCTGCAAAAATTCAAGACAGAGGTTAAAGAAGCACTGGAAGAAGAAATAGTAGCCCGTTATTATTTTGAGAAGGGTATGGTAGAAGCTTCGTTTGATAACGACAAAGAATTAAAAGCAGCAGTAGAAGTTCTGAATGATCCTGCGAGATATAGTAAATTACTGAATAAGAAGTAGAAAAAGTAAAAGCCCGTATCTGTAAAGTACGGGCTTTTACTTTTTATTGTTTAGGCAAGCGTCCTGACTTTTTCCACCACTCTCTACTATATACACGTTTAAATTTCCAGTGCTTGGCTGTCAGTAAAAAAGGTGTATAAGCATGTGCCTCCTTAGCAGACAGACTTTGATAGTATAAGTCATCATCTGTAAGGATCAGAGCCTCATATCTTCCCTCCTGCTTTAGAGTGATATCAGCAAAAGGCAATTCTTTTACTGCCTCAGACTGTGCTTCTGCAATCCTATCTTTTAGTAATTTTTTAGATACAAATCTATCTGATATTTTAGGTTTAGGGACATACTCCCCAACAGAGACCTGCCATGCATATTCCAGGTACTTTTGTAACAACCGAGGTCCTTCATGTAAGACATCATCTGTACGTAGTTGTTGTGGATGAAGGCTGGAAACAACATAAATACGTTCTTTGGCCCGGGTAATCGCAACATTCAGTCGGTTCTCTCCTCCCTGCTGGTTTAAACTACCAAATTGCATCATTAGTCGCCCAGCACTATCAGGGGCATAACCTAATGAGAAAATAATGATATCCCGTTCGTCACCCTGGACATTCTCAATATTCTTGACAAATAAACTATCTGGCAACAACCATCCATGTTCTATAGTGATTGACTCAAGCTTATCCTGTATCAGCCCCTGTTGTTTGTAATTAAACGTCACTACCCCGATTTGTTTCTCAGGATATTGCAGAACAAGCTTTTGAACCAATGTAACAACAGCATCCGCTTCTTCCTGATTCTGGCTATCGTTCCAAATACCATCTACTTTAACATAATGGATGGCAGGATCTGCTTTGTTAATCAGAGTAAAGTCAGGTAGTAATTCCAGATTATGCTGATAGAAATGACGATTAGAAAAATCAATCAATTCCAATGATTGACTACGATAATGCCCTTTAAGTTGAGTTTGAGGTAAATACCTTGATGCCAGATCCAGCAAAGAATTAACTTCCAAATCAGGTACCTCTTCTAAATCTTCTTCATACCGAATCTGATACAAATCATTCGGTTGCAATTGTTTACTGTCACCTGTGATAACCACCTGCTGACCTCGAGCCATGGCAGGTAAGCCTCGTTCAGCAAAACATTGGGAAGCTTCATCAAAAATCACCAGATCAAATACTGTTTTTCTGGCCTTTGCAACAACAGAGTTGTCTTCGCCAGAAACAACATCCGAAGAATGAATATCCCAAATAGCAGAAACGGACTCAGGAGAAGCCATCCAGCAAGGAACCAGTTGAAATATTTCATCTCCTAACTCTGCAAATAATTTCCGCAAAGCCCAAATGTGACGCTTTTTTGAGACCTGATGTTTCAGATCACGGTAGGTAACCAGATTATTCAATCGGTTAAACTCTACATTCCGATAGGTTTGCTCCCTGAGTTTCATCAACAACATCTCCCGACTCAGATTTTGCTTTTTTAACAAAGCTTCTTGTAGCTCATCCTCCATCTGCTTAAGCTTATGTGTTGACACTGCCCGTAAAATAGGATATTGCCCTTCTATATGATCAATCCATGACAGTCGTAGGCTATTGTCAAAAAGGAAGGCCCATCCAGATAAATTATTTTGCGAAAGGTCATCTTTACTTAATGCAGCATAATAGGCATGTATCTTTGTTAATACCTCACGCTCTTGTGAGGAAAAACTAATCTTAATCTTATCCAGTTCGCAAAGAGCATCAAAGTCTTCTGCAAGAGCAATGAGTTGATCCTGAATACTCAGCGGATTTTTCCAGGCACGTGTCACCTGTTCCTGTGTCAGATAGCGTCTCCATCTTACTTTGCTTTGCCTCCACTCATCTGCTATGGCCTGCAATTGATAGAGTTTCTCCTGAAACACTCTATAAGAGCCCTGTAATAAAGAGGATAAAGGATAGAAAGAGGCAAGTTTCCTGGATAGCTTGTAGGCTTTTCGGGCAGTTCGCTGATTTTCAAACCATTGCTTAGCCAAATCTGGCTCATACAGGTTTTCAGTATTCCAGGCAACAGCAAGATTTTCTTTTACTTTCTCGAATGCAATTCGCCGTTTAATCTTCTCTACCAACTTCTTCAAATCACTTCGTTCCAGGGATGCTCCATTGTCATCGGCAATAGACTGTACTTCCTTTTTTTGTCCTGAAAACCAACTCCACCTGATCCATGAGAACAGATTCTGACGGGCATCCAAAGCATTCATACATAATTCCAAAGCATGAGGCAATTGGTCCACAGAAAGACTCCTCTCAATACCTATTCCCTTAAGGCATTTTAATATCTCTTTCTCCTGTTTATCTAACCACTTAGATGTCACAAATGCGTTATTACCTTTGTAATAATGAAGAAAAATCTGCCATACAGGTTCATCAGGAATCAATTCAAATACCTGCCGCATCCTTCGTTCTTCTTCTGTCAATACTTCCAGATCCGAGATACTTAGCTTCAAATTGGCTATTCGATCTGCCTGTATCAATACACTTTGTGCTGTAGCAGGTACTTCCTGAAGATATTCTGTAAGTAGATCCTGGTCAGAATAAGTAAACGCATGAAAGGAAACTCGATCATGCAAGGGATAAAATTCAGCTTCTAAGGGCAAATAGGATTCATATGCAGCCAGACGTCGCATAAAATCATCCGTTTCTCCAAACCGAAAATGTTTATATTCCTTTTTAAGAGAAACACCGAGCTTGTCAGGACTACTAGTTAAATACAGTTCTTTTACTGACACACCACAAATCGTCTCATCAAATAATATTTTCCGAAACTCTTCCAGTTCCTGAGTAAGCTTATCAATTCGCCGGCATTCCTGTGTAAAGTTACGTTCCAGATAGATCGCATCCAGACTCAGATTGAGACGTTTATATTCTTCTATACGTTCTATCTGCCGATTTATCTGCTCATACAGTGCCTTGCGATCTTGTTTAAAATCATGCACTAACGCCAAGAAGTCCGTAATCCCTACTTGCCGAAGTCGTTCATACACCACATCCAGTGCAACCCGTTTCTGACACACCAATAGCACTCGTTTCCCCTGTGCAGCATAGTCTGCCATGAGATTAGCAATAAATTGTGACTTACCTGTTCCCGGAGGTCCCTGCACCACAACCGACTTACCTGACTTTACCATTTGCATAGCCTGCTCCTGTGAGGCATCTAGTGGCAATGGTGTCAATAAATTCTCCTCATTTGAAACCTTACTCTTTCTTTCTTCTGTAATTTTCCGAAGAAAGAAATCTTCTGTTTCTTTACACTCATTCTTTTCAATCAGATATTGATAATCAGGCATCAAATAAGAACCTGCTTGCGGAAAAATTCCCAGCACGGCTTCAGGATAGAGTTTGATTTCTCCATTGCGTTGTAAAGCTTCAAAATCTCCTCTTTTAAACGTTTGGAATGGCTGCAACTTATCTGTAAAGGTATCCTGGTTGAAGTTTATCTCAAGAGGACTTTGTTTTAATAATTCATAGAGTCGGGTTCGGAATTCCAGACTATCCTTACTAAAATCATCAAAGTCTGTCTCTATCCATTCATCTGTAATCTTTACATTATTGAAGTAGGAATAAGCGAGTAAAAAGCTTTTGTTCAATTGGATCTCTTCGCCTTCTCTTGGATATAATTCCCAACGGTTACCAGATTGTGCCAGGTGTACAGGAAAAAATAATAACGGACATCTGACAGATGTGCCATCAATAAGTTTCCCATGTATCATAGGATAGCCAACATACAAATCCTGCGCACCACGTTCCTGTTCAATAAATGAAGCTGTCCGGACAATACGTCGTAATCGTTTGGTTGCTTCATTCACTTTGTCATACCTGCTGTCTAGTACATCACAAAGAGCAATCTTATTCTTACCCGCAATTAATTGACAGACAATTTCAAATGAAGGTCTGTTGTCAAGAAAATCCAATTCATGAAGATCGAAAAACTGCTCTGAAGGTAGTGTCAACAGAAGTAGCGATTTATTGGATGACGTAAGGTTAGTTAGCCGTTTTTGGTATGCTTTAAGGAGTGTTAACATGGACCCAAAGTACATATTTAAATGCAAAAAATGAAAAGGATGCTTATTTGATAATTTGATGCTGATGATCAAACTTTGGTCAGTCTTTTAGTTATCCAGAGTACATATTAGCAGGTTCTGAACATTTTAGCATTTAAATATGCTAGCCCTAATACAATGTTTCCAGTTTATTCCTATTAGCATAACAAAAGCTATATATGCCTTGGTACTGTATCTGTTTGAAGTTTGTTAACCAGGAAAGTAAAAGCCACTGAAGATACTTCAGTGGCAGAATAATAGAATAATGCAACCTGGTAAAATCCAGAATTGAAGATGAATTCGTTAAAGTAATGTTTTGTCGTAGTAGCAAAGTCAGGCTGCAGTCGGTTCACTGATAAGTTGTGCAATTTTGGCTGCAACTGGTTTTAATGTAGCATTCTGTTGCCAGACGGACGCTTTTTCTTTTATGGTTGTTGTTGTTCGGCGACGATGTTTTTTGCAAATATCCAGATAGAGTTCCAATAGTTTTTTCAGATTTTTGGGCGGTGCTCCTTCCAATTGGATGATCAACGATTCCAGTATCTGTTCTAATGCCGAATCGTGTAGGGCTGAAATATCTTTGACCAGAGTAAGAGCGCCAATCAAACGTTGCACAGGTGCATAGTTGCCTGTAATAAGTTTTCCTAACATTTCACCTAAAAGATAAGTATCCAGTCGAGCGTCAGAAATAGCCTGAACCACTACCTCAGATGCAATGCCTCGGGTTGTATTTTGGGCATGTAACAAGCCAGTAGCAAGTAATAAAGTAGAAGCTATCTGAAAAGGACGATCTGGAGATAATAAGGTGCGTAATACAGCACTCACAATCCGGCGTTCTGTTTCTTCCCCCAATTCTGAACGTATTGTGCCAGCTTGTATGGCTTGTATATACAATGCTTCCGGATAATGTGGGCTAAGTGAAAAGAGTAACTCCGCATCTTTTTCGTTTATATAATAATAGGAAAGGTCTTCTTTTTTAGATATATGTTGCGAATACAACAACCCAATAGGAGAATAGATTTTATCTGGTAACTGTAAGTGAATGACACTATAACGGATAGTAATAATTGTTTTATCCCAGTTTTTATACGAATAGTTTTTGTGTTGCATCTCCCATTCCAATGCAAATGGTGAGATTACATTGGGTACGGCTGCCCAAGAGGTAGATTCCAGAAAATCAAACTTCCCAGATGGATTTTTGGTACGTGCAGCTACTGCCCACAGGATATGCTGCTCATCTTCTTTTCGAGGCCTGCGAAGACTATGTTTATCCATGAGTTTGGTCATCACATCTGAAATAGGCTTCAGAAATGATGATTTACTGGAAAGCGTTGGTGCTACTGTATCTCCCAGAAAAAATAGCATCAATTCCTTATAAAAACCTGTGAGCTGTTCTGCTTTTTCTAATGCAGATTCTTTTTCTTCCTGGCTTGTACGGGCTATGGCAATTGCCAGATCCAGATAGTCGATGGGTGTATTGTGCTTTTGATAAGCAAGCATTCGGTCTACCAATACCTCAGGCGCAATCCAATAGGGTGCATGTGAAGGTGTTGCTAATAAAGGCAAAGTTGATTTGTCATGTATTTTATTAATAACCTGTTCAAACCGCTGCTGATAAATATACAGGAATCGATCTGTATTATTTAGATTTACCTGACTTACATAATGCGTCTTTCCTTGATTTGCCCAATCAGAAATCAATGCATTGATCAATCCCTCCATGCCATATAGCCACTGCATCTGTTCGGGCTTTCGCAGATACGGTTTTACCTGTTCGTGAAAGTTGGCAGGTACAGCGGATTGGAGACGTATCAATCCATCAAGTAATAATTCCAGATTCTCTGTATTCAAATGGCTGGTAACTTTGCCAATCTGAAAGAGCAAATCATTCCAGGAATTTATAGGTTGTAGTTTATTTTGATTGGTAATGCGTTGCGGTATTGAGTCTTCCTGCTTTTCATAAATGCAGGAAGACTCTTCTTCAGTTACAGGAAGAAATTCCTGTAACAAATCTCTTGCGGTTGCAGATAACTGATCACTAAACAATGTTAACTGTTCCAATAATGCTTGATCTTTCCGATCTCCAACCTGATTGATTAATTTGGCTGCTTTTTCATGTATAATGGCATCATCTATTATAAACACATTGCACACAAGCAGAGAAATCTGTTTTGCCAGAGACGGACGTATCTTTACTGATTTTTCGAAAATCGCCAGCAAAGTACGGGTTGCTGTACGTACATCACTACGAGATAATAAACTTTCTGCACCTGTAGATAATGCTGTAAAGTCAAAATCTGGGTGAGTATAAATATGTTTTATCTGCTCTATAGCAAAGTTTACAGGTTGTGTAGATGTACAATGTAGCAATTCGCAGATACCTTGCTGTAGAGTTATGCGTTCGCCAATAGTTGGCTTTAATTCATTAAACAGATCTTTATACCAGCCAAGAAGGTTTTTATTAAAATCCCGTTTCAAGCCATGCAGACACTTTTGTAATATCAATTGTCGGTTTATTTTGTTTTCTTCAACCAATCTGAGAAAAATGCCCGTCCAGTTAAGTGTCTGCTTGCGATCTTTGCTGTAATAATGATTTATCCAATACAGATTTGTTTCATATTCAAATATAGATAAGAGGTCATTTTTTAATAAGAAGTCATCCTGACAGATAAGAGAGTAAACATCCCTTTGTGTTTCCTGCTGATCTTTCCAGGGTATTTGAAGCAAATATGTCATGGGTTTGGTAAACAATTCCTTATCATGTTGGATAATCCCCAGCATCTGTAACTCACGAAGTTTCTGATAGTCTATGATAAGCCATTCATTTTTCTGCTGATGATGTTTCAGACAGTCTGTGAACCAGTCTTCCTGGCGATATTTTAGTATTTCCAGAATATAAGGCCAAATATCTGACTGGCTGTGGTTATTAAATAGGCGAACAATATAATCTGATGAGAAGAGGTCCTGTTTACTTAGTAAGCCTAAAGCGGCTAATTGCAATACATTGGTTTGTCCTGCAGTTCCTTTTCTACCCCAGTTTCCAATACGTATTTCAATATACTTCTCAAGTTGTTTTTTTAACGTTTTTATCTTTTTGCGTAACTCCTCCAGATTTCCAGCAGGTAAGGATTGTAAAAAAGGCAATAACTGATCTGGTTTCTCCTGTACTATAATTTCCTGTAGTTGGTCAGCGTAGTTCATAGGTATAAGCGGTATAAGGGATAATAAAAAAACGAAAAGAGATATTCTGGAAATGAGTCAAGTAAGCAATTGTTTTAAGTAGTGAACTCCTGAAGTTAGTAGCTGGAGGCTTCCATATTCTCTGTCAATATTCTTACAGAGAGTATATGTTTGCATGGGCCACGCATTCCCTGATAGTCTGTGAACCACTGACATGTGCAACGTTGTGTATGTTCATCAATCAGGACAGTATGCCAGACGTTAGTTCCTTTCACACGAGCTTCTGTACAGGTAGGTGTATGGATGAGTAGTTCTATCTCTTCTTTCTCTATTAGCTTGCGGGCATTTTTTAGGCGTGGATTCAGGCTGGCAATACGCTCTGGTTTATAAGGCAGACGACGATAGAAGTGTTGTCTTGTTGTGAGATCATAGCCTAACAGTCCCATAGCAGACAGACTTGGACAAAGAGATTCAACCGTTTCGAATTCAATGTCGTTTTCCAGTGAGAAGAGTGTTGGATTAAATTCTTCATTCGCTTTCAAGAGGTGATTGGCTCCCCGAATCCATTCCAGTGGAATATTGTCAGTCAGATTATCCAATACATTGCCTTCACCTGAGAATCCCCGATAAGGATCAGCAGATAGAGAGAATATAAATCGTAAGGCTCCCATTGATAAAACAAAGGCGCTTGCCTGACGATCAGGAGTTGCGTATACACTAAAGTTATCAATAAAGGGGAGTAAACCTTCCAGCAATCGTACGCGATGAAGCCCACCAATCATAATAGCTCCATCCATGGAGGCAGGGGTAAAAATTGCTTTACCAGCTCTCATAGTCAGATAATAAGCTGTTCTAATAGTGCCTTTGGGAAGAGTTTGAAACAACTGAATGGTTTGTAGCTTCGTTAACTTACACACTTCGTCCATTTCTGCAAGATACAACTGCACAGAGGTAAGACCTTTTATCCAGCGGGTAGGCAGTGTTACTTTGCGTTCTACTACTTGTTCCCCCTGTTTCTCCAATATTACTTCTTTTTGTCCTACAGAAAGAAACACCTCATCCTGTTTCAGAATGCCTGTCAGTGCATTAATCATAGGCTCATTGAAATCTACATTGGTAGTACCACTGGAAAGAAACTCTCCGTCCAGGCCTTCCGGTAATATATCCAATCGCGCATATATTCCATTGCAGGAAGAGAATGCCTCAAAGCGCATTTTACCTGCACCTGCTGTTACAATAGGATCACGCATGGCTGCTATTTCCTGTGGAGACAAAGCAAAACGTGATCGTACCACTTTTGAAAGAGTGGTCAGGCATTTTGCTGTTAGATAAGGCTCTTTGAGCTTTCCCCAGAAAAAGCAGGATACTTCCTTTACAGCGTCCTCATTATAATGAGAGAGAAAAATGTTTGTTTGTGTTTCTATTCTTTGTACAGTGGATGGAATAGAATAGTGGTAGGCTAAATCGTTTGTCATGATATACAAGCGGTCTGAATAATAAAATATATCTGTCTTTAATATTTTAATGACTCAAAAATACAAAATATTTTTAAAAATGATAAAAATATAATTTTAAAATATTAAATGATTTTTTTCAGATGATTGTACAAGAGGAATATAAGCTACATTTCATTCAGGTTTACTTCGTGACTATATATAGTGGATTTGCTTATCATTAGCATATGTGATAAGCTATTCTTCTTTTTTATAATAATACTATATAAAAGCAGATGAGGAATAGGGAAGCATATATAAAATATAGAAAGATTTAGTAGTGGTAACAGTACTACAACAGACTAGCAATTATTTGATGATCAGCAGATTGTATTAGTAACTGAAATTTTTGATTAAAAGCGAAAACCAATAAATTGAAGCGAAATTTGTAGGTAAAAAAGTTTTACTCTACATTTGACTAGTATTCCTATTAATATGATAGGGATTTGTTTTATATCTTTTGTACCCTTATAACTTTTAATAACATGGCAACATTAAGACTGGGAGATATAGCTCCTAATTTTCAGGCTGAAACAACTCAGGGCCCGATTGATTTTTATGAGTGGGCGGGAGACAGTTGGGTAGTATTTTTCTCACATCCTAAAGATTATACACCTGTATGTACTACAGAACTTGGTGCTGCATCTCGCATTTATGACGAGTTCACCAAGCGCAATGCAAAGATTATTGCTTTGAGTGTAGATAGTCTGGAGTCACACAAAGGATGGGTACCTGATATCAACGAAACCCAGAATACAGTTGTTAACTATCCTATTATTGCAGATTCAGATCGTAAAATTGCTGACCTGTATGATATGATCCATCCAAATGCATCAGATAGCTTTACGGTACGATCTGTATTTATCATTGGACCTGATCACAAAGTTAAGTTGACAATTACTTATCCTGCCTCGACTGGACGCAATTTTGCTGAGATACTACGGGTATTAGACTCATTGCAACTAACTGCAAATTATAGTGTTGCAACACCTGCTAACTGGGAGCATGGCCAGGATGTAATCATTACAGCTGCAGTAAAAGATGAAGATGCAGATGTAAAATTCCCGAAAGGCTATACGAAAATTAAGCCTTATCTCCGAGTTACACCACAACCCAACTTGTAAGAAATACAAAGAGTTTTATATAAATATAATAATGTGGTACGGGTTTTGCACCTGTACCATTTGTTTTTGAGAACCTAAGCCCAGGATTTTTAAGAATAAAGAAAGTCAAAATGTATGAAATGAACCTTTTGGCAAATTTGCAAGTTAAAGGAGTGTATGTGATAAAAAATTAAAATTAATTGCGTTTTGTATTTAATTTTTTATCACCTTTGCGCAGTTTTTAAAAGATTGTTAAAACTATTTTAAACTAAAAGTCCCGGAAATGTTACAATTCTTTGTACATACAACACCACGATTTCCGCGACCTAGGGTGCCAGCCCTAGCATAATATTGTTTTGCCTATGTGGCAGAACGCCTCTGAAAATTTCCGTAGTTTTTGTTCCTGATTATCCGCACCCGTGTTACGAGTGTTACCTATTGTATTCCTTGTGCTATTCTGATATTTATTTCTATTATTCTTATATCAGCACATTATTTATTCGTTTCACCTTTCTCTTGTTTATGCTTTAACTAAAAGATGAATCAATACACTATCCAGACAGCTAAATACGAACATCTTGCTTTAGCTGAGGAAATATGCCGGCATATGGAAGAAAGTGCCAAAGCCCGTGGAACCGGAATTGCCAAACGGTCACCAGACTACATCAAAAAGAAGATGCTGGAGGGAAAAGCAGTAGTTGCAACTGACAAACAAGGCAATTTTGTGGGATTCTGTTACATTGAGAGTTGGGGGCATGGAAAATTTGTTGCCAATTCAGGTTTGATTGTACATCCGGATCACCGCAAAAGTGGCATTGCAAAAGACATTAAAAAAGAAATATTCAAGCTTACCCGTAGTAAATACCCTGAATCAAAAATATTTGGCATTACTACCAGTCTGGCAGTAATGAAGATTAACTCAGCTTTAGGGTACGAGCCAGTTCCTTTCAGTGAGTTAACAGATGATGATGACTTCTGGAAAGGGTGTTCCAGCTGTGTGAATTATGATGTACTGACTCGTACAAATCGGAAGATGTGTATCTGTACAGGGATGTTATACGATCCGGCTGAAGCTGAAAAGAAAGAGCGGGAGTCAAAATGGAATTTCAACGTCAAAACAAAGGTATACGAACGTTGGTTACGTCTGAAAGAATCTGTTTTGTCTAAGTTTCGTAATAAAAACGGAAATGGAAACAGTAATGGTGGAGGGAATGCTGAAGAGTCTAAACTGGTTCCAATGCCTGAAATTAAGAAGCCTGTTGAGAGAGAGAAGATTCTGGTATATTCTGCAATCATTGCCGCAATTGCTGCTTTAATCAAGTCTATATTTGAGTAGAAGAACAGTTTTTGAGAAATTTTATTTAGTAAGACAATAATTTTGCCCTTCCTTTGCATCTACAAAGGGGGGCTTTTTTCGTACCAATATTGTATTAGATGACATTTCTCAAACGCCTTAGCAGTGATAAGATCATTGCAATCATGGCTACTGTTATTAGCATTTGTGCATTGTTTACATCTGTTTATCAGGTGAAAATCGAACGAAAGCAGCAATATGCATCAATGTGGCCTAGCTTGCATATCTATTCACAGACTCAGATGTTACCGGATTCTGCTCAGAACTTTTGTGGTATCAGAATTACCAACAAAGGTGTTGGACCTGCTATCATTAAAAAAATAGAGATCTGGTATCGGGACCAAGTTTGTGAAGACGAACGGGATTTGATTCAAAAGGTCACAGGTGGTAACATGAACGAAGGAGAAGCAATCAATCAGATTTGGGAGGATAGAGTATTGGCCTCTAACGAAGAGATTGAATGGATTAAAGTAGGTGGCGCTATCAATACAAGGCAATTCAGAGAAGCACTCAAGACAGGGTATATTCATGTTCGATTAGAATATGCTTCTGTGTATGAGGAACGATGGGAATATAATTTCAATATGGGTAAGAAGTCAATCGTTAAACTAAGTGACTAGATTTCGATTCATAACAGAGACTAATACTTGTAAAGGCCACTCATAGATCAGGCTATGCAAGATTACATTTACAACATACCTTCATTCTATATTTAGTTAATACAATGGCAAAAAAAGTAGTATTGGCCTTCAGTGGTGGTTTAGATACCTCCTATTGTGTAAAATACCTTTCAGAAGAGAAAGGTATGGAAGTTCATTCTGTTCTGGTTGATACAGGCGGTTTCTCGGATGAGGAATTGATAAATATTGAAAATCGTGCAAAGACACTGGGGGTAAAGAGTCATAAGACTGTAAATGTGGTGAATGAGTATTATGAGAAGTGTCTGAAATACCTGGTTTTTGGAAATGTACTGAAAAATAATACTTATCCGCTTTCTGTAAGTGCAGAGCGTATGTTTCAGGCATTAGCAGTAGCCGAATATGCGCGTAGCATCAATGCTGAAGCTATTGCACATGGTAGCACAGGTGCCGGTAATGATCAGGTGCGTTTTGATGTGGTGTTCCGTATTCTGGTTCCAAATGTAGAAATTATCACTCCTATTAGGGATATGCGTTTATCACGTGAGGCAGAGATTGAATACCTGAAGGCGAAAGGTGTAGAACAAGACTGGACTAAAGCTGCTTACTCTATTAATAAAGGTATTTGGGGTACATCTGTAGGCGGTAAAGAAACATTGACATCAAATCAATATCTACCAGAATCTGCTTTCCCTACACAACTTACCAAAACAGATGTAGAGCAGGTTGAGTTGTATTTTGAAAAAGGAGAATTAAAAGGTATCAATAGCGAAAAGTTTGCGAATCCAGTAGATGCTATTAAAAAGCTACAGGAGATTGCAGGGCCATTTGCTATTGGACGCGATATACATGTAGGAGATACTATTATAGGCATTAAAGGACGTGTAGGATTTGAAGCAGCAGCGCCTTTGATTATTATTAAAGCACATCATACACTGGAAAAGCATGTATTAACCAAAGGCCAGTTATATTGGAAAGAGCAGTTAGGGAACTGGTATGGAACAATGGTACATGAAGGCCAGTTTTTAGAGCCAGTAGCACGTAATATTGAGACTTTCCTAGCAGATACTCAACAAAATGTAACTGGAACAGTACATGTACAACTATCTCCTTACCGCTTCTATGTAATTGGTATTCAATCAGAGCATGATCTGATGTCTGCAAAATTTGGTAGCTATGGTGAAATGAATAATGCGTGGACAGGTGATGATGTTCGTGGTTTCTCTAAGATCATGTCAAATCAAACTATGATTTACCACAAGGTGAATGAGCAATAGTCACATTTAGTAGTAAGATACTTAGTAGAGGCCGATAAATATCCATATGAAAACTGTCTTCAGAGATATTTCCTGGTTCAAAGATGTTTTGCTGCCAGTTGTTGTAACTATGCTGGGTGTATACTTGGGCATTCTTGCTAGTGACTGGCAGGACCAGCAACGGGAACGGGAATTAAAACAGGAAATGCTGAGACAGATCTATCGGGAAGCACAAAGTAACGTTCAAAGTCTGACAAACTCTTATCAGTATCATCTGCAGCTAAAAGACTCACTTGAAACATGGCGCCAGCAGCAGTTGCCTGACGCAGAACGGATCAGACGAGGGCAGCAGTTGTTCAGAGGATTAAATCCGGCTTTTTTACGTAGTGCAGCCTTTACTTCAGCCATTCATGGAGGTGGTTTACAGATATTGCCTTATGATTTGTTTCATCAGACAGCGTCGATTTATACAGGCCAGCAAAAGCTGGATGATATGAATCAGATTTTTCTGGGCAAGCTGGTCGACTTATTCACTAATCAGGGGGAGGATACAGGACAGGCTATTTATCAACTCATTCAGATCTATATTGTTGATATTGTACGTTCTGAGGAGATGTTGATGAAAGAGAATAAGGCATTGATTGAAAAAATTAAAGATACTCTTGGAAATGAATTAAATAAGAATGAAAAAGATTAAAATAGGTATTATTGGAGGAGCAGGATATACAGGAGGAGAACTGATTCGGATTTTGCTACGCCATCCGAATGCGGAAATTACCTATGTACATAGTAAAAGTTCAGCAGGGAAACCTCTGTACTCAGTACATAATGATCTGATTGGAGAAACAGACCTGACATTTGCCGATAGCTTTCAAGAACCTGTAGATGTAGTGTTTTTATGTGTAGGACATGGTGAAGCTAAAGTGTTTCTAGCTGATAATCCTGCTATTTTGCAAACTAAGGTCATTGATCTGAGCCAGGATTTTCGGGATGAATCCAATGGGTTTGTATATGGACTGCCTGAACTGAACAAGGCTCGTATCCAGAAAACACAGCATATTGCCAACCCAGGTTGTTTTGCTACAGCTATTCAGTTAGCTCTGCTGCCTCTGGCACAAAATGGATTGTTGAAGGAAGAGGTACATATCAGTGCTATTACAGGAAGTACCGGAGCAGGCCAGAAACTAGCGGATACAGTACACTTTACATGGAGAAATAACAACATCTCTGTATATAAGGCATTTACACATCAGCATTTAAAAGAGATTCGGCAAAGCCTGACACAGTTACAGAATAATTTCTCCGAAAAAATCCGGTTCATTCCATACAGAGGAAACTT
The DNA here is from genome assembly GCF_030068545.1 of Xanthocytophaga flava. Classification (NCBI taxonomy): domain Bacteria; kingdom Pseudomonadati; phylum Bacteroidota; class Cytophagia; order Cytophagales; family Rhodocytophagaceae; genus Xanthocytophaga; species Xanthocytophaga flava. The sequence continues at coordinate 88,218 of NZ_JASJOR010000013.1, read as the reverse complement.
TACTCGTGGGATTCTGGCAAGTGTATATACAACATTTGAAGGAACAATGGAACAGGCTAAAAAGTATTATAGCGATTTCTATCAGAATCATCCATTTACGCATGTGGTAGACAGTGAGATTGATGTAAAGCTTGTTACCAATACTAATAAATGTTTGTTACACCTGGAACAACACGAAGATCAGTTACTGATCACTAGTGTTATTGATAACCTGACCAAAGGGGCATCCGGACAAGCTGTTCAGAATATGAACCTATTATTTAGCTTGGATGAAAAAGCAGGCCTTGATTTAAAGTCTGTGGCATTTTAAATTATTATTGATCGCTTTCAACATTTAAAACCCTTCTTTCAACCATGGATTTATTTAATGTATATCCGCTGTATGATATTGAGCCTGTGAAAGCACAGGGAAGTTATGTTTGGGATGCTACAGGACAGAGATACCTTGATCTCTATGGGGGACATGCTGTAATTTCCATTGGGCATACACATCCTCACTATGTTCAGAAATTAACTGAACAACTCAATAAGATTGGCTTTTACTCAAATTCTGTTCAGATTCCGATTCAGACAGAGTTAGCCGAGAAGTTAGGAAAGCTTTCAGGTTATGAAGACTATCATTTGTTTCTGATAAACTCTGGTGCTGAAGCTAATGAGAATGCATTGAAGCTGGCCTCTTTTTATAATGGTCGTAAAAAAATAATTGCGTTCAAGAAATCTTTTCATGGACGTACAGCAGGTGCGGTAGCTGCTACAGATAACCCAGCTATTGCTGCACCCATCAATCCTACTGACCATGTGCACTTCATTCCATTCAACGATGTGGAAGCATTGGAAGATGCAATGAATGAAGAGGTTTGTGCCATCATTGTAGAAGGGATTCAGGGTGTTGGAGGTATCAATGTAACGAGTGGTGAGTTTCTGCAAAAAGCCCGTGAACTGTGTAATAAATTTGGTTCTGTACTGATTGTGGATAGTGTGCAATGTGGGTATGGACGTAGTGGAAAATTCTTTTCTCATCAACATTATGATGTACAGCCAGATTTGATCACTACGGCTAAAGGCATGGGGAATGGGTTTCCGATTGGAGGACTATTGATTCATCCTAAATTCAAAGCAATACATGGTATGCTGGGAACCACTTTTGGAGGTAACCATCTGGCTTGTGCTGCTGGTATTGCTGTATTGGATGTGATGAAGCAGGAAAACCTGGTTGAGAATGCTGCTGTTGTAGGTGATTATCTGATGGACAATGTAAAAGGTCTTCCGGGTGTGAAAGAAGTACGTGGGCGTGGGTTGATGATAGGTATCGAAACAGAAGAGCCTGTAGAAGTAGTGCGTAAGAAACTTTTATTTGAACACCATATCTTTACAGGATATGCAGGCAAACATACACTTCGTTTGTTACCTTCACTTGCACTAACAAAAGCAGATGTGGATATTTTCCTGGAGGCTTTTTCTAAAATAGTAAAAGCAGAAAATGTAGGAGTTTAATCTATTAGTATACATAATTTAGGTGAAAGGGCCTCCTGGTAACGGGAGGCCCTTTTCTATTTATTGCAATAAGCGAACAAGTTCACTATTCTGTGAATTCTCAACATGAATAAAATCTGTAGTTTTATTAGATAGGGGAAAATAATGATAAATAAATATCATAACTAATCCAAAAGGTAAGTCACTCTGCATAATAGATTTGTATGGTAAAGTCTTAGTAAAATACTTTCAATAGCGAAAAAGTATTTTCATTCCAGTTTCTTACATGCCATAAATCTTTTTTTTATTCTAAACCTATAGATACTATGTCAGTTTTTTCGATAAAATCCTATCTTTTTCATTCCTTTTCGTTTACATTTGTCTATACTGCTGGATTAATATACAGATTACTGTTCAGGCAGATACTTTTCTTACATGTGTAATTAACATTCAAATAATAACATGCTATGAAGGCAACATCTACAATTAGTAACATATGGGCAAAAGGGGCAATCCAGCTAGGGTTGAGTTTGGTCGTTATACTTTTTTCACTTTTTGATGTACAGGCACAACAATGTACTAGTGGTTGTAATAGATCTTTAGATGTTGGTAATAACCCAAATGGAACTCTACAAGTAGATCTAAATCCGAGTGTGACAAGCCAAACAATATGTTTAAACGGAAGTGGTACTTTTTTGGGAACAATTGACTTGGGAAGCAGAAATAACGTTACTTTATGTATTGGGCAAAATGTTAACTTTGCAGATCAAGCTAGAATTGTTAGAGCAGGAGGTAGTAATCTAACAATTAATAATTATGGAAGAGTAACTCTTGTCAGAATTACTAATAATCTTATATATGTAGGTGCTCCACTTGCTTTTCTTCCTACTGGAATAACTCTTGGTAATAATTTTACTATCCGCAATTATAATATTTTCGATTTTGGGGGTCCCTCTGTGTGGATAGATTTGAGTCTATCTTCAAGCAATATTACAAATCAGACAAATACTGCTAGTATGAGTATTTATGGAAATCTAACAATCAATAATTCCTCGTCTGTAACGAATCTTGGAAATTTTAGTGTGCTTCAGACAAATTTTGGAATCCCTGTTGCTGGAACTGGTGATTTAACACTAAATAATAATGCATCTTTGACACATACTGGAGTATCATTTACTATTGCAGATGATTATCAAATGAACGGCAATGGAACTATTCTTACAGTATCAGGAACACAATTTACTGTTCTAGATGACTATACTCAAACTAATGGCACTGCAAGAAGTATAAACAATCCGCTTCTACCTGGTGGTGGATGTGGTACTATTAGAGTATTAGGTGAAAGTACAATCAATGGTGGTGTATTTGGAGCAAACAATACATTATTGGGTATGTATGATAATCTTAACACTCCTACTGGATTTGATAATGTAGGAGGTTCGGCAACAGTAACTGCTACAGGGCGTATAAAGAATGGTTGTGTGGTTGCGTTACCTGTTACATTCGTTTATGTACGCGGAGCTTATACAGAAGGGCAAGTCAAAATAAACTGGGCTACTGCGTCAGAAGAAAACAATGATTATTTCACTGTTGAAAGATCTACTGATGGAAAAGAGTTTACCCCAATAGCAACTATTGATGGAGCTGGTAATAGTTCTGATGTATTGTCTTATCAGTTTGTTGATCCAAGCCCTGCAGAAGGAGTTGCATACTATCGGGTTAAACAAACTGACTTTGATGAAAAATTTGCCTATTCCAGAGTGGTTTCTATAAATAAAGGTGCAGTTGCCACTTTATCACGAGTATTTCCTAATCCAGTATCACATGCTGATTATGTACAGGTAACAATAACGGATGAGAAGGGGGGAGATATTTTTGTAACTGTATATGATCGGATTGGAAAGCAATGTTATGCAGGTAAGTTCTCTACAGGGACAATACCTAGTGTAGCAGTAAAAGACTTCTACTCTGTGTCTGGAATGTATATCCTTGAAGCCAGACAAGGAGATTCTGTGATCAGAGAGAAGATAGTAGTACAATAGGTATTCCTGCAAATATTCTAAAGCTAACCTGCAAAGTTTTAAAGCAGGTTAGCTTTTTTATTTTCAAAATATAGTAATTTTCGCCCTCAAAAGAATATCATTAACCTTTCCTAACTATTGACCGCATTGAAAAACTTTATTTCCCTCGCTGATGTATCTGACCCGAAAGCATTGGTACAGGAAGCCATTCAGCTCAAGAAAAATCCATTTGCAGACAAAGCATTGGGTAAGAACAAAACCATCGGCCTGTTATTTTTTAATTCCAGTTTGCGAACACGACTGAGTACTCAGAAAGCAGCGCAGAATCTGGGTATGGAGGTAATGGTGATGAATGTAAATCAGGATTCATGGGGACTGGAGATGATGGATGGAGTGGTAATGAATGGAGATAAAGCTGAACATGTAAAGGAAGCGGCAGCTGTAATTGGGCAATATTGTGATATCATTGCTGTTCGGTCTTTTGCAGAATTAAAGGATCGGAATGCGGATTATCAGGAAATTGTCATTAATAAATTCAAACAGTATGCAGGTGTGCCTATTGTCAATCTGGAATCGGCTACCCGACACCCATTGCAATCATTGGCAGACTGCATTACAATAGAAGAATATAAAACCAAGCCACGCCCTAAAGTCGTGCTTACCTGGGCTCCGCATTTTAAATCACTACCTCAGGCTGTAGCCAATTCATTTTCAGAATGGATGAATATATCGGATGTGGACTTTGTGGTGACTCATCCAGAAGGGTATGAACTGGCACCTGAATTTGTAGGCAATGCAAAGGTGATTTATGATCAACGAGAAGCTTTTGAAGGGGCAGACTTTATCTATACCAAAAACTGGTCATCATACAAAAACTATGGCAAAGTCCTCACGCAGAATCCGGATTGGATGATTACAATGGATAAAATGCTCCTGACCGATAATGGTAAATTTATGCATTGCTTACCTGTACGCCGCAATTTGAAAGTAACAGATGAGGTGTTAGATAGCCCACAATCTATTGTTATCCCTCAGGCAGGTAATAGAGTATGGTCAGCACAGGTAGTATTAAAGCAAATTCTATCTGGGCTCTAATCATACGTTGTGTTTTTAAATAGCTGAATTGATCAAATGAGTAAAGTATATGTAATTAAAATAGGTGGCAATGTAATTGATAACCCTTCGGCCACACAGAAGTTTCTATCTGCTTTCGCATCTATTAAGGAAAGCAAGATTCTGGTTCATGGAGGTGGGAAAATAGCAACTCAGGTAGCAGAGAAACTGGGTGTCACCACACAAATGATTGATGGACGCCGCATTACAGATGAGCCTATGCTGGATGTCGTAACCATGGTGTATGGAGGGTTGGTTAATAAGAAGGTGGTAGCGCAATTACAGGCATTACAGTGTAATGCTATTGGCTTGATGGGAGCAGATGCAGGAGTAATTTTAGCTAAAAAGCGGCCTGTTGGGGTAATTGACTATGGATTTGCAGGCGATATTGAACAGGTAAATGCTACACAATTACTTGCCTTTATTAATCAGGATCTGACGCCTATTATTGCTCCACTTACAGTTGATGCCGAAGGACAAATACTAAATACAAATGCAGATACTATGGCGTCTGCCATTGCAACAGCATTAGCCAAAGCAGGGACAGAGGTAAATCTGGTTTATTGTTTTGAAAAAAAAGGAGTTTTGTTAAATCCTGAAGATGATGATTCTGTTATCACCGATATCAATAAAGAGAAATATGCCCAGTTAAAAGCAGATGGTATTGTATCTAAAGGGATGATTCCAAAACTGGATAATGCTTTTGCAGCATTAGATCAGGGTGTAAAAGAAGTTCATATTATTCATGCAGATAATGTGCATGCACAGTCAGGCACCAAACTGACCCTATAAGCTTTCCAAAGTGAACGTTAAGAAACCAGAACGATTGATTAATTTATGATTGAGAGTTCTGGTTTTTAAAATAACGTATCATTTCCCCATAACCCATCCCCATAGCTAAGCCTTTAATACTTTTTGCGATACGATCAGCCTTTGTCTGAGGTGTTTTGGCACTCTCAATCCAATTATAGAAATAATTCTGATGACCTCTGGTTAGCTGATTAAAAAAGTCCAGTGCGTTGGGATCGTCTTCCAGACAAGCCAATAAATCTGCCGACTCAGGTAAAGGATCGTCATCTACCTCAAGGGACATCTGTACGATTGCATCTTTTTCTTTCTGAATTCCCTTGCGCATACTGGCATTGATTGCCATGATAAAAGTACCTTCTCCCATTGGAATCAATGAGACGGACTTAATTGGAAAATTATCCAGTTTCCCTTTGACCCGAAAAGCTTGTCGCATACCAGGCTTTAAACTTTCTGTAATCTCTACAGGTAACTCAATATATGTCCATCCGGTCTTTTCACCTTTACTGGCAAACTTCTGTAAAACGGCAGAAAATGTAATCATACTTATGGCTCTGAAAAATTCAACTTAGCCTTAAAAATAGAAATTTGTTATGAAAGCCATAGTAAAAATAGCAGGATATCTACCTAAGCATCGTGGTATATTATAGATGAATACCTCGGATGCTTTGTATCAAGGGTTTTGACTATGTCTCTTGTTGTATATGTAAGTAATTAATAATTAGACTGTTACTCGCTTTGTTGCTAGATAAGTAGAATGCTAGGAACAACTTATGTAGTATATGGATTATGAATCCTGTACATTTTTCCGATTTTCTTTCTTTACTTTGTAGAGACGGTTTCATAAAACAAACCGTTGCATGTTTCATTAAATAAGCTTCTATGATTCATACACTTTCGCAGGCGCAGGAAGCTATTGCTTTACTTAAAAAGCTCATAGCAATTCCCTCATTTTCAAAGCAGGAAGACAAGACAGGTGATTGCATAGCCAATTTTTTAGAAGAGAAAGGTATACCCTTTCAACGTGTTAAGAATAACATCTGGGCAACGAATAAATATTTTGACTCGCAAAAGCCAACAATTCTGTTGAACTCACATCATGATACGGTTAAGCCCAATGCTTCTTACACATTAGATCCGTTTGACCCAATTGAGAAAGATGGTAGGCTATATGGTTTAGGGAGCAATGATGCAGGCGGATGTTTAGTTTCTCTAATATCTACTTTCCTTCATTTCTATGACAAATCAGAGCTAAAATACAACTTTGTACTAGCTACAACTGCTGAGGAAGAAATTTCAGGGAGAGAAGGGTTAGAGATGATTATTCCTCATCTACCTCCTATTGATTTTGCCATTGTGGGTGAGCCTACTCAAATGCAGATGGCAGTTGCTGAAAAAGGTCTTTTGGTAGTAGATTGTGTTACACGAGGTAAGGCAGGGCATGCAGCCCGAAATGAAGGCGAAAATGCTATTTATAAAGCCATGCGGGATATCGAATGGATACGTAATTATGAGTTTCCTGAGGTCTCTGAAATGCTCGGACCTATTAAAATGACTGTCACAATAATACAGGCTGGCTCACAGCACAATGTAGTACCAGATACTTGTACCTTTACTGTCGATGTACGAACTACAGATAAGTATAGTAATGAGGATGTATTATTAGTATTGAAAAATGGACTTTTGTCAGAAGTAAATGCTCGTTCTGTACGATTAAAGCCATCCAGCATCCCACTAAACCATCCTATTGTGGAGGCTGGTAAAAGTTTAGGACTTACTACCTATGGGTCACCGACTACTTCAGATCAGGCATTACTGGATGTTCCTAGTCTTAAAATGGGACCTGGAGATTCAGCCCGCTCTCATTCTGCTGATGAGTTTATTTATCTGGAAGAGATTGAGAAAGGAATTGAGAGATATATTGAGATTCTCGAAAAGATTGTTTAGCATCTTTTCAACTCTGGTAAACAAAAGGCTCGCTTAACTAGCGAGCCTTTTGTGCTATTAAAAACAGGTGTATGAATGAAGTTCAGGCCTACTTATTACCCAGATTGGCTCCCGGGAATACTACTCTGTTTACTACATGAATTACCCCATTGGCTGCCATCATATTGGGTTGAGTTATCTCCGCGCCATTAATCAAAACTTTACCATTCAATACTGAAACAGTGAGTTCTTCACCATTTAATGTAGGAATAGTTTGACCGTCACGAAGCTCACTGGCCATCAATTTTCCCTGAACAACATGATATTTTAAAATTGATGCCAGCTTTTCTTTATTATCTGGTTGTAGCCATTCTGGAAAAGCTGTAATCTGACTAAATGCTTCATCTGTTGGTGCAAATATGGTAAAAGGACCTGCCTGACTGAGTGCACCTATAAAGTCTGCAACTTTAATTGCTTTTGTTAATGATACAAAGCCTGCATTATTTGTCAGTGTCTTTACTATATCTTCAGGTGCCTGAGCTCTCATAGCTGGCTTTTTTTTGATAGTTGCCAGATTTTGTCCCCATACCTGCATTACGGATATACAAACCAGAATCGCTATTAATGGTAGAAATAGTTTTTTCATAGCTATAAAAGGTTATATACATAGATTGTATCATATACGAAAATAGATTGACAATGTTTCAAAATACACTATTGACAATCAGATGATTGAATATGTAGACAATATGTATGCCAAGGAAAAAAATGGCTAAAAACTTATAAATTAAGACTTATATTCAGACTTGGGAATTTAAATAGACATATTTCTGATGGGATTTATATCTTTTAAAATTCGCAATTACAACCCAGCGGAAAACAGAAAAGTCCCAGAGCAAGGCTTGGGACTATACCATATAGTATTATAGACTGATTACAATCTTTTAGGCGCTTTTTTAGTTGCTTGCATTTCAGTAGCTTTACGAGCCGGACGAAACTTAGTATTTGATTTTGTCTTGGCAATTGCTTCGTTTTCACCAAAGTACACATTGCATTTTGGCAACATCTCTCTGATTTTATCTTTCTCACTATCTTCAATAGGATTACCGGTGAGAGTTAATGTACGCAGGTTTTTCAATTCTTTTATTTCTGCAGGCAATTGTGTAAGCTGGTTATCACGCAGATTTAATTCCTGTAAATAAGTCAGTTTTTTAATATCAGCAGATAAAGTCTCAATTTGGTTTTGGCGAGCATCCAGAAACAGAAGTGTTTGATTATTTGCCAGAATACCATTGATATCTTTTAATTCATTGTCACCTACACTAAGTTGAATCAGATTTTTCATCTGAGTTAGTTTTTCAGGTGTACTTTTCAGGTTAGCACTACTTGCATCCAGACAGAATACCTCTTCTGGACGAAGATCGTGAGCCAAGCCTGATACACATTCTCCAGCATAACCTTCCTGTATATCTTTTGCAGCCTCTTTATTTCCCAGACGCATTGCCTGTAATAAATCGCCATAATGCTGGCTATCAGTATACCCTTTCTGTTTGGCCAACATTTCTTTGGCTCTTGCACGTTGATAGAAAGCATCAGCATATGATGGATCTTCGCTGACAGCCTCTGTGAATCTGCCAATGGCTTCCACAAAATTCTGTTTCTTCAGATTTTCCATACCTGCCTGATAATATTCTTTGGCAGTTGGTGTAGTAGCAGCTGTCATGACAAACAAGCTTGCTGCAAGAGTAAAAAGAGAAATGTATTTCATAGCAGAAATTAATTTTATCGTGTCTCCAGACAAATGCCAGGAGTTCCTATAGCATGTTATTTGTGATTATATTCGGGATAAGGAAGTAAAGTGACCAGATTGGACAGAACTATTGCGCAAAAAAACTTACATGCCATATGAGAGATATTTAGGTAGAAAGGTTCAAGTATATACTTGTTTTTGCGCCTATAATCGTGCCCGCCATCAGGAATAATATTTGTATAAATCGATTTAATTTTTGACCTTTCGTGCAGAACATTTATTATTTATATGCCTACTATTTATTTAAAAAAGCCTTTCTCGGATGGGGCTGTGTATTATAAGATCGACACCATCTCAGATCCAGAGGATGAGTACATTTACGAAGCTACTGAGATAGCTGTTGAAGAAGAAACGTTGGGAAGAGACGAATTTGAACTAACTCAGGAAGACCTTGACGAGATGTATGCAGATGGATTTAAGCCTATTTCAAAAGAAGAGTTTGAAAAGATAGAGAAGGAACACCGTAGTCTGGACATCTAACAAAAATGTAGGGAATAGACTCTTTATTCCTTACATCTATAAAGTGCTATTTGTTGAAAAATAATTTTTCTTTATTCTGCTCCTGGGTATTTTGATGCAAGCCAGGTTACTGATCTAATCTTTTATCATTAACTGACACATTCTTTTTTAACTCTTATAATCCATGAAAAATATTGGCCTTATTGCCGTAATAGCTATTGTTTTAATTGCCCTTATGGGCGGATGTAGTACCTATAATGGTCTGGTAGAAAAACAAGAAAATGTAAATAGTAAATGGGCACAAGTGCAAAACGTATATCAGCGTCGTGCCGATTTGATTCCAAATCTGGTGAATACAGTAAAAGGGGCAGCTAATTTTGAAAAGACTACCCTTGAATCAGTCATTCAGGCACGCGCCAATGCAACCCGTCCGGAAATAAACCTGAACTCCGACCAGCTTACACCTGAAAACATTCAACGTTTTCAGCAGGCACAGGATGCATTGAGTTCTTCAATAAGTCGTTTGCTGGTAGTTGCTGAACAATATCCTGATTTGAAAGCTACTAGTGCTTTTAGTGAACTACGTGTAGATTTGGCAGGATCTGAAAATCGAATAGCCCAAGAACGTATGAATTTTAATAATGCTGTGCAGGATTACAATACAACCAGAAGAAGATTTCCTAATAACATATTTGCTGGATTATTCGGGTTTGATGAAAAGGGATATTTCCAGGCACAGACAGGTTCTGACAAAGTCCCAACTGTTCAATTCTGATACGTATCAATAGTGAATACAACTCTGAAACCTTTTATCTAACTATAAACGGGTTGTGAAATTCATCACAACCCGTTTGCTTCCTTGAGTATGTTTACAGAAGAAGAAAAACAACGCATTGTTGCCTCTATTCAGGATGCTGAACGAAATACTTCAGGTGAGGTAAAAGTACATGTGGAACGCCATTGCACTTCAGAGCCTATACAACGTGCAAAAGAAGTATTTATCCAACTGGAAATGAATCGTACACAACTCCATAATGGAGTATTGTTCTATATAGCTCTGGAGGATCATAAGTTTGCGATTCTGGGAGATTCAGGTATTGATGCAGCTGTTCCTGCTGATTTTTGGGAAAATATTAAAGAGATGATGCGAGCATTGTTCCGTCAGGGCAAGATTGCAGATGGATTGGTTACGGGAATAGAACAGGCTGGTCAACAGTTGAAGTCACATTTCCCGTATCAGTCAAATGACGTAAATGAGCTTTCTGATGATATTTCATTTGGGGAATAAGTAAATTACTACCACTGACATACCTAAGTCTCCTTTCTACTCCTCGGTATTTGTATACATACACAGTGTTCTAACATTCTATTTCTAGTGAAATACTATATCTATCTCTTTTTATTCTTTCTTTCTTTCGTTGTCGCACACGCTCAGGAAGGCATTCCTGATGCGCCTAATCCACCTCGTCTTGTCAATGACTTTGCAGGGGTATTGAGTGCTGGAGATAAGGAATCTTTGGAACAGAAACTACGTACTTACAATGATTCAACTTCTACTCAGTTTGCCATTGTAATTATTCGTTCATATGGAAACTATGATGCGGGAGACTACACATTCCAACTGGCGAACAAATGGGCTGTTGGACAGAAAGGAAAAAATAATGGGTTACTTATCACTGTTGCCATTGAAGACCGAAAATATTTTATTGCTACTGGTTACGGTCTGGAAGGGTCTATTCCTGATGTTATTGCAAAGCGTGTAGCCGAACAATATTTAAAGCCGAATTTCCGGAACCAGGATTATTACAAAGGTTTGGATGAAGCGACATCTTATTTATCCAAACTTCCTGCAGGAGAGTTTAAAGGTGAGCCAAAATCCAAATCAAATAAGGGAGGAAGTGGTATTGGCATCATTGTCTTTTTGTTTATCCTGTTTTTTGTGATTATTCCGATTATCCGGCAGATGGGTGGAGGCGGTGGTAGAGGTCGGGGCGGCAGAGGCGGAGGATTTGGTAGCACAGTACCTCCCTTTATTATTTTTGGCAGTGGTGGTAGTTCTAGTGGTTGGGGCGGTGGCGGTGGGGGAAGTAGTGGTGGTGGATTTGGCGGGTTTGGAGGAGGTTCTTTTGGTGGTGGTGGAGCAGGTGGTGATTGGTAGTTAATACATTTATAAAAACAAAAGCAGGTAAGTACAATGTATTTACCTGCTTTTGTTTTATAACCCCGTTGCTCACCTATTTACTGGAATCACTGAAATTAATCTCCGTATTATCTCCAATATTCAGACTTTGAGTAAGCCCTTTCAATGAACTGTCGTTACCTATAATAGAATGGTGGAGCAGTGTATTTTCAAGAGCACTGAAAGAGCCAATAATGCTATTTTGAATTACAGATGAACGTATCACGGTATTTTCACCAATCGCTACATTAGGACCAATGATAGACGATACAATATTACAGTTTTTGCCAATACTGACAGGTTGAATAATGATACTCTCTGTAAATTCCGGATAGTCTTTACGCTTAAATTCTGCACGATTCATTAGTATGGAGTTTGCTTCCAGCAACGTCTCTTTACGACCACAGTCATACCAGTTATTAACCTGGATAGTTGTAATCTTTGCTCCATCTTCCACCATTTTCATCAGTGCATCAGTCAGATGATATTCATTCTGCGTCTTTAGCTGATTGTCAATAATGTATTGTAATGCAGCAAGCAATGCAGGAATATCTGTAATCTTGTAAATACCGACAAGAGCAAAATTTGATTTGGGGATCTTTGGTTTCTCTACCAGTTTTTTGATTGTTCCCTGATTATCGAGTTCTGTAATACCAAATGACCAGGGAGTATCTACCTTCTTGACTCCCAGCATTGAAATAGGTGAGGCCAATAAAGTTTGTAAATCCAGGGTTACAATTGTATCTCCTAACACTATTAATACCTCGGAGTCATTCTGTATATGTTCTCTGGTAAGCCAAATTGCCTGACCGAGGCCTTCGCGTGGTTCCTGAATTACATAAGTAACTTGAATATCAGGATACGTTTCAGATATGTATGTTTCTATTTTGTCACCCAGATAACCTATGACTAATATAAAATCACGGATTCCTGCTGCAATCAGGTCATCCATAATATATGATAATATAGCTTTTCCCGCTACCGGAACCAGTGCCTTGGGTTGTGTATGTGTATGGGGGCGTAAAGTTGATCCTACCCCAGCTACCGGAATAATTGCTTTCATGAAAATAAATCGTACAGATTTAAGGATGTAATATTGCAATCATTCTGCGTATTTTCTGCTTTTTTTCTTCAAAAAATTGTTAACATATGTAAGGCATTCTTTCGTATTTCTAATAACGAGTCGCTAAAATGTATTCAATCCTCATTTTTAGCCCTACGGAGTTATCCACAAAATTGGTGTTTTTCAAGGGGTAGTTAATAAATTACTACTCAGACAATTATAGGGTTGATTATGAAGGATGTGGATAAGTATTTCCATTGTGTGGATAAAAGAGCCCTATTCTTGCTACTGGTATATTCACTATATTGATTTCCAGTCGTTTCCAAATAAATTATGTTTTGTGTTTTTCTAAGGCCGTATGTTTTTCATATAAAAATAGCATAAGCCATCAGGAAAATAAAAATATTTTTGCCAAATGGAAAGTGATTGAAAGGTGTTACCTGGTTTTTTTATAAAAAAAAATATACCTTGCCACAGATAAGGTAACTCTCTGATACACAAAGTGTATCTTTTTTCCAAACATTACGTAAACTGTTTATATTTCATCAATTATATGATACACATGAAAAAGAACTGGCTTTTACTCATTATCTTGTTTTCATTAAGCGTTACTACCGGGGTATATGCCCAAAAAAAATCGAAAGAGGATAAAGAGTTGGAAAAAGAATGGAAGAAGAAATTAAAGGATATGGATCCTCTGAAATTGAAAGCATTGTATGATGAGAAGAATGCTTTGATACAAGATAAAACAGATTTAAATAGCCGTGTGGTAGACCTTGAAACTCAGTTGAGTGACAAAGATGCAGAGATCAGTAAAGTAAAAGCGCAATTACAGGAAAACGAAAAACAGCTGACAGATGCGAAAACTGCAGCTGACAAAGCTTCTAAAAATAGTTTTGGTGGTCCAATGTCTTCTAATGGAGTGGTTTTTAAGGTACAAGTAGGAGCTTTTAAAAATAAGGATCTGACAAAATACTTTAAAAATAATAAGAACTTTAGCGGCGATGTAGATTCTGACGGAACTAAAAAATATACACTTGGATTCTTTGGCGATTATTGGGAGGCTGAAAACTTCAAGAAATACCTGCGGGAAATGGGCGTAAAAGATGCATGGATCGTAGCTTATAAAGATGGAAGCCGTGTAGAATTAAAAGAAGTGCTTGAAGGTGCTACAACAAGCAATCTACCAAAATAGTATAAATCTTCTTTAATTATATAAAAGCCTCGCCCGATAAAGCGAGGCTTTTTATTTGATAGATAGCACTAAACCATAAACTAAAAACAACTCTGTTCTTACAAGAAATACATCTCTATCTTTGACCGGATACACTATACTATAAACTATGCAACAAGTTTTAATCTTAACAGGAATTAGCGGAAGCGGAAAGTCGACCTTCGCCAAACAATTTGTTCAGGATAATCCAAACTGGCTTCGAATCAATCGGGATGATTTACGAAAAAGCATTCTGACTGTCTCATTAAATGACTATTGGACATGGGATGTCAAGGCCATCAACCGTATTGAGATGCTGGTAAATGAACTACAGGAGACAGCTATACAAAAAGCATTGGATAGAGGATGGAATGTGTTGATAGATAATACTCATATCCGCCAAAAATATATCAATGAATTAGTTAATGTTATCTCAAACTATAAAGTCGAGATTCGGTTTAAACTGATTGAGATATCATTGGAAGAAGCAATTGAACGAGACAAACAGCGGCTGGATGTTGTTGGAGAGCGTATTATTCGTGAACAATACGAGAAACTGAGAATACTGAAAAAGAACTTTAATTTTGACAAAGTCATTACACCACAGCCAGAAATTACCATAACACTTGAACAAGATGAATCACTACCTAAGTGTGTACTGGTAGATATTGATGGCACAGTTGCAAAGATGAATGGGCGTATGGCTTATGATTGGAAGCGGGTTGGTGAGGATCTTCCCAAGTGGAATGTGATCAATGTGGTCAAGTCTTTGAAAAATCATGGCTACCATATTATATTCTTTTCTGGCAGGGATGGTATATGTCACAACGAGACATCTGCCTGGATCACACAGTATTTCGATTGGACTGAAAAGGAACATTTTCAGCTTTTTTTGCGAACACCCAAAGATCAGCGCAAGGATAGTATTGTGAAAAAGGAAATGTTTGAAACTTATATTCGCAATAAATACTTTGTAGAAATGGTAATTGACGACCGTGATCAGGTCGTAGCCATGTGGCGAAAAGACTTAGGTCTAACCTGCTTACAGGTAGATTACGGTAATTTTTAAGGCTACTCACTAAATAGAAATCCGAAAATGGAGATATTTTCGGATTTCTATTTTTAAATTTTAAGCTACACTTTTAGGCTCATTTAGCTTCTTCTCAATATAATCTACTGCCTGTCCTACTGTTTTAAGCTGTTCTCCTTCTGTATCTGGAATTCGTATGTCAAAGGCTTGTTCAAATTCCATGATCAACTCAATATAATCCAACGAATCAATGCCCAGATCTTTAATAAAGTTAGCTGTAGGAGTTACCTGAGATGGCTCTATGTTGAGCTTCTCTACCAGCATTTCTGTCACTTTCTCTTGTACATTAACCATAATATATAAAAAGAAAAATACGATGAATACTTAGAATACGTAATGATACTTGTAATTATGAAACAAATGTATAAATCTGAATGGAAATTAAATTTTCGAAATACATCTTTATGTTTGATAATCCAATTTTCACAAAAGAAATTATATTCTATGTAAAAATTGCGCTTTTATCTGTATACCACTAATGTACATCGCCAAACTGCAAAGATACTATTTGAAAGAATATAAAAAACCGGCTTTGTCTGTATAGATAGCTAAATATCGACCTACCAATATGGCAAACTTTGCAGCTACAGGTAGTTTAATACTCCGTTGAGAATGGGAATAGATATTAAAAAAATATAACGTTTCTTTATCTGTAAAATATAGTTCTTCTCCCAAGAACTGAAAATAAGTTAATCCTTTAAAAGGTAATGCTTTACGGTAGTTTCCCAGATTATCAAATACCAGAATTCCAGAATTACGATCAGCCACAAATAATTGATTCTGATACTCCCGTATCCAGGTAATCTGATAATCCTGGGTTTTGAGTATCAGGTTGAGAGGCGAGTTCATTTCCACTTTCTGCCTTTGAAGATCATATTTTTTCAAACTAAAATCTGTATCATCAAATATCCATAACTGATCATCATAAGCAAGTGTCATAACTCTGGCAAATCCTATCTCTTCAGTTTGCAAACGAGCCGGTTGATTGTATCCGGGTAATGGTGTCAGGAAGCGGTCCAGTTGCACATATTGTTGCAAATCTCTGTAAAACACAAGTATCTGCATAGAACGCCAGGCTTCCAGCATAGATACATCTCCAACGACAGCAGGCGAATAGGAATACAATGCATTACCCAAGGTATCATAAGCAGTAATGTTTCCTTTCTCATCAGCTGTGATTAGGCGATCATACTTGTCAACAGAGACTGCAACAGCAGGTGTTGAAGAAATCTGGCGAACCAGAACCGGAGTTTGGGGAAAACATGTTGTTATGATCAACAGACTAAAAATAATCTGGAATAGACATTGACGATATGTGACACATGTGTATTTCAATGGCTAACGAGTAGGTTGTCAACTAGTAGAACCTGGAAGAGTTATTATCCGGTAAAAACCTCTAGATTTATCTTTTTTCCGTCAAAAGATGCATATGTACAGTGATGTATCCATTCTCCAAGATTGGTATACGTCGCGTTTTCGCCTACAGGAAGATTATCCAAAGGCAGGTGTCGGTGGCCAAAGATATAAAAGTCGTGGTGCTGTTGTTGCTCTACCTCTTTGCAGTAACTCCATATCCATTCGTCATCACCCATAAATTTCTCCTCCCCTTTTTTGGTACTGGCAGCTCGACTGCTTTGAGACCACGCATTGGCTATACCCATTCCAAGATTAGGATGGATTCGGGCAAATAGCCACTGACAAAGTGGATTCGCAAATATCTTTTTCAGGAATTTGTATTTATAGTCGCCAGGACCCAGACCATCTCCATGTCCTACCAATAACTTTTTGTTGTTTACAATGAAGGTAGTAGGTTCTCTTAAAACTGGAATTCCTAATTCTTCCTTGAAGTAATTAAACATCCACATGTCATGATTACCTGTAAAGAAAAATACAGGAGTACCCCCATCTGTTAGTTCTGCCAATTTGCCTTGTAGACGTAAAAAACCTTTGGGCACCACATATTTATATTCAAACCAGAAATCAAATATATCACCTACCATAAAGATAGCATGAGCTGAATCCTGTATAGATTCCAGCCATCTTACAATTTTTGCTTCCCTGTTACGACTACTTACAGCATTAGGAACACCTAAATGGAAATCGGATGCAAAATAAATTTTTTTGCCTTCCGGAAGTGTAAGGGTTTGAGTAGGATAAGAATCTGTAGTTGACAAAAGTATCGCGGATTAAGGCACAAAATTGGTCATAATATTAAAATTTTGCAAAAAAGATACCCCATTACCTGATTGCCATAGTGACTTAAGAATAGGAATCAAACTATTTTAATTGAGCTCGTTATTGTTATTTTTCATCAAATAAGGTTTTTTACTGGTAAAAAGATACTATTTTCGCGCCGTTTTGTGATTAATACGTAGTAATTACTGTTTCACTATTCCTTAACTTTATCATGTTACAATTAAAAAGAGTAGTTGTTACCGGCCTGGGAGCACTTACGCCAATAGGTAATAATCTTGCAGAATTTTGGAAAAGCTTAGTAGAAGGCAAAAGCGGGGCTGCTCCTATCACTAAATTTGACACCACTCATTTTAAGACAAAATTTGCCTGTGAACTGAAAGGATATGATCCTTTGCAACATTTTGAGAAACCAGAAGTAAGAAAGATGGATGCGTATACTCAGTATGCATTTGTTGCTGCTGATGAGGCTTTGAAAGATGCGGGCTTTGATCTGGAAAAACTTAACAAAGACAAAGTAGGTGTTATCTGGGGATCTGGCAATGGAGGTTTCTTTACTTTTCAGGAACAGGTAACAGATTATGTAGAAGGTGGAAAAATTCCGCGGTTCAATCCCTTCTTTATTCCTAAGACTATTGCTGATATTGCGTCCGGAATGATTTCTATCAAACATGGCTTTCGCGGAGTAAACTTTACTACTGTTTCTGCTTGCGCCAGTTCAAACTCTGCCTTGGTTGATGCGTTCAATTACATTCGTTTAGGTAAAGCAGTTGCCATTGTTACAGGTGGTTCAGAAGCTCCTATTTGCGAAGCAGGTATTGGAGGCTTTAATGCTTGTAAGGCTCTTTCTACCCGCAATGACAGCCCTGAAACTGCATCCCGTCCATTTGACGTAGAACGTGATGGATTTGTGATGGGCGAAGGTGCAGGATGTTTGATTTTGGAAGAATACGAACATGCAAAAGCACGGGGTGCTAAGATTTATGCCGAACTGGTTGGCGGAGGAATGTCAGCAGATGCATATCATCTTACTGGTACTCATCCTGAGGGTGAAGGTGCTGTATTAGGTATGCAGGCAGCTTTGGAAGATGCAGGTATTCAGGCTTCAGATATTGATTACCTGAATACACATGCAACATCAACTCCATTGGGAGATCTAAGCGAAATGAAGGCAACAGCTACTTTGTTTAGTGGAAACAACAATTTACGCATTTCTGCTACTAAGTCTATGACAGGCCATTTGCTGGGTGGTGCAGGTGCTATTGAGGCTATAGCTGCTGTAATGGCTATTAAAGAAAGTATGGTTCCTGCTACTATCAATACCAAAGAGTTGGATCCTAATATTCCACAAGGACTTAATATTGTAATTGGCAAAAGTGTGAGCCATTCAATCCGTTATGCGATGAGCAACACATTCGGTTTTGGCGGACACAATGCAACCGCTATTTTTAAGAAGTATGAATAATGCTGATAAAACAAAAAAGCTCCAGACTGTGGAGCTTTTTTGTTAGATAATCTTCACTATTAAAACAACTTTGCTTTTTCTACTTCTTCCAGTGTTACATTGTAAAATTCCTTGTGAATATTGAAAGGCGTATTGTCTGTGATGCAACGGTAATACTCTCCGTTTTCCTGCATTACATAAGAGTTAACATTATCTCTAAGGTTGTAAGCCAGAATATTTATAGCTTGCTGTTTGATACGTGGTGATGCCAGTCTGAATAACGACTCTACACGACGATCAAAACTTCGTACCATCATATCTGCGCTACCACCATACACTTTCGGGTCGCCGTTGCTATGAAAATAATACAGACGAGCATGTTCCAGAAAATCTCCCACAATAGAACGTACCGTAATATTTTCACTCAATCCCTGTCTTCCAGGTCTCAAACAACAGATTCCTCTGACAATAAGATTGATAGGCACCCCAGCTTGTGATGCCAGATACAACTCATCTATGGTTTCTTTATCTTCCAATGAGTTGATTTTGATTACAATACCACTAGACAATCCTTTTCTGGCATTTTCTGCCTCCTGCCGGATAAGTTCAATCAACTGTCGGCGCATATCTCTTGGCGCAGTAATCAGATATTGATAGGTGCTTGGAAGAGAGTGCCCTGTTATTACATTAAAAAACTCAGATACATCCTGTGCATAGATCTCATTGGTAGTTAGGAGTCCTGTATCTGTATAGATTTTGGATGTGTCTTCATTGTAATTTCCGCTGGACAAATGGACATAGCGTGTTACACCGTCTCCATCTTTGCGAACTATGAGTAAAAGCTTTGTATGGGTTTTATAACGGCTGATTCCATATACCACAAAACAGCCCGCTTTCTGCAGACGTTGTGCTTCACGAATATTATTCTCTTCATCAAAACGCGCTTTAACCTCAAATAATACGGATACGTGTTTCCCGTTCTCAGCCGCTTTTAAAAGCGCGTTGGTAATACGTGAATGTTTAGCTAAACGATAGATGGTAATCTTAATGGCTAGAACGTCAGGATCTTCTGCTGATTTTTCCAGTAAGTCTACAACAGGTTCGATATTATTGTACGGATGATGAAGTAAAATATCCTGTTGTTTGAGTACGTCAAAAATATTTTTCTCTTTCAGACTTGGCGGTAAGTCCAGTGATGGAACCTGTGGTGGAATCGGAGGAATACGATCACGAAACTCTTTGTGTCCTACAATCTGCCATAGAGAGGTAAAATCCAGCATCTTATCTGCTACAAACACATTGTCGTCATCCAGTTCCCAGCGAGTCTTCAGTGTTTTCATCATCCAGTACGAGGCACCGGGTTCAATCTCTATCCGAACAACACGGCCTGTACGTCGGGTTTTCAGCTTTTGCTTTACTTCATCAATGAAATCAGCTTCTACATCATCACTTTCTTCCAGCGTAAAATCTCCGTTTCGTGTAATCCGGAAAAGGTTCACAGATACAATTTCAACGTTTCGATAGAGCTTACCAATTTCCATGCGAATAATTTCTTCAATAGGAACAAACACGATTTGTTCGTCCCGATAGATTTCAAAGAAACGGGGAAGGTTCTGAGGAATCTGTACAAAAGAAAGTCTTTGTCCTTCGCGACTATCATCTTTGGTTACGACACCAAAGATGAGAACTTTATTTACCAGAATTGGAAACGCATGATATCCGTCAAACACCATTGGTGTAAGCATCGGAAATATCGTGCGCATAAAGTAAGCCAGTACATCCGAACGTTCATCATCTGTTAACTCGGATGGTTTGGCAATGATGAAGTTGTTAAGCTTGAAGAGTGGCTGAAGATGTATCTTAAATTCATCTTGCTGATCTTTGAAAAAAGCCTGCGCCGTATTGAGTAATGTTTTACGAAATGGCATTTCCCTCAAACCTGAATAATCTACACGTTCTTTTCCATAATCTATGTAGTTATATAAACTCCCTACACGAATCATGAAAAATTCATCCAGATTCGATGATGTGATAGCTAAGAACTTAAGTCTCTCAAATAAACCACGTTTGGAATCTTTTGCCTGATCGAGTACCCGCCAGTTAAACTGCAGCCAACTTAGATCCCGACTGATATAATTACTTTGTCCAATTACATTCGAAACTTTCTCACGTGATAACATAGTATCACGT
The DNA here is from genome assembly GCF_030068545.1 of Xanthocytophaga flava. NCBI lineage: Bacteria > Pseudomonadati > Bacteroidota > Cytophagia > Cytophagales > Rhodocytophagaceae > Xanthocytophaga > Xanthocytophaga flava. The sequence goes on along the minus strand of NZ_JASJOR010000013.1, from coordinate 67,237 downwards.
AAACGAAAGATTGGTTGTAGTAAAAATGAAAAAGGGGGAGATGCGGCCTGCCCCTTTTTATCTTCTGTATTTCCAGCTTGATTAAGCACTTTTCTACTGGTTAATGAATGAACAATCCTGAATAATCACTTCCTGTTAAAAAATATCTGGAAAGGTGAATAGAATGTTCATTCATCTTTCCAGACTAACTGTTCTTTTTATACATCTACCTTTGCGTAGCGGGCATTTTTCTCAATAAATTCCCGACGAGGTGCTACTTCGTCTCCCATAAGCATAGAAAACAAGTGATCAGCCTCAGCTGCAGATTCGATAGTTACTTGTTTTAAACTACGGCGCTCTGGGTCCATGGTAGTTTCCCATAACTGTTCTGCGTTCATCTCTCCTAACCCTTTGTAACGTTGAACATGTACAGAATCTTCACGACCTTCTTTCGCTAATTCTTTAATTGCTACATCGCGTTGATCTTCACTCCAGCAATAGCGGAACTCTTTTCCTTTCTTTACCTGATACAGAGGAGGAAGAGCGATATACAGATAGCCATTCTCAATCAGTTGCTTCATGTATCGGAAGAAGAATGTAAGAATCAATGTACGAATGTGGCTTCCATCAACGTCTGCATCTGTCATGATGATGATTTTATGATAACGAAGCTTATCCATATTTAATGCTTTTTCATCACCATCCTTACCAAACTGCACCCCTAACGCTGTGATCATATTTTTGATCTCTTCATTCTCATAAATCTTATATTCCTGCGCTTTCTCTACGTTAAGGATTTTACCACGCAGTGGAAGGATAGCCTGGAATGCCCGGTTACGGCCTTGTTTCGCTGTTCCACCTGCAGAGTCACCTTCTACCAGATATACTTCACAAAGAGATGCATCTGTTTCCGAGCAGTCTGCCAGTTTTCCAGGTAGACCTGTTCCTGATAATACATTTTTACGTTGAACCATCTCACGCGCTTTGCGGGCAGCGTGACGAGCCTGAGCCGCCAGAATTACTTTATTGACAATCTGACGAGCTTCTTTAGGATGTTCTTCCAGCCATGTTTGAAGAATATCAGCAACCGTAGTATTTACTGCACCCGAAACATCTGAATTACCAAGCTTTGTTTTGGTCTGTCCTTCAAACTGTGGTTCTGCAACCTTTACAGACACCACTGCTGTCAGACCTTCTCTGAAATCATCTCCTGCAATGTCAATTTTCACTTTATCAAGCATCCCTTCTTTATCTGCGTATGCTTTTAAAGTACGGGTCAATGCTGCCCGGAAACCAGCTACGTGAGTACCGCCTTCAATCGTGTTGATGTTGTTGACATACGAAAACACATTCTCTGAGTAAGAAGTATTATAGTGCATAGCAACCTGAACCGGAATAGCTCTATCCCCTTCCATGTAAATAACTTGCGGAATAAGTTTTTCACGGGTAGAATCCAGATATTCAACAAATTCAATTAATCCACCCTCTGAATAGAATTCCTCTGTAATAGGGTTGCCATTATCATCTTTCTCACGAAAATCTGTAAGCGTAATTGTAATGCCACGATTGAGATAAGAAAGTTCTCTCAAACGGGTAGCAATGGTCTCATATTTATATTCTGTTGTGGTGAATATAGTTGCATCAGGATGAAACTCTACTGTTGTTCCATGTTTATCTGATTTTCCTATTTCTTTAACAGGATACAGAGGCTTACCCATAGAATATTCCTGTTCAAACATTTTTCCTTCACGTTGAACAGTTACTTTCAGATGTGATGATAATGCATTCACGCAGGATACCCCTACACCATGCAATCCACCCGAAACCTTGTAACTATCTTTGTCAAATTTACCTCCGGCGTGTAGGACAGTCATTACAACTTCCAATGCTGATCTTTTCTCTTTTGGGTGAATATCTGTAGGGATCCCGCGACCATTGTCAACGACTACAATTCCATTATTAGGGAGGATGCTTACTTCAATTCTGTCACAATGTCCAGCTAAAGCTTCGTCAATTGAGTTATCAACAACTTCCCATACCAGGTGGTGCAGACCTCTTACGTTAGTGTCCCCGATATACATACCCGGGCGTTTGCGTACTGCTTCTAGACCTTCTAAAACCTGAATACTGTCAGCACCATAGTTAACGGTTGTGGGTTGCTCTTCTACAATTTCGCTCATATAGTTCTTGTTCTATGGAATAAATTAAAAATTCTTGATAATGAGAATGTTAATACGAAAAAAGTAAGGATTTAAATGAAAGAAGTAAACTACTCCTTAAACGGAAAAATACTACGGTAAAGTTACCATTTTTTTTGCTTTTAGCGAAATTTTTTACCACTATCCATTCCTTTTAATAACGAAAAAAATGGACGAAAAATTTCATTTTATCTAATATCAAGAACTGGCTGTTATAAAGAAATATTTACTAAAAAGTAATCTTTATTACACATATATAATCTCACTCTTTTGGTGTATTTCTGCCTTTATTATAGTTTTCGAAAACATATCTTCAAAAATTTATTACTTAAATTGTCGTTAACATATGAAAAACTTAATTTTATTAAAAACAGCATTATTACTAGTAGTCTTAACACTAATTTCAAGTTGTGACAAATCAAAAGATGAACCTTCTCAACCTAAACCCTCTAAGGAATTTTATATACAAGCCACTATTGATAATAAGAGTACTATTCTGGAAACAGATAATACTGGTGCAAATGGTATGGGAATGGGGACTGGATATAATTCCTCTGGCAATGGAGAGGGAGAAGAATATATGACGCAATTTGGCGGTATTTATAACATCACAGAAACTAATGAAATAGAAATTAGATTAGTAACTAAAGTAATGCAAAGGACAGAAGAAAATAGCGACGTATGGAAAGCAACTATGTATAGTTTATTTAAACCACAAACTTACATCTATGGTAGAGATAGTCAGGATGGTGATACGATAGACGAGGAAAGTTATAAGAATGGAATTGTAATCAGCTATATAGACAACGATGGAGAAGAATGGCGTTCTGATTATGGCTCTGCCGATCAAACAGGTAGTATATTTAAAATCACTTCTGTTGTTAAGAATACCGATCCAACAACTTATCCAACAATGAGGCAAGTAATTACTGGAGAGTTTTCGTGTAAATTGTATAATAAAGCAGGTAAATCTAAAAATCTTGAGGATGGAAAATTTAACATAAGAATTTTATACCACTCTGATTTTAGAATTGATGAATAAACAAAAGAGCCTCTGGAAACAGAGGCTCTTTTGTTTAGTATAAGTATAGGCCAGACTAGTTTATAACTTCCAGTTTGACATTAAGTGTAAACTCATCCAGATCTAATGGTACTGCACCTGTAACCTGTGATGAAATTGCGAGTTCAAGTGCCTGTGTTTCAGAGCAAATGTACTCACGATTGCTTTCCAGTGCTGAGTCTACAAAAGTGTCCAGATTTTGGAATGTCAACCGGATCTTGTCCTGAACTTCCAGACCTGAGTCCTTACGCAGATTCTGAATACGGTTTACAACATCACGTGCAATCCCTTCGCGGCGAAGATCATCATTCAATGTGATATCCAAGGCAACAGTTAAACCACTTTCACTAGCCACGATCCATCCAGGAATATCTTCCGCAGAGATTTCAACATCTTCTGGTGTGATCGTAAGTGATTCTCCATTCAGACTGGTTACAAACCGACCTGTCTTTTCCAGTTCACGGATAGTATCCTGATTCATTGCCTGAATCAATGCTGCAACCTCTTTCAGTTTCGGACCATATTCTTTACCTAGCTTTTTAAAGTTAGGTTTGATTTTCTTTATCAATAACCCGGAAGCATCATCAACATATTCAACCGTTTTGATATTTGTTTCTGAAAGAATCAGATCTGCTACTGACCGAACACGATCTTTCTGATCTTCATTCAGGATAGGCAATAATATACGTGATAATGGCTGACGTACCCGCAATGTGTGTTTCTTACGCAGTGAGTGTACCAGTGACGAATAACGTTGCGCCAGATCCATAGATTCTTCCAGCTTTTTGTCGATACGTTGAGTATCTGCCTTTACAAAATCAGTCAAGTGTACAGATTCTGGTGCCAGTGGCGTATTTTTTGCTTTCGCCTCTTCCCGTACATTGTCGGTCATATTTTGATACAACCAATCCGCAAAGAATGGCGCTACAGGACTTATAAGTTGAGCAATGACAACCAGACATTCTTGTAAGGTTTCGTAAGCGGCTCTCTTATCTTCCGAAAGTTCTCCTTTCCAGAAACGACGACGTGACAAACGTACATACCAGTTTGACAACTGTTCTGTTACAAAATATTGTATCGCACGAGTTGCTTTGGTTGGTTCGTAATTGTCATACGCCTCGTCTACTTCCAGTATTAGTGACTGAAGCTTTGATATAACCCAACGATCCAATTCTGATAATCTTTCATATGGAACCCGATCAAACTCAGAAAGTTTGTAGTTGTCAAGGTTGGCATACATTGCATAAAACTGGTAGGTATTAAACAATGTGCCAAAGAACTTACGTTGTACTTCAACTATGCCATCAGAATATTGGTCAACCAACTGCATCTCGTTATAGAACGCAGCTTCCTTCTTTATGTCGTGGACATAACGTACGCCTTTTCCATCTTCATACACTTTCTCCCAGCTAAATTTGAGATCATCCCATGGGTTAGCATTAGAAATCATATACCAACGTACTGCATCAGAGCCATATTTACCTAAGGCATAGAATGGATCTACTACATTACCCTTACGCTTCGACATTTTTTCTCCATTCTTGTCGAGAACCAGACCTGTTGATACAACATTCTTGAAAGCTATGCTGTCAAACAGCATACCTGCAATCGCATGCAGTGTAAAGAACCATCCACGAGTTTGATCTACTCCTTCTGAGATAAAGTCTGCCGGATAACTATTTTTAAAGATATCCTGGTTCTCAAATGGATAATGCCATTGTGCATAAGGCATTGCACCTGAATCAAACCATACATCGATCAGATCAGGCTCTCTGAACATTACCTTACCACTTGGAGATACAAGATATACTTCATCAACATATGGACGGTGTAGATCGTGTTCTCCCTTGGCTAGCTGCGTCAGGAACTTCTCATTCTTTTCACGTTGCTCTGCTGACAATACTGTATCCTTCAGTGCATGAGTTACACTTTGTTTCAGTTCTTCCACTGATCCTATACATACCTCCTCATCATCTTCACTACGCCAGATAGGCAGAGGTGTACCCCAGAAACGGCTACGACTCAAGTTCCAGTCTACCAGATTTTCCAGCCAGTTGCCAAAGCGACCGGTTCCTGTACTTTCAGGCTTCCAGTTGATGGTTTTATTTAGTGATACCAATCGGTCTTTCATTACTGTAGTACGGATAAACCAGCTATCCAGTGGATAGTAGAGTACCGGCTTGTCTGTACGCCAGCAATGTGGATAGGTGTGTTCGTATTTCTCAACTTTAAACGCCTTGCCTTCCAGCTTTAAGATGATAGAGATGATTTCGTCAGTAGTCTTGTAATCACCCGCTTTCTCATCCTCAGCTGTATAGTTTTTCACATAAAAATCATCTTCTCCCAATGGACGATGTGTCTTTATGCTATATTCCTGTACTTTCTTGGCTAACTGGCTACCTATTTCTTTTACGAATTGTCCTTTACGGTTTACAACAGGCATTTCTTTGTCTGTATCATCTTTCACCATGATAGCAGGGATGCCATTTTGCTGAGCAACCCGGAAGTCATCTGCACCAAATGTAGGCGAAGTATGTACCACTCCTGTACCATCTTCAGTAGTAACAAAGTCACCTACTATCACCCGAAATGCTGGAGCATCAGGCTTTACAAATGGCAATAATTGTTCATATTCCACGCCTTCCAGATCACCACCTTTGAATTCTTTCAGAACTGTCCATGGCAATATCTTATGATCGCCATTCTGATAAGCTTCAAAGTCACCATCTTTTCCTTTTTCAGTAAAGTATTTTCCTACCAGTGCTTTGGCTAATACTACCTGCACAGGAGCATACGTATAGGGATTGAAGGTTTTTACCAATACATAGTCAATAGATTTTCCTACTGTCAATGCTGAGTTGGCAGGAAGTGTCCATGGAGTAGTTGTCCAGGCTAATACAAATACATCAGTCTGAGGTTCTTTTAACTTGAATAAGAATTCAGACTTTGCATTCTCTAACACCTTAAACATCGCAACGATGGTCGTATCTTTTACATCCCGATACGTTCCTGGCATGTTTAACTCGTGTGAACTTAATCCCGTACCCGCTGCTGGTGAATATGGCTGAATAGTATAGCCCTTGTAAAGCAGTCCTTTCTCATGCAGTTGCTTTAATAGCCACCATAAAGATTCAATGTAGTCATTTTGATAGGTAACATAGGGATGCTCAAGATCTACCCAATAGCCCATCTGTTCAGTAAGGTTATTCCACTGATCAGTAAAGCGCATCACGGTTTCCCTGCATTTTTTGTTATATTCCTCTATGCTTATTTTTACACCAATATCTTCTTTCTTAATATTCAGTTCTTTTTCTACCTGCAGTTCAATCGGCAATCCATGTGTATCCCATCCACCTTTACGTTTTACCTGAAAGCCTTTTAACGTTTTATAGCGACAAAAAATATCCTTAATAGTCCGTGCCATAACGTGGTGAATACCAGGTGTTCCGTTGGCTGACGGCGGTCCTTCATAAAACGTAAAACTGGGTTTGCCTTCGCGAAAGCTAACCGATTGTTCAAACAGACGATTCTGTTTCCAGAACGCAAGTACGTCCTTGGCAATCTGCGGATAATCCGCATTTTTATATTCCTTGTACTTCACAGTTTTGAATGACTGAGTGATAGAATAAATAAAAGAGCACGAAATTAGTTAAAAATGCCGAAACAAGTGCCATTTACTCGAAAGAAACACATATTCAGTATCTTGCCAGTTGCAACTCTTGTATCTTCTATAACAATTTTAATTAGGGAAAAAGTTTTCCTGCACCAGTTGCAAATGCCTAGTGGAAAGTAATTTTGCTATACAATGGATTTTTACAACTTGTAACAGCCTATGGAATAAATGATTATTACCCCTTTTCTTTTTTTCTCAGATCCATATTGTGGAAGTAAAATAAACGAATAACATGTATATTTCTATAACGATTTCCTGCAGCCAATTGCTGGAATACATTGCTATAGCCAAACTGGAAGTTATCATGATCATTTACATGATAAGCTAAGCCTGTAAAAAATCGATTCTGGTCGAAATAATTATTGATAATCTCTTTACCAAAGTTGAGGAGTATCTCATCATTTACAACCCAGGAAAAGGTTCTAGGTGCAAACTTATTTTTACTGAGAGGAACGAAGAATTGAAGGTTGTAACGGATTCGGTAATTAAAATTATATCCGTCTGCTAGTTCATTGTCATTCTTAATTTTGTGACGGAACCGTTCTTCCAAGCGAATCCACTGCATAGTGCGGATACGAGTGTAATTGGTATGCCACTGCAATTGTTGCCAGATACGGTGTTCTGGCTGCGAAATATTGGCATGCCCCTCAGCAGGAAAAAAGTTTACATATGCATAACCCGCTGTGAGTTTAGTATTAGTGGCAAAGTAATATGTCCCACCCAAACGAATAATAGATAGAGATAGGTCTTTTACAAAGTCGTCTTTTGTGCGTAAATGAAAATCTGTCCATATACCCCACTTTTCGGAAAGTCGGGTTTGATTCATATACGCCATCCATACTTGGCGAACTGTTGTAGTTTGTTTGGTAGTTTGTGCTTTTGTAGAAAAAGCAGCAGTTAGCAGTAGAATAAAGAGAAGGAAGTATCTGTGTTTCATTATCTTGAATAGATGAAGAGGAGTATACAAAGATAGAATCTTTCAATAAAAAAATCCTCCAATCAAGAGTTAGATTGGAGGATTTAGACTATGAATTAAATCAAGATGAAGCTGCGCCTATTTCTGTAAGAGCCCGTCTACTGTAATGGTTGTATAATAGAATGCACCAATGGTTGGTCCGCCAAAATACTGGAAGTAGCGTTTGTTCAACAAATTAGAGCCGCCAATCTTGATCTGCGACTTGATAGCAGGTAATCGATAGGTAATCTGTCCGTCAAATGTATAATACGAAGGTACTGTTCCATTACCCAGAGGTGCCTGCCAGGCAAAACTGGATTGCCAGCGCCATGCAATGTTAAACCCAAGGTTTTTTGCTATCTCACGATTACCGATGCTTAGGTTTACAATATCCTGAGGGGTATTGAATGAAGTTTCTAGTCCGGAATCTTTACGATCTACTTTTGCTAATTTGGCATAACTATAGTTTCCGGTAAAAGTAAACTTACGAAAGAAATTGTAAGTAATACCCAAAGATGCTCCATAATTATAATACGTATTCTTGGCGTTTGTCCACATCCGGTAACGTGTTTGTTTCGTATTATCGGCTGCTTCATAAATTGCAGGACTCACTCCCTCTGCCTGATCATCAATTTTAGTTGTCTTAGGAACAACAATCTCAACCTGATCAATGAAGTTATTATAGATATTATAATAACCATCTACATCCAGAAATACTTTATCATTGAACAGAGATGCTTTATAGCCAATATCAAAGGCTTCAATCTGTTCTGGTTTCAGGTAAGTATATGTATTACGAACCAGCAGATCTTTGTTGTCTAGTATTGCCTGATCCTGAGTTTTGCCATTCTGATTTACATCATTCGTAATTGCTTTCTGGAATGCATCTACGGAACTACGCAGGTAAGAGTTTTCAAACAATCCATTAGTAAGCAAAGATAAACCACCATAACGAATTACACCACCATTGTTAACTGTTGAGAATCCTTCAAACAGAGTAGGAAAACGGTAACCATTCTGGAAAGAAACACGGAAATTATGTTTTTCTTTCAGTGTATAGACAGCAGCAATCCGTGGGTTTAGTTTTGCATTGAAATATTGTGCCTTATCCAGACGTGCAGAAGCTACCAGTTTTAGATTTTTATTTAACAAATACTTTGTTGCCTGTACAAAACCACCCACTTTATTATAGTGAAGTATACCCAAAGGATCATTTTTGTCCGGATTGATAAAACTGTTTCCTTCTGGAGTAATCAGGAAATCACGGAAATCAGCTCCTATCAGCAGATCAATCCAGGTAATCTTGCCCGCGAAGTCGTATTGTCCTTCCAGATGATAAAATTTATGATTCATCAGAAGTTGTGCTCCAATATCCCAATTATTGATGTAAGTTAGTTCATGCATCTTATCGTTGTAGGCTTTGGTACCTGGTTCATAACGCCCTGCATCTGCAAATGCTCGTGCCTGCTGGTGGGCATTTGTTACAGACACACCACCATTGTACAATTCATTGTATTTGCTCTGGTACTCACTAAACCATTTTGCATCTGTTTTAAATGCCCGGTCTATGTTCTCACCCATTGGACGTATGTTATAAGACTTATCAGTGTATTCCTGAGTCAGATAAGCACGGAAGAAATAATTAGTACCTCGTAGATATACCTTGTGTTGTTGAATTCGGTAATCATCTAAACGAATCCGGTTACCACGTTGATAGATGGCATCCGAAACACCTATACGATAAGCATAACTAGCTTCTAGTTTCTCGGTGATTTTATAATGAATAGCTGCATCCGCTTTCAGGTTACTTACATTGTAGTCATCATTTACCAGATCTTTTTCATAATAACCTGTCCGGCGCACTTCATACCGTTTGCCATCTGCCAGAGTAAGAGTTTTTCGGTTTGAGCTTTCATTTCCATATGAGTTTAATGGATCTTTACCTGGATTATCTGCTCCTAGTAGCCCTGTTGAGCTATTCGCTGTTGCATTTAAGTCATAGGGATTATTCGCTACCCAATCAGTTCCTTTTAAGTATCCAACATTTACTTTAAACGCAAGTTTATCATTTAATGCTGTGGCATACCGGATAGCTGTTTCTGTAAACGGACGAACGGAATAGTCTGGGTCATTGATGTGATTAATTCCAACTTTTTGGTAGACACTAAGTCCCTGATAATAAAAAGGTGATTTGGTAATCACATTGGAGATACCATTCAAGGCATTCATTCCATATAATGCAGAGGATGCTCCAGGAGTCACCTCAATACTCTCAACATCCAGTTCGGTTGGGCCTACTGTATTGGCAATAGATACACCTAAACCTGGTGCCTGTGTATCAGCACCATCTACCAACTGTAAGAAGCGCGGATTTGTTGTATTGCCAAAACCACGGGTATTGGGAACCTTAAATCCTAGACTAAGAGTAGTCATCTGGACACCTTTTACAGATTCGATAGCATCGAAAAAGCTGGGGGCAGGAGTTTCTTTTATTGCTCTAAGATCGAGTTTTTCGATTGCGACTGGCGATTTCATTACCGTTTCTTCAACACGGGAAGCTGTTACAACTACCTCCTGACCTAACATAGTCTGGGTTTCCAGTTGCACATTGATCTTATCTTCCAAGGTTTTTACTACATACTCCTGAGGTGCATAGCCAACAGAAGAAAAAACAAGTGTAAGAGGAAATTTTAGTTTTGTTTTTAATGCAAAGGCACCTTTTGCATCAGTAATAACTCCACTTATGGTACCTTTAATCTGCACAGTAACTCCAACAAGTGGCTCCTGAGTTTGATTGTCAATAACTTTTCCACTTATAAGTAATAGATTATCCTGCGCAGACAGAGATAGTATTACCAGGTTGAAAAGCACATAGAATAGGAATAATTTTTTTTTCATGGAATGATAAAGATTTGTCTGGTGGGAACAGAATCGTTCAGGCATCCAGTAGACTGTTTGAAATGCAGCGGTCTTGCAACTTAACAAGTTAATAATAACTTATTGAAATTCAAATCATTGTACTCTGAGTGTATATAGGCTAAGTATGTAGAAGATTTGGATTTTAATCAACATATAGACAATCCAAATACTCAAAAACAGAGAAAAAATTAAACATAAGACTTGCTTTTAAATAGTATGTATCTGAATGAGGTAACAAAAGTAAATATTATTATCAATATTCCTATAGAATTAGTAGAGATTTGTGAAAATATTTTTTTACTTGCAGACTTTACTAAAAGATTAACTTGAGATAACCGCTCTACGGAAATAAAAAATGTAGATTGATGGTAACGAAGCTGAAGAGATTATCGTAGAAAAATAGCCATATAGAAAATAATAGAAGTGTAAGTTTTTCAAAACAATTACACGTTAGGCTCAGGATAATGTTTTGTATCTTGGTAAGACATTGGAAAAGAAGTAGTCTATGTGTTAAAGTAGTGTTAATTATTGCAACCCGCCACTCGTCTTCCTATAAAATAGAAATACTGCCTCAGTATAAAAGCCATAAAAACATCCTGTTAGATGGATCTGGCAGGATTATTTAGTTAGGATAAGCCAATTATAAATGTTGTAGTAAATTATGAATCGAATCGTTTTCATTCAGACTTATCTTGTGAAGTATGTTGTTTTGTTTCTATTTTTAGCTACAGCAACAGGATGTTTTCGGGGTCAGATTATGACGGATAAGAAGTTTGCCAAGCACTACAAACATCTTCCTGTCAAACCTACTTTCCATTCGATTCAAAATGACTCAGTAACCTTACACTATGCGAGTGTTGGCTCTGATACTTTACCTACTTTATTACTAATTCATGGTGCCCCTGGTGGCTGGTATGGCTATATGAATATGTTGGATGATACAGTGTTGCAAAAACATTTTCACATTATTGCAGTAGACCGTCTGGGGTATGGCAAATCTAAACGTAAAAACCAGTTTGCTGTAACATCTATCGAAAAGCAGGCACAGGGAATATTACCTTTATTAAATGAAGCCACAAAAAGCCAGCCTGCTATTGTAGTAGGCAGATCGTATGGAGCTGCTATTGCTGCACAGCTGACGCTTTTGGCGCCAGAAAAGGTAAAATACCTATGTATGGTGGCTCCTCCTATTGACCCTGAAAAAGAAAAAATATTCTGGTTTGCACGAGCAGCCCGCTATCGGGTAGTACAATGGTTTTTACCACATTCATTTGTTGTAGCTACTGCAGAAAAATTTGCTCATGCTAGTGAGCTACGCGAACTAGAGCCTAAATGGCAACAATTGAATACTCCTCTTACTGTATTGCAGGGCGGAAAAGACTGGATTGCAGATCCTCTCAACCTGACATTTGCCAAAAAACACATCAAATGTAAAAAGGCCCGCTTCATGTTCCTGCCACTTGCTGGCCACTTTATCACTCAAACACATGTAGAACTTATTAAGAAAGTTGTTTTCGAAGCTGCGGGTCTATCTTTAGGCGAAATTGCCTCTCAGGGAGAGTATTTACTCGAAGAGAGTGAAGTAAAATAGTATCTTTGCAAATAGATAAGGTCATCTTACTAAGTTAGGATTAAAAGATTCTAGCCCACAGCAGCGTTAAAAACAAAGAAGTACTCTGGTTAATCGAATCAGAAGCGTTTACATCTTTGTCTCTGAAAGAATAAATATTTATTTGTCTTTATCCTCGCAGCACAGATAATGATCTGGTGCTACTTTTTATTTGTATTCAAACCATGACTAAAGAAGCTGTTCTCAAACAATATTTTGGGTATGATGCATTTCGCCCGTTACAGGCAGAGATTATAGATACAATACTTGGCAAAAAAGATTGTTTGGTTCTCATGCCTACAGGTGGTGGAAAATCAATCTGTTATCAGGTACCTGCAATGGTTTTGCCTGGAATAACAGTGGTTATCTCACCACTGATTGCTTTAATGAAAGATCAGGTACAGGCATTAAAAGCCAATGGGATTGAGGCAGCCTATATCAATAGTACACTCAATACGTCTGAGCAAAATGCGATTCTTAAAGATTGTGAGAGTGGGAAAATTAAAATTATATACGTCTCCCCTGAGAAAATCTTTGCTAATGGCTTTCTTGCCTTTTTACATACCCTTCCTGTCAATCTGTTTGCAGTAGATGAGTCTCACTGTGTCTCTTTTTGGGGACATGATTTTCGTCCGGAATATACCCAACTTAGTATTCTGAAAGAATCCTTTCCAGAGGTACCTGTGGTGGCTCTTACGGCTACTGCAGATAAAGTAACCCGAAAGGACATTCTTCAACAACTGGATATTGCAGAAGCAAAGGTATTTATAGCCTCATTTGACAGACCTAATTTGAGTCTGACGGTTTTGCAAGGCCGTAACCGGATGAAGGCGATTCATGAATTTCTTTTAAAACATCCGAATCAACCAGGTATTGTGTATTGTCTGAGTCGTAAGTCTACAGAATCAGTAGCAGCTAAGCTAAACGAACTTGGCTATAAAACAAAGTACTATCATGCGGGTATGGATAATGATGAAAGATCCACAGTACAAGATGAATTTTTGAAGGATGACGTACAGATTATTGTAGCAACTATTGCTTTTGGGATGGGTATCGACAAATCAAATGTGCGTTGGGTAATTCATTATAACATTCCTAAAAATGTTGAAAGTTACTACCAGGAGATCGGACGTGCTGGGCGTGATGGTTTACCTAGTGATACCCTTTTATTTTATAGTTACGCAGATGTGATGATGCAAATGGATTTTAATGAGAAAGCATCTCCTGAACGTAAAGAACTACTTAATGCCAAACTGGATCGAATGAAGCAGTATGCAACATCTGATATATGCCGTAGACGGGTACTACTTAGCTATTTCAATGAAAGTATAGATACTGATTGTGGCAATTGTGATGTATGTAAAAACCCTCGTACCAAATTTGATGGAACAGTACTTGCGCAAAAAGCACTCTCTGCGATTGCTCGTACCAACGAAAAAGTAGCACTGGGTCTTCTGATTGATATACTAAGAGGTTCCTATCGGCATGAGATAACAGCAAAAGGATATCAGCAGTTGAAAACATTTGGTACTGGTAAGGATGTTCGCTATGAAGAATGGGTTGATTATATCTACCAGATGCTGAATCTGGGCATTATGGATATTGCCTATGATGAAGGACATGTATTTAAGTTAAATACAGCCAGTTGGCAGGTATTAAAAGAAAATCGTCCGGTACAGTTATCCGCTTTTGTGCCTTTCTCAGAACGTAAAGCAGCTGTTGTAGAAACAACAGAGCCTGTGAAAACCAAACGCGAAATTATTCGGGATGAGCTATTTGAACATCTTCGTACCATCCGCAAAAAACTAGCTGATAATGAAGGAGTACCTGCATACATTGTTTTCAGTGATGCTTCACTTTCGGATATGGCACAAAAGAAACCTGTAACTAAGACAGAAATGCTGAATATTACGGGTGTGGGTCAGGAGAAATTTAACCGATATGGTGAGACATTTTTGAATGCTATTCTGGATTTTCTGGCTCAAAACAAAGGTGCTGCCCGATTAGCAGATGTGGATACCTATCAACTGACACAGCAATTGTATGAACAGGGAAATAACATTGAAGATATTGCTACAAAGCGGAATATGTCTCCAGGAACGATATTTACACATTTCCTAAAACTAAGTCAGCAGGGTATTGTCATTGATTGGAGTCGTTTTATATCAGTGGAAGATAAAAACAATATACTGGCTGGAGCCAAAAAACTGGGAATGCAAAAAGGAGACAGACTACAACCACTGTTTGAGTATCTAGATCAGAAGCATAGCTATGAAAAAATACGAATAGCATTGATGCTGAAAGAACAGGAGAATGTAAGTAGTATATAAACATTATTCTTACTAAAAGGGCGTTGCATATTCTTACAACACCCTTTTAGTATAAACTTATTTTCTGGGCAACAATCTCATATCTTCTTCATCCAATGAAATATTGACAGCCGATACATTGTCTTCCAGATGGTCGACAGAGGATGTTCCAGGAATCAGAAGTGTAACAGGAGAGGCTTTTAATAGCCATGCTAATGCAATCTGATACTCAGAAGCATTGTGTTTCTCTGCCACTTTCTTTAATGCTTTTTCGGCACTTAGATCACCTGCTTGTAAAGGATACCATGGAATAAATGCAACCTGATTTTGTTCACACCAGGTTAATACGTCATTCCAGCGTTGATTTCCATAGTTATACATATTCTGAACAGATACAACTTTTACAAGTTTACTAGCCTGTTCAATCTGCTGAATAGAAACCTCTGATAAACCAATATGGCGAATCAGGCCTTTATCCTGAGCATCTTTTAATACTCCAAGAGATTCTTCCACAGGTACTTGAGGGTCAAATCGATGGAGTTGATACAAATCTATTGTATCAAGCCTCAGGCGTTTCAAACTTCCTTCCAGAGCTGCTTTCAAATGTTTGGGTTGCCCGTTCACTGACCATTGGTTAGGTCCTGTACGGGTAAAGCCTCCTTTAGTGGCAATGACCAGATCTTTGGGATAAGGATAAAGAGCTTCTGTTATAATTTCTTCTGAAACATCAGGGCCATAGCTATCTGCTGTATCAATAAAATTTACTCCTACTTCAACGGCTTTTTTAAGTACACGTATAGCTTCTGCCCGGTCTTCAGGCGGTCCCCAAATGCCTTGTCCGGTAATGCGCATGGCTCCATACCCCATTCGATTGACAGGTAAATCTCCTGCAAGTATAAATGTTCCGGCAGTTGCGGCATTGATTGTGGTTGTGTCTTTCATGGCAGGATAAGAATAGTGAGAAAAATTGACGAAGATTTTATTATAACTACGTCTTCAGGATTTAAGTTTATTTTATATCAATAATAGAGAAAATACAATCTTCTGTAGCTAGCTTATAGAGGGATAAAATAGGGAAATTCAAATAAAAACGCGTGTTTGTTGCTTTTTGCCAAACATCTGAATAGCATATAAGAATCAGATAAAATATTTTTTGGTTTTTATTCCCCATTTTTTTCCCGTAATTTTTTCAAAAAATTTACTTCCTCTCGTTTTTATAATCATGAGAGAGGTTTATAATTTTGAAAGGAGTTAAGTCTAATGCTGACATATTGTTAGCCTCAAACAACGCATACATTTCAATATTCTGTGAGAGAACAAGTATTAAAAGCCATTTTACAACTACTTGCCATCAGTGCGAGAATTGATGGTATTTCAGAAGAAGAACGGGAAACAATTCGAAAGTTTTTATACGAAAATGTTGACGATGAGTCAGTCCCTACCTATATCCGTGCATTCGAGAACTATCTGAAAACCTCCTCATCGGCAGATGAGGAGATCTACCGCATTTGCTCCCAGATCAATAGCGAGCTAGAACTCAAGCAAAAGATCATCATCGTTTTACGTCTGATTGAAATAGGTTTAGCTGACAATACATTTTCTTCTTCAGAAGATCATTTTATGCGGTTAGTGTGTGAAGCTTTGCATGTTGAAAAAAGTATATACACAACTATTCGTGAGTTTGTGGAGACAAGGGACATTTATAGTGTTCAATCCGAAAATGTACTACTGATAGACTCACAAGATCCTCCCAAAGATCTGATATCTGCCTATTTACAAAAACCCGGAATAAAGAGCACACTAGGTGTACTCCGTCTTACAGAAGGAGATATGTATCTGTTAGGAGCGGCACACCCTGCTACTGAGGTATTTCTGAATGGCCAACAACTTAAATCACATTATGTCACACCTCTAACTAGTGGCAGCGTAATTAGGGCATCTTCGGAAACAATCTATTACAGTGACATTATAGGTCATTTTTTACGTTCTGAACGTATTCAGCGTATTGTTTTTGAGGTAAAGGAGATGGAGTTTTTCTTTCCTAATGGAAAACAGGGATTACATCCTGTGAATATCGCAGAAGAATCAGGTACACTGGTAGCGATCATGGGAGCAAGTGGTTCTGGGAAATCAACTTTGTTAAACGTCCTTAATGGAAATTTGCATCCGCAAAGAGGCCGCGTACTAATCAACGGATTGGATATTCACAGGCAGGCAAATTGTGTACAGGGTGTAATTGGCTATGTACCACAGCAAAACTTCCTGATTGAAGAGCTAACTGTCTATCAGAACCTGTATTTCACTACCCAACTCTGTTTTGCACATCTGTCGGAGTTTGATGTAAATCGTTTGGTTGTACAAACATTACGAAGCCTTGGGTTATATGAGGTAAAGGACTTACGTGTAGGCTCTTCTCTTGATAAAACGATTAGTGGTGGTCAACGAAAGCGTCTGAATATAGGTTTGGAGCTGGTAAGGCAACCCTCTGTGATGTTTGTGGATGAGCCAACGTCAGGATTATCTTCACGGGATTCTGAAAACATCATGGATTTATTGCGGGAGTTAACCATGCTGGGCAAATTGATCTTTGTGGTTATCCATCAGCCCTCTCCTGAAATCTTCAAGATGTTTGACAAACTAATTGTGATGGATACAGGTGGTTATCAGGTTTATTATGGGAACCCAACAGAAGGTGTTCTCTATTTCAAAAATCTGGTACATCAGGTAGATAGACTGGAAATTAACTCAGAACAAATCTTTAACATACTAGAAGCTAAAGTTGTAGATGAGTATGGCAATCCAACCACAGACCGTAAAATCTCCCCACAAAGATGGTATTATTATTTTAAAGAGAAAGTCAAGCTACCTGTTTTAACTCCCACACGTGAGCAACCGCCACATACCTTAAATATCCCGAACCGACTTAGACAGTGGAGTATCTATACTATACGTGATATTCTGGCCAAGCTTAGTAACAGACAGTATATTACAATCAATCTTATACAAGCACCTTTGCTTGCGTTGATATTATCATATATAGTACGTTATCATCCGGTAGATGAACTAACAAATAAAGGGACATACATATTTGCTGAGAATGTCAATATTCCAGCTTTTATCTTTATGAGTATTATCATTTCTCTGTTTATGGGTTTAACCATAAGTGCAGAGGAAATTATTAAAGATGCTAAAACGAGAAAACGAGAAGCTTTTCTACATTTAAGTCGTAATAGTTATCTGTCTTCAAAGGTGTTTGTATTATTTGGTTTCTCAGTTATACAAACGGTAAGTTATATATTAGTTGCCAATCGGGTTGTAGGTATTGATGGTATGGATCTCACCTACTTCTTTGTACTCTTTAGTGGGGCATGTTTTGCGAATATGCTGGGCCTTAATGTTTCTGCCACATTTAATTCAGTTATTACTATCTACATTCTGATTCCTATACTGCTTATTCCACAACTAGTACTTGGAGGGATCGTAATAAAGTTTGATGAGATCAATCCTGCTATCTATAAACAGGGAGAGGTACCCGTGATGGGTGATTTTATGGCTTCACGCTGGGGATTTGAAGCATTGGTAGTTGAGCAGTTTATGCATAACCGATATGAAAAGCGCTTCTACCCGTATGATAAAGATATTGCTGTAGCAGATTACAAAAAGACATATTATCTGCCGACCTTATCATCAAAATTGGAATATTGTATGAGTCTGGAGGATGCAGAAGACAGGCTCTATAATGAACAATATATTGATTATCTGGAAGTATTGCGACATGAAGTAAAACATGAAATGACTGAGAATCCTACTATGCGTTTTGCAGGAGTAGATAGCATTACACCTACACGATTTACACATAAACTGGCTATACGACTCAAGCATTTTCTGGATAGATCACGTTTATTTTATTTACAGAAATACAATAAGGCTTATGACCAACGGGATAGCTTGATGCGGAGAATAACTCAAGGAGAGGAAGCCCGTCAGCAACTGATTGAGCAACGTGCCCGTTATTACAATGAGATTATTGGAAAGCTGGCTACAAATTCAACAACAGAGAATAGAATCATAGAATACAAAGGTAGTTTGATTCAGAAGATCTATCCTATTTATCATACGCCTGTAGTTACAGGTAGCTTTTGGGATTGGCGAACACACTTTTATGCTCCCAGCAAGCCTTTTCTGGGCATTCAGATTCCTACCTTGTGGTTTAATATGATTATGATGTGGATGATGACAGGACTATTATATCTTACACTGTATTACAATGTATTTCGTCGGATTGTGGAAGGAACTGTTTTTGGGGAATTGTTTGGAATGTGGAGAAGGAAACGAGACGAAGAGCCTGCCAGATAAAGGGAAAAGATACAGATAGCTGATAAATGAAAAATGGGAGTGTATTCGCTCCCATTTCTATACAGATTCTTTACTTTATTATTCGCCTTCAACAAGGGCTTCCTGTTCTTCTTTTTCTTCTTTGCGTTCGATCCAGAAGTTATTGAAACCTTCACCTACCCGTATATAGGCTAACCCATACTGAATCATTTCCAGGATAGCAAGAAAGTTATAGATAACGGCAATTTTGCTGTCATTCAAGGCAATAATATCAGTAAAGGAAAGCCGGTAGTCGGCATTTAGGCGTTCCGTAATCCATTTTTTTTGACCTTCAATTGTATATGGATACTGAATTACTTTATGTATAGGGCGGTTCTGATTGATCTGGTAGCGGGTCAGTACTTTTTGATATACTTTTAGTAGTTTGTAAAGGTCCAGGTCCTGAAGTTCTACATCAACATTGCTTTTTTCCGCAATGCTATGCAGTTCTTTTACAATATTTCCTCGTACTTCCTGATTCTGTCGGTCTTCTTCCCATTTAGAAAATTCACCAATCACAGATTTGTATTTTTTGTATTCAAGCAGGTGCTTTACCAGTTCATCCCGAGGATCTATCTCATTGCCTTGTTCATCAAGCTCAGGACGAGGTAATAACATCTTGGCCTTGATACGCATCAGAGTGGCTGCTACCAGAATAAATTCGCTGGCCAGATCAATATTGATGGCTTCAAGTTTATGAAGATACGTTAGAAACTCATCTGTAATTCGTGAGATAGGAATATCATGTATATCTAACTCATCCCTTTCAATAAAGAAAAGCAGTAGGTCGAAAGGTCCCTCAAAAAGAGGAAGTTTTATCTCAAAATTCAATGTTGTCTGGTTAATACAAAGATCGGTTTCTCCGAAAGCGAATATAGGATTTTTTTTGTGTTTATTGTAATCCTGTCCTGTGTTTTTTAAGACAAACGGAGCAACTGATTAAACAATTATAGAAACACAACATCATCAATAACATTGGCTTTTACTTCTTCATTCAGAAGTTCAATAATTCTGGATTTTCCCAGTAAAAGTTCATTTGCCAGAGAAGGAGAAGTGATTTGAAGAAATAACTTACGATCCTGTACATATACCCTTTCAGTACGCCGGGCAATGGCCACACCCATAATACGCCCCCATGCATGAACCACATGAGTTTCATCAAACTTACTACGTAGCCGATATACACGTAAAAGCTCATCAATGGCTTCTTTCATGGTGTAATCGCTTGCCTTACGGGCTTGATCAGGTTGGTGTTTGAACTTCATGCCCAAAGATACGGTATTCCCGTTTGTAAACTATTTCTTTACTAAGAAAAACTCCTGACTTTTTGATAAATAAAAACTCCCCTTTGATGTGTCTATAATTACATCAAAGGAGAGCTAAGATATTGAAAAGAAGTAAATCTTTTGTTTTATTGAGCACTTACCCGCCAAAGCGTATTGGCAGCATCATCAGCCACAAGTAAAGATCCATCTGCCAAAACTTCTACGCCCACCGGGCGCCCATATACTCTGCTTTGATCCTGATCCGCAACAAAGCCTGTCAAAAAATCTTCAGGCTGACCTGCAGGTTTTCCATTTTTGAATGGAACAAATACTACTTTGTATCCGGAAAGCTCTGACCGGTTCCAGGAGCCATGCTGGCCAATAAAAGCACCATTTTGATATTTGGCAGGAAAAGCTTTTTTATCATAGAATGTTAATCCCAATGAAGCTGTATGAGAACCTAGTGCCACATCTGGTACAATCGTTTTCTGTACCAGTTCGGGATTCTCTCCTTTAAGACGAGGATCTTCGTTAGGGCCAAAATAGGCATAAGGCCACCCATAAAATCCTCCTTCTTTTACACTGGTCATATAATCTGGCACCAGTTCATCACCTAGTTCATCCCGTTCGTTTACTGTAGTCCATAAGGTATTAGTGCCAGGAACCCAGTCCATGCCTACCGGATTTCGTAAGCCGCTTGCGTAGATGCGTTCTTGTGTGCCATCAGGATTCATTTCCAGAATATTGGCTCTTCGCTTCTCATTGTCCATGCCATGTTCTGCTACATTACTTCCCGAACCGATAGATACATAAATCTTAGACCCTTCAAAGTTAGCAATCACATTACGGGTCCAGTGATTATTGTAACCACCTGCTGGCAGGCTCGCGATTTTTTCTCCCTTAGCTTTCATCTGCGTTTGTCCTTCCTGATAAGGATATCGCCAGAGTCCATCTGTATTGGCAACGTAGAAAAAGTTACCCAGTACCAGCATACCAAATGGCTGATTCAGATCTGTTAGAAATACATGTCGCATATCAGGTTTGCCATCCTTATTCGTATCTCTGAAGAGTGTAATGCGGTTAGCACTTGCACCAAGTCGTTGTGACTTGGCCTTACCTGTGGCTACATCTGCAATTTTCTTTACTCCTTCTGATTCTGTATTAGCTTCGGCTACAAATATATCTCCATTCGGTGCAGCATAAACCCATCGTGGATTAATCAGATCTGTGGCAAACTTAGTCACAGTAAAGCCTTGAGGAGCTGTTGGTTTTTGATTTCCAGACCAACCCAGTACTTTACTAAAGTTTTTTACCGACTTGGTTTCGTAGGGTTTAGGCATGGAAACTGTTTGGGTTGCCAGTTCTTCTTTACGGCTTGTGTTACCAGATGCTTCATTCTCTTTCTGTTGGGATTGCGAGTTGCAATGAGATAAAGCTAAAAGGAGCATAAGATGCCCTGCAAAGATTTTTATCTGTTTCATATTACATAGTCTTTGGAAGTGACCTACTAACAAAAACAAAACCTGTTCCCTGTACTAGAGTAGAAATTCAGATATTACAGTGGGTTAATTACGTGATAGGATGAAGGGTAAATGAGTTAAGATGATCTCTGACAAAAAGTGTTTTTAACTAGAATAGTAATCACTTTGAAAAATTCAAATAATAATCATTTTAAAGTCTGACCCGAATTCTGATTATTTTATGTTTGCTAATTATTCTTTGCAAAATATTTTTAGAGAAGGTAAGGCAGGTCCATCGATCCATGAACAAATTGTGTATAGATCCAATCACTTTTTTATTTTAACCAGAGTTCCAATCATTTTTTTGTTTACACATAACTCATGGCAAACTATTTTTTGACCGGAATTCCGATTATTTTTTTGTTTGCGCATAACTCACCGCAAGAAGAAAAAGTGACCGGAATTCACCGCAAACTCTGCATAAAGTTATGTACAGTTTATTCTTTAAGAGATTATACCCAATCAAGTATTTTGTAAAAGAAGAAGGTAGTTCGATAAAGATAAAACAAAAAGCGCCTGATATATGTCAGACGCTTTTTATTTTATGTATAAATAGAATAGTCACGATCAGAACTCTGCATTTTGTGGGGTTCTTGGGAATGGAATCACATCACGAATGTTAGTCATACCAGTCACAAACAACACCAAACGTTCAAAACCTAAACCAAAACCAGCATGAGGAGCTGTACCATACTGACGGGTTTCCATATACCACCAAAGACTTTCTTCCGGAATGTGTAGTTCCTTGATTCTGGTATGAAGCTTCTCATACCGTTCTTCCCGTTGAGAACCTCCAATGATTTCTCCAATGCCAGGGAATAACACATCCATTGCACGTACCGTCTTTCCATCATCATCCTGACGCATATAAAACGCCTTGATATCTTTTGGATAGTTGGTCAGAATCACCGGCTTTTTAAAGTGTTTTTCAACCAGATAGCGTTCGTGTTCTGATTGCAGATCTATACCCCAGCTTACAGGATACTTGAACTGCCCTTTTTGAGCAGGTTTGGATTTTACCAGAATATCTACGGCTTCTGTATAGGTTAATCGTTCAAACGGGTTATCCAGTACAAAACGAAGTTTTTCCAACAATAGCATAGGACTTCGTTCTTCCTGCTTTTTATTCTTTTCCTCTTCAATCAAGCGGTTTTCCAGAAAGGCCAGATCATCACCACAATGTTCCATCGCATACCCAATAACATACTTAACGAAATCTTCGGCCAGATTCATGTTATCTTCCAGATCGTTAAATGCTACTTCAGGCTCAATCATCCAAAACTCAGCCAGGTGGCGTGTTGTATTAGAGTTTTCAGCCCGGAAGGTAGGTCCAAAAGTATAGATCTTAGAAAGGGCCATAGCTCCCAGTTCCCCTTCTAATTGACCAGATACAGTAAGGTTCGTTGGCTTTCCAAAGAAATCCTGTTTGTAATCTACCTGTCCATCTTCAGTTAGGGGTGGGTTCACCGGATCAAGGGTTGTTACCCTAAACATCTCTCCCGCTCCTTCTGCATCTGAACCTGTAATGATAGGTGTGTGCAGATAGAAGAATCCATTATCGTTAAAATATTTATGAACCGCATAAGCCAATGTATGGCGTATCCGTAATATGGCACCAAACGTACGGGTTCTCGGACGAAGGTGTGCAATCTCACGCATAAACTCCATAGAGTGTCGCTTAGCCTGAAGTTTATAACTTACCGGATCTGACTCTCCATATAATTCTATCTGTGTAGCCTGTACCTCTACTCGCTGACCAGCACCTTGGGACTCTACCAGTTTACCTGTTACAGCAATACAGGTACCTGTATTTTTGATCTTATCAATAAACTCTTGTCCGAAAATAGAGATATCCGCAACGATCTGCAGGTGATTAATAGTAGAACCATCATTTAAAGCAATGAAAGCAATATAAGGGTTCATACGGGTAGTTTGTACCCAGCCTTTTACATGTACCTCCGTATCAAATGCAGTAGATTGGAGTAAGTCTTTAATAATTTGTCGTTGGTTCAGCATAACGAAAATAGTTTTCCGTTGATTGTTTCCGGATTTTACCGTTAGATAAGAATTTTCAAGGCGCAAAGATTGAAAAAATTCCCGAAAGGGAATGCAGGAGGTTTTGTTTTTTAGCTTTAATTCTATCTATGAGCCTTCTTTATGCTAAAGTCCTGCATTGTTTAGGGTTGTATCCGTGTTGATTGCCAGGAAATCAATTGCCATTTTCCATTTCTTTTCACATATACATCTGTATAACGCAGATGCATATCCAGCGTCTGACCTGCTGTCCATACCCGTACAGTAGCTACTCCATTGATAACTGCGGCATCTCCGATAACCCGTATTCCTACTTCTTCAGATTGAATAGACTGGTATAAGGTCTTCCCTTTGTCTAAAGTTTCTAAAAATTGAGATTTTTTTTCTAACACGCCATTTGCATGAATATACACCAAATCTTCACCTAAAATTTCACTCAGTCCTTTGGTGTCTTTATGCACCATCATTTCGAATCGCCTCATTTCCAGCGATCTAACTTCTTTTTCTATTTCATCCTTTGTATCAAAAGTTGAGTTTTGTGCAAAAACTAAAAAAATATTACATAGGAAGAAAAGCAGGGTCAAGTGAATATTTCGCATCGTTTTTGACATTTTTTTAAACTTTTTTTTTCGAGAGATTGTGTGGTAAGTGAAATTTGTAAGGTTATTTCCCTTATTTTCAATGGTTTATTTAAAGTAACCGCGAATTTGCAAAAAATTCATTATCCGGGTGACTTTTTTTCCGAAAAGCGTATATAGATTTACAAAAGCTCATATTACTCAATTGAACTTGCACTTATGACACGCCAATCTTTACTTCTTGTTGTAACCTTTTTGGGAATGATGGTCGGATTTGCACAAACTGAAGCAAACCGGGTTGAGAATTACAGTGCGTCTGCTTATCAGAAAAGCTTGGTTCGTTACAAAAAAGATGATTGTATTGAAGATCTTCGTAAACTGGAGGCTGTGATGAAAGAGGCTCACCCTTGTTTGTACTGTTTTACAGACAGCCTGACTTTTCATCAGACTTTTGCCAATAAAATTGCTTTTCTGGATCAGAAAAAAGATTCTACTATTTCAGAAAATGAATTTCTGACAATCGTTCGTGAACTGGTTGCTCTGGTTCAGGATGGCCACCTGTATGCAGAGTCCAATGAGTCACTGGTAAACTATGTATCTGAAAGAGGTAAATTCTTTCCTCTGAGCCTGGCCATTGAAGATAACAAAGCTTATATCCGTCAGAACTATTCTACTATGCTGGACTCTACAGCTCTAGGTAGTCAGTTGTTGACAGTAAATGGAGTAGCGATTGAAGAGATTATCGCTAAAATGATGCCTTTATTAAGTGCAGATGCAAACCTGGAGAAAGCAAGATGGCGTCAACTGGAGAATGTATTTACATTCGATATTTTGTACTGGTCCTTGTATGAACCTACAGATATGTATGAGGTCTCTTACCGGATGCAGGATGGTTCTGTTCGTAAATCAAAAATTGATGCTGTTACGGGTAGCACTATCAATACTGCCAATGCTGTTGATGAAGTGACACGCAGATTTAATATAGATGAAGCTACTTCTACAGCCTATCTGGATATCAATACTTTCTATAATTCAGAAAATAAGCATGATAATGCTACATATGAAAAATTCCTTGCAGATTCTTTCAAACAACTGAATGCAAAAAATATTCAGAATCTGATAATTGATTTACGTGACAATCCAGGTGGACTGGTACACAATGCATATCGTTTGTTCAGCTATATTAGCCCTGTGAATGTAGAAAGCAAAGTGATGGTAAAGTCTAGTACATTCCTGAAAGAGCAGAAAAAGCTTTCTTTCATTGAAATATTGATGAAAAAACTGAGCCGCAATTCATATGCTGCACGTATCGACAGAGCAGCACCTGGAACTTTAGTAGAAATTACCAGCAAACAACACTTTATCACTAATGTTGAAAAGAAATACAGTGGTAAAGTCTACATTCTGGCAAATGGTGCTACTTTCTCTGCTGCCAGTATGTTAGTAAAATTGTGTAAAGATCAACATGTTGGAATTATCGTGGGTGAAGAGAATGCAGCTTGCCAGGCAGTATCTTTTGGTGATCTGATAAAATATGATCTACCAAATACATTGACTAAAGTATATGTGTCTACTTCAATTGTAAATCGTGAAGACGATTTGGAAAAAAGCAGTATCCGTCCGCAGATTGCTTTAGGTCGTGATGTGTATGATGATGCTCGTGGTGGGGACTCTGTACTAAAACAATTGATGGAACTTATTCATCAAAGTGCATCTCCAAGCCCTATTGCTCGTAGTCAGAAATAAAAATAACAAACCCTTATAAACCTAATCTGAATAAGAAAGGCATCTGTTACAGATGCCTTTCTTTTGTAATCAAAAATTCTTATCCTACCAGCATAGCTGCTCCAAACACACCAGCACTATCACCTAGTTCTGCTTTTAGGAAAATAGTATCCAGCTTGGTGTTAAAAATATGTTTGCTAGCTTCTGCAATACCTTCAGTATATAGCAAGTCAATATTGCTGACACCTCCTCCCATTACAATGATATCCGGATCAATAATATTGATAATCACGGATATACCTTTACCAAACATTTCAAGAAGGCGCTTGATGGTTGCTTGGGCATGTGGGTCATTGCCTGCTTCATAACTTTTTACTATTTCTTTCAGGGTAGCTTTTTTGCCACTGATCGACTCATAGTATCGTTGCAAAGAAGGACCTGCAATCACTGTTTCAACACATCCGGTCTGCCCGCAATAACATGGACCACCTGATTCATCCAGAAAAATGTGTCCCCACTCACCGCCATTTCCCTGACGTCCGTTAATTACTTTGCCATGTACAACCAGCCCTCCCCCTACACCAGTACCCATAATCACCCCAAATACAACCTCTGCATCAGGCATTACACGTTTAGCTGCACCCAGGCGGGCTTCTGCCAATGCAAAACAATTGGCATCGTTGGCTAATGCAATCGGAAATCCTAGTTTCGCCTCCAGATCCTTCTTGAATGGTTTTCCATTCATGCAAGTAGTATTACTGTTTTTCAGTGTTTGTGTAATAGGATCTAATGTACCTGGTGTACCAATTCCCAATGTAACAGGAGTAAGGCCTGATTCAGCAGATAATTTCTGCACAAGCAATACGATACGATCCAGAATGTGTTCATAGCCTTGATCAGCCTCTGTGTCAATGCGTAATCGGCTGATAACTTTTGTATCATTAGCAGACTCCAGAATTACACCTTCGATCTTTGTGCCGCCTAAATCTATTCCCCAAAGTGGCATAAATGCATTAATGAATTAAAACGTGAACAAATTGATAAAGTCTTACAGGTTTAGGGGGCAATTTCGAAAGGAAATCTGAATTTTTCGTGTGTAATCAAAATAAAAATAACAATGCGGTAAAATCATTGGCAAAGGATATGGCTGAGATACGAATCTTCCTTATGAAATACAATAGTAGTAGATGATGAATTTATAAACAATCTTCTTTGTTTTACCAGTTACCAACCTATACAATAAAAAATAAAAGTATCGTTTATATAGTTGAATTTATCCTAATATTACCTACTCACGCTATTGGTTGAAAATTATCAGGTAAGTGCAGAAATGAGATATGTGGATTTAGAGAAGTTAGCGTACTGTTACTACATATGATTTAAACGCTCATTCTTTCTTTTTTAATCTTACTAATTCTAATTCAATGAAAAACAAACTCGCTCTCTGTTTAACTCTGTTTTTGATTTCTGTAAAACCTGCTCTGGTATGGAGCCAAACTATTGATGAAGTCTATACTAAGTACATTGCTGCTCTGGGTGGCAGAGAAAATCTGGATGCCATTCAAACCATGCAGATGGAATGGGTGAATGCAAAAGGACAACGGCAGATCGCTTACTTGTCACGCCCCAGTTTGGCACTATATCTTCTAACGGACACTGCTTCAAATATAATGGTGAAAGTGTGTAATAATAGTGGAATCTCTTGTTTGTCAGATAAAAAAATTGTTGGAACGGATACCTCATTTCGCCTACAATTTATTCGTCCTTCAGGTAAACCCAACTTTTTCGCTAACAAACTTATTCCATATAAAGAAAATGGATATAAGATTTCTCTACAGGGTGAAGATATAATCGAAGGAAAAAGATGCTTTGTTGTTCAGTTAGAACCAGATAAAAAATCATATGATCTATATTATATTGATGCAGATACCTATCGGTTAGTTATGTCACAAACAAGGTATCTTTCAGGTCCGGATGGTGCTCAGATCTATTATTCTGATTATCGGCAAGTGAACGGTGTATGGTTCCCATTTACAGTCGAAGACTCAGGAAGCAGCCCTACAGCAGCTAAAAAAACGTATACGTATATGAAAGCAAATATTCCGATTGATAAAAATATATTTGTTTGTCCTACAATGTAAGAATCAACAATTTTTCTGTCGTTAGTGACAAAGAAAACACATCAAACATTTAAACAAAAAGGGATTCTTTTGCAAAAGAATCCCTTTTTTACTGATGAAAATAGATTGAAACTTAGGCATTGAGCAAGTCTGCTACTGCCTTTTCTGCTTTCTCAAAGTTAAAACCATCCATTACCTTCTGCATTTCATTGGCAATCTGAGCATTGCACAGATTACCGATGCTACCTTCATGTGTATGCTGAATGTTCAGATTGGGGGTATAGGTTCCATCTGCAATTTCTTTCCCAACCTGCTTATACGCATCACGGAAAGCAACCCCTTGTAGAACGAGTTCATTAACCCGTTCTACACTAAACAGATAATGATAACGAGAGTCCTGCAAGATATCTTCTTTGACACGCACATGTTCCAGCATAAAGTGAGTAATCTGCAGACAATTCAGGATCTCATCCAATGCTGGGAACAAGATCTCCTTGGTCAACTGCATTTCGCGATGATATCCAGATGGAAGATTACTCATCAAAAGTGCCAATTCCTGAGGTAGAGCCTTCAGGCGATTCGTTTTTCCTCTCAATAACTCAGCCACATCCGGATTTTTTTTGTGTGGCATGATACTGGAGCCTGTGGTCAGGTCATCAGGTAATGTAATAAAGCTGAAATTCTGGCTGTTGTATAGACAAACATCCATAGCCAACCGCGAAAGAGTAGAGGCAATGGCTGCAATAGAAGTAGCCACACTATATTCTGTCTTTCCCCGAGTCATCTGAGCATATACAACATTGTAATTGAGTGTTTCAAATCCAAGCAATTGTGTGGTTAATGTACGATTCAATGGGAAGGACGAACCATAGCCTGCTCCAGAGCCCAGAGGATTCTTATTGGTAATCTTATAAGTAGATTGTAGCACTAACATATCGTCAACCAAACTTTCTGCATAGGCACCAAACCATAGGCCAAAAGAAGATGGCATCGCAATTTGTAAATGGGTATAACCTGGCAGCAGAATATCTTTGTACTGATCACTTAGTGTGTTAAGCAGATCAAAGAGTCGTTTGGTTTCGTTGGCAATAGTGGTTACCTGATCCCGCAGGAAGAGTTTTATATCTGTCAGAACCTGATCGTTACGGGAACGGCCACTATGTATTTTCTTTCCTGTTTCGCCCAGCGTCTGTGTAAGCAGCCATTCAATTTGGGAATGCACATCTTCGATCCCATCTTCTATTACAAATTGTCCTTTTTGTATATGCTGATAAATGTGTTTAAGTGAAGCATGAATTTGAGTAAGCTCTTCTTTCGTTAGAAGCCCAATAGACTCCAGCATTTGTGTGTGTGCCAAGGAACCAAGTACATCCGCTGCAGCCAGATACAAATCCATTTCCCGATCTTTGCCAACCGTAAATTTTTCGATAGTTTCAGCAGTGCTTGTATTTTCTTTTTGCCAGAGTTTCATGATGAATATGTGTTATTTCAGATAGATAAATAGCCAAACCGGGGCGCAAAGTTACAGGGTTTTAAAAATTATACAGGAATATTTTTATTCAGTGAAAGGAAAAAATACTTTAGCTAATTTCATATCTCTGTAATTATCAAAAGATTAGATTTGTCTACAGTTTTTTTCAGAACCTTGTAAACTTCATAATCAACTCCTCTTCCTGTTTTGTATTGTCTCAACTGATGAATTATTAGTAACTTAGGTTGTTAAACCGCTTTTCTATGAAATTTCTTTTACCTCTTTTTTTCTTTATCTCTCTAGCCAGTTTCGCGTCCAACGCACCTTCCCCTCGCTTTGTGCGTAATGATGGACAATGGGATAAAGATATTTTGTATCGTGCTGCTATTCCAGGTGGGTTTCTTTTTTTGAAGAAAAATTCACTTGTCTATGTATTTTATCATACAGGAGATGTAGGACGCCAACATCTGGGAGATACGAAACATTCCACGCCAGCATCACGACAGGATGTTGCAGTGGGTGGAAATGAAAAAGATAGAATTCGTGCCCATGGATTTGAAGTTAGTTTTCAGGGAGCCAGTGCCAGTACACAACTTGAAGGCAAGGAAGAATATACGGAAAAGCGTAATTACTTTTTAGGGAAAGACCACTCTCGCTGGGCATCCAATGTAGCTGCATTTGCAGAAATTATGTATAAGGATATTTATCCTGGCATAAATCTGCGTTTGTTTGCTCAGAATGGCACATTCAAGTATGAGTTTCATGTGGCAGCACAGGCAAATCCAGAAGCGATCCAGATGAAATATAAGGGAATGAATCAGCTAAAGCTGGATAATGGTTTTTTATTTACGGAGACTTCTGTTAACAAAGTCACAGAAACACCCCCTTATACTTATCAACTTACGAGTAAAGGTATCAGACATGAAATAGCTTCTTCCTTTACACTGAACAATAATGTTGTTTCTTTTTCTTTCCCCAAAGGCTATAATCGGAGATCAGCGATGGTAATAGATCCTGTATTGGTTTTTGCTACCTATTCTGGATCATATACCGATAACTGGGGGTATACTGCTACGTATGATAAGGATGGTAATCTGTACTCAGGTGGAATTGAATTTGGAACTAGGTTTCCTGCGACTATTGGTGCCTTTTCAACAGCATTTAGCGGAATGACAGATGTAGCTATATTGAAATATAATCCAAATTTGCAGGGAGAAGAGTCTCTTATTTATGCAACTTACCTAGGTGGTGCTGAAACAGAAATGCCTGAAAGTATGATCACTACCAGTACCAATGAATTGATAATTCTTGGTGTTACCAGTTCAACAGACTTTCCGGTAACTTCTGATGCCTATGACCAGAGCTTTAATGGCGGTATTTTCGCTAGCCCTGTACGAGTATCTTATAGTAATGGTAGTGACTTGTTTGTTGCCAAACTAAATGCTTCTGCAAGTACACTAATTGGTTCAACATATTTGGGTGGTTCATCTAATGATGGATTAAATCAGCGGGACCGATTTGATGACATTGGGTTAGATATATTTAATTATGGTGATCAGCTTCGTGGAGAGGTCAACCTGGATGCTCAGGAAAATATATATATCGCAAGTACCACTCTTTCCAGTGATTTCCCTTTGGTAAATGCATCCCAAACACAATCCAGAGGATCAAATGAGGTCGTTGTCTGCGAATTTAACCCTACCTTAAGCAATTTGGTTTGGAGTACCTATCTGGGGGGAAATGGATTTGATGCGGCACGAGGTATTCGTATAGCTTCATCTGGTACCGTATATATTACTGGGGGTACAAGCAGTTCTAACCTGCCATCTACGCAAGGAGTGATTAAACAATCTCTTTCAGGTAGAGAAGATGGTTTTGTGGCAAGTTTTCAGAATCAAAAATTAACCCATCTATCGTATATGGGTACAAGTAATTCAGATCAAAGTTATCTCATTGATATTGATCCGAACGAGAATGTATATGTATTTGGACTTACCCTTGGAGAATATACAATAACATCAGGTACATTTAACCAACCTTCAAGTGGGCAGTTTATTCATGCATTGGATAAAACTTTTAGTAAAACCTTATTTTCAACTGTTATCGGAGGAGGAATCAAGAGGCCAGAAATAACGCCTACTGCGTTTATGAGGAGTGCATGTGGATTCCTTTATTTGGCTGGCTGGGGAGGTGATGTGAATACTTTTTTCGTAGGCACCGTTGAACATCAGTATCTTAGTATAAATAATTCAAAAATGCCCACTACCCCTAATTCACTTAATGGGCCAAAAGAAGACTCTTTTTATCTGGCAATTTTGAATGAGAATGCATCACAGCTTTTGTATGGGACATTTTTTGGATCTCCAGCCAGGGATAATCATGTAGATGGTGGTACTTCACGATTCAGTCCAGACGGAACAATCTATCATGCAGTTTGTGCTTGTCGGGATCGTAATACTTTTCCTGTAACAATAGGAGCTTATTCTGACAAGAATCATGGAGAACTGGATAGTAATAATATTATTAATGGTTGTAACAATGCTGCTTTTAAAATAAATCTTGATAATCTGGAGGCTGATTTTACTGTATCTGCAGATTCCTGTGGATCACCCAGATTGGTACAAGTGGCGAATCTAAGTGAAGGAGCTAGTCAATACCAATGGCTTGTAAATGGTCAGGTGGTTTCCTCTGCAACTTCACCACAATTGACATTAAATGGATTAGGCGAATTTACCATTACATTGAAGGCATATAATCCACTTACCTGCAAAAAGGTAGATTCAGTAAGTAAATCTGTTGTTGTAAGTGGAACGCTCTTTACTATAATGAAAGACTCTGTAATATGTGCTGGAGAAAGTATCCAATTAGGGGCAAGTGGAGGCGTATCTTATGAATGGAGCCCATCTGTTGGTATGGATGATCCACAATCAGCGAATCCTATAGTCAAACCTACCCAACCCACTACTTATACTGTAGTGATCACAGATAAGAATGGCTGTACCAAAACATTGAGTACAACAGTAAGCATTAATACATTTGAACCCGATTTTGATATTATAACTTCTTCAGAATGTGGTGGACAAACCCGTGTTCGACTGATAAATAAACTTAATGGAAGCACTGCAGAATGGCAACTCATAGATAGCTTAGGGGTGGTACATCCTATCAGTGATACACTTTCGCTGGGCATTAAAGACAAGATAGCTCACTATCAGATCGTTTTGCGTGCTTTGCTTGGACATTGTGAAGAAATTGTAACAAAGGATATAACCATTAACCCAGTCAACCTTCCTGTTAATATTATTACCAACCACCCATCTAATTCTTATTTTGAGACCTACAGACAAGGATGGAAAGTTGAGATTGTAGATCAATGGGGACGTCCGGTATATACTGATGAATCCTATCAGAATGACTGGCATGCAACCAATGTGAAAAATGCTATCTATTATTATAAGCTTACTTCTCCAGATGGCGCTTCTTGTCGTGGATGGTTGCAGGTAATTCGATGATGGATACTAACTACAAAATAAAAAGCCCTTCACTAGATAGTGAAGGGCTTTTTATTGTATGGGAGATGTTTTCTTGACTAACCTTTTTCCCTGAAATCGATTCGGTCAATCATATATTTTCCTCCAAACTGTTTTACTACAATATAAACCAGATAGGACTTAGAGCCAGACATGTAGCTACCCGTACTATACTTAGATCCTTCAGGAGAAGCACCCTGGTGAACGTAGGCAAAGTCTTTGGCAGGGTTTTTCTGGAAAAATGTACGTAAAATAAGTTCTGCCTGAGTTTGGCTAACTTTATCCATCTCTACATGTTCAGACTCAATAATCAGTTCAATATTAGAGTTAAAATATTTTGCGAGTTCTCTTGCATTCCCACTTTTCAGCGCCACCTTTGCACCATTAAAAACATCATCCTGGGCTTGAGGCTTAGCATAAGCTACAATCATAAGACTCACAACCAGCGACCACAGGAAGATTTTATTTACTTTGCTCATGTTCATAATAAGAATAAGGAGTTCTGTATGTATATCGCTAAAACTATGCCAAAGCTTCTATTTTTTATAGCCAACGCATCGAGTTCCTTTAGAAAGAATATTTACTCTTACTTTTGTCCAAGGGCTGCGATAGAATGTAAAGGTAGTGGTTTGAACAATCATTTCTATACAGGAAGGATATAAGATTAATTATATTTGTGCACGTTTGCAAAAAATAAAGCAGAATTGAACTTTACTATTGTCATTGCATTTATTTTACCAGAGTATATGTATTTGTAATGATCGACAAATGGTACTAGTATAATAAAATACATCTATATAATCACATAGTTAACTTTATATTTTTCATGAACAAGAAAGTTATTCTCGTTATTCTTGACGGATGGGGTATTGCATCTGACTCTAAAGTTTCAGCAATTGACCAGGCACAAACACCATTCATGGATAGCCTTTATCCTAAATATAGACACAGCAAGTTAAACACCTCCGGACTGGAAGTAGGATTACCAGAAGGTCAGATGGGAAACAGTGAAGTAGGACATATGAATATTGGTGCTGGGAGAGTAGTCTACCAGGATCTGGTAAAAGTAAACAAAGCAGTTGAAGAACATACACTAGACAATGAACCTGTATTGGTAGAGGCATTAAATTATGCAAAAAATAATGGCAAGAAAGTCCATTTTATCGGATTGGTTTCTGATGGAGGTGTTCACTCTCATATTGATCATTTGAAGGGGTTATGTAGCATTGCTCATAAATATGGTCTTTCAGATGTATTCATTCATGCTTTTATGGATGGTCGGGATACTGATCCCAAAGGAGGGCTGGCTTATATGGAAGATCTCCAAAATCACCTGAGTACATCAACCGGAAAAGTAGCTACTATTACGGGTCGTTACTATGCAATGGATCGCGATAAGCGCTGGGGTCGTGTAAAACAAGCCTACTATGCTATGACCAAAGGAGTTGGGGTAAATGTACAGGATCCGTTGGAAGGTATTCGTAAATCGTATGAAAGCGGTGTGACAGATGAGTTTATCCGGCCAATTATTCTTACAGATAAAGACGAAAAACCTGTAGGCTTGATAGAAAAAGGAGATGTAGTGTTATGCTTTAACTTCCGTACTGATCGTGGAAGAGAAATCACTCAGGTATTGACTCAACAGGATTTTCCTGACTTTCAAATGGAAAAACTGGATCTGTATTATGTGACAATGACAAATTATGATGACACCTTCCAGAATGTTAAAGTTATTTTTGATAAGGATAATCTGAATAATACATTGGGTGAAGTATTATCAAAAGCGGGCAAAAAACAAATCCGGATTGCTGAAACAGAAAAATATCCGCATGTTACCTTCTTCTTCTCTGGTGGGCGTGAAGAGCCATTTGAAGGTGAAAAACGCTTGATGTGTGCCTCTCCTAAAGTGGCTACCTATGATCTGAAACCAGAAATGAGTGCATTTGAACTCAGAGATGCTATCATTCCGGAATTGCAGAAAAAAGAAGTAGATTTTGTATGTCTGAACTTTGCCAATGCAGATATGGTTGGTCATACAGGAGTGTTTGAGGCAGCAGTGAAAGCCTGTGAAGCAGTAGACCAGTGTACAGAAGCTGTAGTAAAAGCAGCTTTAGAGAATGGGTATACTTCAATCATTATTGCTGATCATGGTAATTCTGATTGTATGGTTAATCCTGATGGTACACCAAATACTGCCCATACTACTAATCCAGTACCCTGTATATTAGTAGATAATGATTTCAAAGGAACTCTGAAGGATGGAAAACTGGGTGATCTGGCTCCTACCATTTTAACACTTATAGGAGTAGATATTCCTGCTGAGATGACAGGAAATATTCTGATCTCTTAAAAGATGGTATAGAAAGGTATACTTTCTGAATTCACCTTGGAAAGTATACCTTCAACAGAGCTTTCCGATAGAATACTTATATTATTTATCATACTGACTGTGTTGAAAAAGATAATATTTCTTGGGTTAAGTACCTGCTGTTTGTGGGCTTGTGGAAGTCCTTCTGTTAAAACTTCTCCTTCTTCTGCTGAATTTGTCAGTGTTGATACACTTATTGACATGCAGATTTCATTACTTGATTCTGTAAAACCTGTCGTAAACAAGGAAATCTTCGTAGATGGCCAAACTGAGGATCAGCGTATTAAAGATGTAGATTGGGGAAAAGAATTAGCTATTTTCAGAGAGTTGGATATTAGTAAACCTGGACTACAAGATAATTACAGTGTGACGTCTCCTGCACCTGGTGTACGTTTGTATACCCTCAAATCTGGAAAGAACTCGGTAGTGCAGCATTTGAAGATTCAGTTTGCGTCTGGTGCTTCGCAAATAGCCAGAATGGAAGGTGTTATTGCTCAGAATAATTATCTGTACAAGTCTGAAAAGCTTCTTTCATTAGATTTTCAGACATCTGACCAGAACAGTGTTTATCTGGCGAATTATAAAATTAAAACCACAAAGAAAATACTTTTTGGAGATGAAGAGATTATGCAGATTCACGCAAAGTTGATAGAGTAAAGTTAAATTCTTCCAAAACTAAAAGGGGCTAGTAAATGCTTACTGGACCCTTTTAGTTTTAAGACGGTAAGGCTTCTATTAATAGCCACCTCTGTATTTGTATGTATCAGATACCTTCTTGATCGCTACAATATAAGCAGCAATACGCATGGAAACTTTAAAATCCAGTGAAGTCTGATATACCTTATCAAAAGCATCCCGCATAATTCTGTCGCTACGACGATTGACACGTTCCAGAGTCCATTTATAGCCCAGCCGATTTTGCACCCATTCAAAATAAGAGACAGTTACACCCCCTGCATTGGCTAGAATATCTGGAGCTACCAGAATTCCCTTTTCGTTGATTACTGCATCCGCAGATGCAGAAGTAGGTCCATTGGCACCTTCAATAATCATCTTAGCCTGTATTCTGGATGCATTTTCCATTGTAATTACATCTTCTTTCGCAGCCGGAACCAGTACATCTACAGGAAGCGTTAACAGCTCATCATTGGTAATCTTCTCAGCACCGCCAAAACCCTCTAACGATCCCCCATGAGTATCCCGATAGCGCATGGCTTCTGTTATATTAATTCCTTTGTCATTGAAATAAGCTCCACTTAAATCACTGATTGCCTGTACAGTGACTCCTCTCTCATGTAAGAGAGCAGCTGTATGGGAGCCCACGTTACCAAATCCTTGTACGGCACCTGTAGAACGGTATGGGTTAATCCGAAGTTTCTCCATGGCGGCCAATGCCGTTACCATTACTCCTCGTCCAGTGGCTTCTGTCCGACCCAGAGAGCCTCCCAGAACCAAAGGCTTACCAGTCACTACTGCAGTTACTGTCATACCCTTTGCTTTAGAATATTCATCCATAAGCCAAGCCATTTCGCGTGGACTGGTTCCCATATCCGGAGCAGGAATATCTTTATCCGGTCCAAATATATCAAGCATTGCAATGGTATAAGCACGCATTAGACGCTCGATCTCCCCGGAAGACATTGCACGCGGATTGCAGGCGATACCTCCTTTGGCACCCCCATACGGAATGTCTACGACTGCACATTTCCACGTCATCCAGGCAGCTAAGGCACGTACTTCATCCAGTGTTACATCCGGATCAAAGCGGATTCCACCTTTAGCCGGACCTAATATGTTAGAATGTATTACCCGGATTCCTTCAAATACTTTGATGGTACCATCATCCATTGTTACAGGTAATCCTACAATTACCTGTCTTGCCGGTACTTTGAGTATATGATACATTTGCTCATCTATACCCAGAAGTTGCGCCGCTGCGTCAAATCGTGACATCATGGATTCCAGAGGATTTTCCTTGTCTTTGATTGGCGCGGGTTCGATATAAGCCATACGAAGATTTTAAATTAAAGAGTTAATTGATGAAGAAAGTTGAATAGTATGCAATAAAACAATCTAAAAAATGTATACGCAGTATCGCGATATGGGTTATAAATAGTTGTTTGCTCCTCCATTGGATAGGAACGCTGCAAAGGTAAAATATTTTAAAAACATATTACTATTCTAAGATATTTTTAAAATATACTCAGAAAAATATTGTTTATATCGGGAAAACTTGCTATTAATTTGGTTGTGTTTACAATGTCCAAAATAAAAGCAGAGTTAAAGATATAATTGCCAAATAAAGATATTTACAGTCTTTCCAGAATATAAGTTTTGTGTAAGTTTTAAAGCAATATTAAACTGAACATACAGACAAAATATAGAGTACACTTTCCATCCCTAATAGTAGAAAGTGTGCCTATACTTGTCTGTAGTTTAGTAAAGTAAGTCTTATTACATGGGAGAAAAAAGTTGTCTGGGCTTTAGATTTTTATATTCGGATTTGATAGTCGAAAGTGCTTCTTTCTGTTGAATAATCAGCGCATTGTATTCTTCTGTATAATTGTCATATTTTCTACGTAGAGTGGCTACCTCATTAGTAAGGCTATCAATTCTTTTTTCTAGAGAATCACATGATAGACAGCATGTTGTGGCATGAGTTTTTTCATAGAATAAAGTAAGGTCTGTTAGTAGAGAATCTGTAGCACTATCATAAAAATCGATCTGATCATTTGTTAGTGAATCCGGATCTGTATAACGTTTGGATAAAAGGGTTTCCTCCTGGTTTATTAACTGAGTATAAAGAGTCTTGTCATATTTACAGGATTGGGATATATTTTTTAGGAGGTCTTTAATCTGTTGTATTTTCAGATTATCTGATTCAATCAGTGTACTCCAACTAATCTGCATACTGTCTGTAATTGTACTAAGCTGAACTTGAAGAGAATCACTATTGATTTCAACGTTTTCTTCACTAGCTCTATTTGGCTGGCACTGAACAAAAACACAAAAAGACAAAAGAATGAAAAGGCAACTGCGGACCATGAAAATGTAAATAAAGATAGCTGAAAATAAGGCTTGAATTTTTGATGTGCTAAAGGTAGCAGAATCAAAAAAACAATTCAATAAAAAAATAAACTATTGATAATCAAGTTTGTTCATAGTTAACGTTTACTTTTTCGCAAAAAGGTAACTAACTAATGTAGACTGTTTTGCATTTTGGATATCCATTTTTTATGAATGAAGCAAATAAAAAAAATCATTTTTCCCGTGTGGAATTAAAGCAGCGACTACAACAGTTGGAGGCAGAAATCCAGGCAAAAGAGGCGTATGCAGATATTCCATTATCCAGTATTCGAAAAAATAATTGGAAAGTTTGTTTTCTTGCCTTACTACCTGTTTTATTAGCTACTGGGTATTTTCTATATACTAGAGCTTATAATAAAAAGCTGTTTAGCCAATATTATGAACCCTATCCTAACGTAATAGGCTATACATTACAAAATACAGTTGAAGGACCGACTTCACGAACAGAAGCGTTACAACTTTATGAACAAGGACACTATGCAGATGCTCTCAAATATTTTGAGCAAGCCTCACAGATAGGAAAAGAACATACTGATTTGCTATTTTATGCAGGGATTGCAAGTATTGAGGTAAACCAACTTGATAAAGCAGAGGCGTATATGCAGGAAGTTGTCAAACATCCTAATAGTAGTTTTGTATCTCAGGCTGAATGGTATCTGGCTTTAATTCATCTTAGAAAAAGTGAGCCAAAGCAAGCTAAAGAACATCTACGGTTATTAACTCAATCTACAGATATATTTAAAGAAAAGGCATCCTCACTATTGAATAAATTATAGTAGCATTATTCTTATTTTATTCCCCAAATTTTACCTGACGAACTTTGCGGCAAAAAGAAATTATGCTTTCACTTTATGAAGGCATGATAATTGATCAGAAAAATACTATCCTTTTTCCAGGTAATTTCTTACCAAATTAAAATTCTGCTGTACATTTGTGTGTGAATTCATTACAAGCTTTATCACGGCTTCTCTATAAGCTGGTTCTATTACTGTTTATTGGCTATGTAGCTCAGGCTCAAATTCCTGGAGGCAAAGGCGGGCCACTTTCCGGTTCCAAAGATCGTAAATCCAGGACGGGAAGTAGTATTCTGGACGATTCTACCAAACAGGTATATGGCCCTGAAACATCCCGATTCTTACTTGAAAGCGACTTGCTTACCAATCGGGATACTACCTATGCTATCGATACTTTGCTGGAGAATATTCATAATTACAATTTTGTAAACCGATATAACAATCGATATGTAGATCTGGGAAACCTTGGAACTGCCATACGACCTGTTTTCTATGCGCCTCCTGCACAAATTGGTACATACTTTGGTATGAATGTATATGATCTGTATGCATTAACTCCCGATAAAATAA
The DNA here is from genome assembly GCF_030068545.1 of Xanthocytophaga flava. NCBI lineage: Bacteria > Pseudomonadati > Bacteroidota > Cytophagia > Cytophagales > Rhodocytophagaceae > Xanthocytophaga > Xanthocytophaga flava. The sequence goes on along the minus strand of NZ_JASJOR010000013.1, from coordinate 27,099 downwards.
AGTACTACGATACAAAATCTCCTTACACCTATCTGAAATATGTTCAGGGCGGCTTATATCAGCAATTACTGAATCTTGGACATAGCCGCAATATCAATTCGAGATGGAATATTGGGTTTGACTTTCAACGAATAACTTCAGGTAAACAATATGGATATATACAACGTAGTGAAAGACAAGTAGATCATTATGGCGTAAGTGCTTACACACGATGGATATCAAGTGATAGTTCTTATCATATACTTGCACATTTCTCTCATCAGAATCACTGGGTAAATGAACAAGGTGGAATCCTGAATAATCTGGGGGCGGATCAGAGTACATTGCTGGACAATTTTGCAGAAAATGCTGTTTCACAATTAGTTCCTGCCATATCAGGTAATCCTCCTACTCAGATGGTACGTGGCAATGATTATCGAAACAACTGGCACATTTACCACCAATATAAGTTTGGTAATGGATTTCAGATATATCATATTTTTGATCGGCAAACACAGCGATATGATTACTATGATAACGACAATACCTATAGTGAGTATACATCCGTGAGAGGTAAAGACAACTTTTTTTATCCGGATGTTTCTCCATCCGATACAAACTACAGATATTATTTCTCTGATGATACTACACATGATGTAATGCGTTATGTGGTATATGAGAATCGGATTGGTTTGAAAGGAAAGTATCAGGGGTGGGATTATCGTTTATATGCCCGCAGACGAGATTTTAAGGCTACTTATACAGGATTATATACTACCACAAATACAGAATATAACCCTGTGACTTATAAAAAAGGGGAGACTTTTCTGGGTGCCTGGGGACAGTATAGCTTTAAAAAGAATATTAAATTATATGCAGAGGCAGAATTTTTACTATTCAGAGATTATAAGCTAAGCGGAACGTTTGAATCTCCCTGGTTTAAAGTAAGCTATCTAAGTATGCTCTATTCTCCCACTTTTGTACAGCAACGTATGTACAGCAACCATTTCCGATGGAGCAATGATTTTAGCCCTGTGAGTGTGAATCAACTATCCGGGCAACTGACTCTAAAATACAAAGCATTAACTTTTGAACCATCTGCATCCATTAGTAATCTAGCCAATTATATTTATCTTGATCAGGATATAAAGCCACAACAAAGCAGTGCCTTTCAGATTTTTAACGTAGGTACATCATTGAACCTACATGGTAAGATATTTCATACCGAAAATCAGGTAGTATTTACACAAACCACCAATAATGTAAATGTTATCAGGATGCCTCAATGGTTTATCAATTCACGTTGGTATGCAGAAGGCTTCCTATTCAGAAAAGCATTATTTATGCAGATAGGTATAGATGCACATTATAAGTCTGATTACTATGCCAATGCCTATATGCCTGCCATTGCACAGTTCTATCTTCAGGATGAATTTTTAGTAAAAGGATATCCTGTTATCGATGTGTTTGCCAATGCTCGTGTAGGCAGAGTGCGACTCTTTGTTAAAATGTCACATATAAACCAGGGACTTGTATTTGGAAATGGATACTTTACTACCCCTTATTATCCTGGTCAGAGACGTACACTAGGCTTCGGAGTGCTGTGGCCATTGTTTGACTAATGATTCTGCCTTTCGTATAGTATCTTTGTGCCAGAATGTTGTTTACTAATAGTATGGAACTTATCGCTAGCCCGCAAAACCCGAAGATTAAAAATGTTATTAGATTACTGGAGAAAGCTTCTGAGCGAAAAGAGCAGAACCTGACAGTAGTAGAAGGAGAAAGAGAGATAGAACTTGCCTTGAGGGCTGGCTACAAATTACACACCCTTTTTATCTGTAAAGAATTACACCCTGCTCCTCTAAACTTTTCACCTGAACATAGTTGGGAGATTAGTAAAGTTGTGTTTGATAAAATTGCCTATCGAGAAAACCGGGATGGCTTAGTAGCATTAATAGTTCCTAAGAAGCTTCGTTTGCAGGATTTGAAGCTGAGCAGCAATCCGTTTATAATTGTATTGGAGGCGGTAGAAAAGCCTGGGAACTTAGGTGCGATCCTTCGTACGGCTGATGCCGCTCATATAGATGCTGTTATAATTTGTGATCCACAAACAGACCTTTATAATCCAAATGTCATCCGTTCTGGAATTGGTTGTTTATTTAGTAACCAGGTAGTGGTTTGTACCTCTGACGAAGCCATAAATTGGCTCCGCCAGAAAAATATTCGTACGTATGCTGCTGCACTTACTGCCACTCATTTTTACCATGAAGTCAATCTGGCGCAACCATCAGCCGTTGTGATGGGTACTGAGGCCACAGGACTCAGCAATAAGTGGCTACAAGAAGCGGATGATCAAATCAAGATACCGATGCGTGGGCAAATAGACTCCTTGAATGTGTCTACCAGCACTGCTATTCTGGTATTTGAAGCAATGCGGCAGCGTGGCTTCAAATAATTAAATCTTTGATTTTTCCAGTGCCCGGTTCAGATAATGGGCTGCACTAATTAGTCCCAGATGTGTAAACGCCTGAGGATAGTTGCCTAGCTGTTCACCACGTAAACCGATTTGTTCTGCATACAATCCAAGGTGGTTAGCATACCCCATCATCTTCTCAAAATAAAGACGGGCTTTTTCCAGCTGTCCTCCACGGGCAAGGCACTCTACATACCAGAATGAACACATGGAGAAAGTACTTTCTCCTCCCCCAACACCATCTTCAAAGTGTTCTGTATTGTAACGATATACCAATGTATCTGAGACAAGTTCATTTTCAATAGCTTCTAAAGTTGAAACCCAGCGAGGGTCATAAGGGCTAATAATACGAACCAATGGCATGATTAAGGCTGCTGCATCTAATACATCTCCCCCTTTATATTGCACAAAGGCTTTGCGGTCTTCATTCCAGAAATTATGGTAAATATCTTCAAATATCTCTGTGCGAATAGTACGCCATTTTTCAAATGGATAAGGAAATGCATGAGATTCTGCTAATCGAATTCCTCGGTCTACAGCTACCCAACACATAACACGCGAATACAGAAAATCTTTCATCTCTGAGCGTATCTCCCAAATGCTATGGTCTTTCTGGTTCCAGTTCTGACAAACATATTCTATCTGCCGGCAAAGTTGTTGCCAAAAGTCATAGGTAATAGCTTCCCCATACTTATCATATAGATAGATACTATCTATCAATTCTCCATAAATATCTAGTTGCAACTGATTATGAGCATTGTTACCAATCCGTACAGGTTTAGAGCCAAAATATCCTTCCAGATGAGTAAGTTCTTCTTCATGTAAATCAGCGGTGCCATCTACGGCATACATTAGTTGCAGACCACCTCCTTCCTCTATATTTTTTTCAAATTGTTTGCGTATCCAACGCATAAAGTCACCAGCTTCCTTTGTAAAACCAAGACGTATAAATGCATACATGGTGAATGCGGCATCCCGTATCCAGGTGTATCGATAGTCCCAGTTGCGTATACCGCCTACAGCCTCTGGTAAACCCAGTGTGGCGGCAGCAACAGGAGAGCCATATTTACGAGAGGTAAGCATTTTAAGAACCAGTGCGGATCTGTTAACCATATCTGCCCAACGACCCTTGTAAGCCGACTGTTTAGTCCAATCTTTCCAATAGTGTACAGTCTCCAGAAAGGCTTTATCTACCTGGCTTACAATCGATTCTTTACCCTTGAAGAGGTCATTTTCTATATCTTCCCGAGGTATCATCTGAAATACAAAGTGAACAACCTCTTTCTCATGAAGAGTAAGTTCTGCTGATGCATCTCCATTAGTAAGTTGTAATGGACAGTCACTTACAAGCCGCAGTAATGTATTGTCTTCCTCACTTTTAAAGATGATCTGATTTTCTCGCTGAGTAGCTGTATGGGGTGTGCGGGCATAATTAAAACGAGGACAACAATCCATGCGAATTTTTACTTCACCCCGCACCACCATCACTTTGCGAATCAGGGTACATTCATATTCGCTACCTGCAATCGGCATAAAATCTGTAATTTCCACCAATCCTTCATAAGATAAAAAACGAGTCAGGAGAACATTTGTATCTGGCAGATACATTTGTTTATACCCAATATTGTTTAACTGGGGAACAACCTGGAAACGGCCTCCTTTATCTTTATCTAATAATGCAGCAAAAATGGTTGGGGAATCATAGCGGGGAAAAGACATAAAATCGATAGATCCTTTTAGCCCAACCAGAGCTACCGTAGCCTGGTTTCCTATAATTCCATAATTTTCTAAAGGTTGATAATCCTGTGCATGTGTTTCCTCCATAGCTACTTATTTAGTGTATACAAAGCGTATATACTAACAAACTATGTACCTGCTCAAATGTTTCATTGCTTTTGATACTATGTTGTTATAAAAAGGAGAGAGAGATGTGTATTGATAGACTACAGATAATTTCGATTCTATTAGTTCTAAAAAAAGAAAATCCCTGGTAGTACTACCAGGGATTTTTAATCTTACTATATAGAATTTGAGATTAGTCATTCTCAATCTTATTAGACATACGTTTACGTTCGTTCTCATCCAGATAAATTTTACGCATGCGAATTGCTTTTGGCGTAACTTCTACATATTCATCTTTCTGAATGTATTCCAAACATTCTTCTAATGAGAACTGAACTTTAGGTGCAATCCGTACAGCTTCATCTGTACCAGAGGCACGCATATTGGTAAGCTTTTTAGTCTTTTGAATATTGATCACAATATCATTATCACGAGTGTGCTCTCCAATAACCTGACCCATATAAACCTCTTCGCCTGGATCTACAAAGAAGCGACCACGATCTTGTAATTTATCGATAGTATACGCAGTGCCAGGTCCTGTTTCCATTGAGATCAATGATCCATTGATACGTTCAGGGATAGGTCCTTTGTAAGGTTCGTATTCTTTGAAACGGTGAGTCATGATAGCTTCACCCTGTGTTGCAGTCAGAATATTACTTCTCAATCCAATGATACCACGTGATGGAATATTAAATTCCAGGTGTTGCAGATCTCCTTTAGGTTCCATAATCATCAGTTCACCTTTCCGCTGAGTAGCCAATTCAATTACTTTACCAGCACTTTCTTCAGGAACATCCACTACCATTAATTCGATTGGCTCATGCCGAATACCATCAATCTCTTTGAAAAGTACCTGTGGCTGGCCAACCTGTAATTCATAACCTTCACGACGCATTGTCTCAATCAATACAGACAAGTGAAGGATACCACGTCCAAATACCAGAAAGCGATCTTCGCTATCAGTAGGCTGAACGCGAAGTGCCAGGTTTTTCTCTGTCTCTTTAAATAAGCGATCACGTAGGTGACGGGAGGTTACAAACTTACCATCACGACCATAGAATGGAGAGTTGTTGATGGTGAACAACATACTCATAGTTGGCTCATCTACAGAAATACGAGGCAATGCTTCAGGTTTTTCTGAGTCTGCAATAGTATCTCCAATCTCAAAGTCTTCCAGACCTATAATAGCACAAATATCACCTGCACTTACTTCCGGAACTTTTACACGACCCAGCCCTTCAAATACCTGAATCTCCTTGATTCTTGCTTTCTTAATGCTGCCGTCAGATTTCATCAAAGCAACAGGGCTACTTTCTTTTAATGTACCACGATGAACCCTTCCAATGGCAATACGACCTACGAACGAAGAATAATCCAGTGATGTTACCTGCAATTGGGCAGGACCTTCCAATGCTGGAGGTGCCGGAATATATTTAATGATTGAATCCAGTAGTGCTGTGATATCAGTAGTTGGAGTTTTCCAGTCATATCCCATCCAGTTCTGTTTGGCAGAACCATATACAGTTGGAAAATCCAATTGTTCTTCTGTTGCACCCAGGTTAAACATCAGATCAAATACTGCTTCATGTACTTCATCCGGGCGACAGTTTTCTTTGTCAACTTTATTAACAACAACGATTGGCTTCAGACCTAACTCAAGAGCTTTGTTTAATACGAAACGAGTCTGAGGCATTGGACCTTCAAAAGCATCAACCAATAATAGTACTCCGTCTGCCATTTTCAGTACCCGCTCCACCTCGCCTCCGAAATCGGAGTGACCAGGAGTATCTATAATATTGATTTTTATATCTTTATAACGAATCGAAACGTTTTTAGAGACAATCGTAATACCGCGTTCACGTTCCAGCTCGTTATTGTCCAGAATCAAGTCATCAAACTCTTGATTGTCGCGGAAAAGCTTGGCAGCATGAATCATCTTATCAACCAGCGTTGTCTTTCCGTGGTCAACGTGGGCAATAATCGCAATGTTTCTAATATTTTGCATGGGATTAAGGCTAGTAGCTCTCCGCTACTAGCAGTTGGTTTTAAATTAGCCCGCAAAAGTAAGAAAAAAAAATGACAAGGCCTTGCTTTGTGTATTATTTAATTGTAAAGTCCCGCGGAAAGATGATCAGTAGCATATAAATTGTAGTCAATAAAGAGAATTTTATACTTTTAAAAGTATAAAACATTGATTATAAATAAGTAACAAGGAGTTAGGTTTCATAAACAGAACGTGTTCTTCTATCGATTATAACAGGAACAGATCTATAAGTCAATGAGCTACGCCTGTTATTACAAAAGTTCAACTATTTTTACTTTACTTTACAAACCTTGTATAATTTTAGAATAGACCTATTGTGCTGTTTCTATGTCTATAAACGTCTCTCATTTTACGAAAATATACGGCGAACAACGTGCCGTAAATGATATTTCCTTTCAGACACAACCTGGACAGATTGTGGGGTTTCTAGGACCTAATGGGGCTGGAAAATCTACTACAATGAAAACCATTACCTGCTATCTGCCACCGACAGAAGGTACAATCACTGTATGTGGATATGATGTGCTGACACAACCTATTGAAGTACGCCGCAATATCGGTTATCTTCCGGAACATAATCCTTTGTATCTGGATATGTATATAAAGGAGTATCTGCAGTTTATCGGCTCGCTGCATGGATTGAAAGGGAGTATTCTTTCAAAACGTATTGAGCAGATGGTAGAATTGTGTGGATTGACCCGTGAACAGAAAAAGAAAATAGGTTCTCTTTCAAAAGGATATAGGCAACGTGTTGGACTAGCTCAAGCACTTATTCACGATCCACAGGTTTTGATTCTGGATGAACCTACTACAGGTCTTGATCCCAATCAGATTGTAGAGATCAGACAGGTAATCAAAAATGCAGGTCAGCAAAAGACAGTAATCTTTTCAACACACATTATGCAGGAAGTGGAAGCAATATGTGATCGGGTTATTATTATTAATCTAGGTAAAATAGTAGCAGATAGCACAGTGAAAGACCTGCAGGCCCATCAACAAGGAGCTGTTCGTATCATTGTAGAGTTTGGCTCAGCTATCAACACTCAGATTATTGCAGGTCTTGCTGGGGTGCAATCGATAACAGAACGAGGGAATAATACATACGAGATTCTTACAGATGGCAGTACAGATGTAAGGGCGTCCATTTTTCAGATTGCGGCTCAGCATAACTGGCCTTTGCTTGGCCTGAAACAGGAAGAGAATACATTGGAAGATGTATTCCGTCAATTAACTAAATAAGTGAAACGCTATACAATTAGAATAAATCGAGTAAAATGACTACTACTACCTGGCTTATCCAGTTGTATGAACGGGATCTGGACCGACTGATCAAAGAAGTAACATTATTCAATGATTCACAGAATCTATGGCTTACCAAAACCGGGGTTACTAACTCTGCAGGTAATCTATGTCTTCATCTGATAGGCAATCTAAATACCTATCTTGGGAAACAATTAGGTAATACAGGATATGTTAGGGATAGAGCTGCTGAGTTTTCCAGAAAGGATGTTCCAGTACAGGAGATTCTGGATGCGTTGTCACAGACTAAAGCTATGGTAACACAGGTTCTTGAACAACTTACAGAAAGTGATCTTGAACAAATCTATCCTGAACAGGTTTGGGGAGACGATATACAAACAGGCTATTTCCTAATTCATCTGGCTACACATCTCAACTATCACCTGGGACAGGTTAATTATCTTCGTCGTATTCTGGAAGCACCGGAGAATTAACCTATAAAGCAAAAGTGCCTTTCAACAGGCACTTTTGAATATCAGATTTTGAATATCAGAATTAATTTGCTGGGGCAAAATCTACTGTAAGCATTACAAATGACCGTACTACACGTCCTCTACTAGATGCAGGCTTCCAAGCTGGCATTGATTTAATGATACGTGTTGCTTCTTCATCACAACCAGATCCAAGGCTTTTTACAATATGTATTTCTGAGATAGTTCCATCCTTCTCAACCAGGAACTTTGTAAATACCTTTCCTGTAACATTTGCTTTTTTTGCGGTTTTAGGATAGTGCAAATTTGTTTCAATATACTTGTGCATCACTGTAGATCCACCTGGAAATTCCGCAGCTTTTTCTACTACCGTATATACCCGGTCTTCTTCTACCGGAACAGGTGCAGGTGTTGCCTCTTCTGTAGATTCTGATTCTGCATTGGTCACGGATTCAAGCCCTGGAAATGTTTCTTCGGTCACTACAGTAGCTTCTTCCTTTTGCTTTGTATCTTCTTTTGCTGCAGATTCTGCTTTTTTCTCCTCTACAGGCAATGCTGTCATCGTCTTACCTGAAGCTTTTGGAGAATATTTTGATTTCTTTTGTGCAAACACAGGCACCGACAAAAAAATAAGCAGGAAAAATACGCCAAGAAGAGAGGTGTTTTTTTGCATAGCGGATAGATTTAAATATGACATTACAAAAATACTAGAGCATGGATAGATAAAATAGTCCATTGTATCAGAAATCTTACCTTATGATCGGATTACGGTTTTTAGAAAAAAATTCTCAACTTTACCAATCAATTTGTCTCACATTCAGCAAAGAGCATGTTTACCATACTACGTAAAGAGATCAACAGTTTCCTAAATTCCTTAATTGCCTATCTGATTATGGTCATTTTTCTGACAGGCATTGGATTATTTATTTGGGTTTTCCCTGACTCAAATGTGTTGGATTACGGGTTCGCCGATCTGTCTTCACTTTTTGGATTAGCTCCCTATGTGTTCATGTTCCTGATTCCAGCAGTAACTATGCGTTCATTTGCTGAAGAAAAGAAGGGAGGGACAATGGAACTCTTATTGACACGTCCTTTGACAGACTGGGATATTATTTTAGGCAAATACCTGGCCTCTTTCCTACTTATTGTTGTTACTCTGTTACCTACAGTAATTTATTATTTCAGTGTATATTATCTGGGGAGCCCTCAAGGTAATATTGATTCAGCTGGGGTAGCTGGGTCATACATTGGTTTATTATTATTGGCAGCCGTTTTTTCTGCAATAGGGATCTTTGCATCCAGTATCAGTGAAAATCAGATTGTATCATTTATTATTGCAGCATTTTTATGCTTTGTCTTATTTGCTGGCTTTAGCTCTCTTTCCTCACTTACATCTGGTGGAGAGCTGGCTTATTTTGTTAACCAGTTAGGACTTGATTATCATTATCAGGCACTTAGTAACGGTTTGATAGATTCCCGCAACATAATCTATTTTTTGAGTGTCATTGTGGTCATGCTTATGGCAACCCGACTTGTCCTGGCTAGTCGTAAGTGGTAAGCCTAAGATCTATCACAAGAGTTATTTTATAGTGTAAGCAAAAGAAAGTGATTGTTTTGTTATGCATGATTCACTGCATACTTTTTTTAGCAATGGCAAGACAGCTTCATAAACTGACAGAGAGTTTGAATATTATTCCCTGCATTTTTGCTTTTGGGCGTGCCTCACTACAGATTTTATTTTGACTGGAACTCCTATCATTTTTATGTTTGCGTATAATTCACAGTAAAAACAAAATCTGATCGGAATTCACCGCAAGAAACATACTGTTATAAATTCAATACGCAGATGCCTTTGTCAAGAATTTTAATTGGCATGTTATTAATCAAAGAATTTTACACTACAAATGTTAGCAGATAGAACTTGCCACAGGGTGGAAAGTTGCAGCATCACCTCTTTAGTTGACAAAGTCATCAGCATAAAGCAGTTATTTCAAGGGTTTTAATGGGGTTTAAATTAGCATAATTATTAGTATTTGTTGCAATACTGATTTGATCAGCCCTATCTATCAAACCTTCAGCCATAAGCTCGAAACCTCCTCTTTTTAATACTTATTTTTATATAGAATGTACAAAAATGGTATGAGAATTGCTCTCGAAATACTGCTTTTATCTATAGTTTGTGAATAATTATTTGTATGAACTAGCAGATAAAACACTCATACATCTGCTACACCTATGAAACGTATCTTTACTCATCTGTTATGCTTATGCATAGTAGGCATGGCGAATCCTGCAAATGCTCAGTTTTCCGATTCTGTAAAGATTTCTCTTGAAAAGGAGAAACTTGTTTTTCCTGGTAATACTCTTTCTATAGGGTTCTCTTTTGTATCAAAAGAAGGGAAAGTCTCTCAAACCAAAGGATTACTTAATGGAAAAATTCCCTGGCGCAAATTATATATTGAATCTAGTATAGAACCACGCATTCGAAATGGGGTTTTGCATATACCTCATGATCTGGCTTTAATAAAGCAGAAATCGTTTACTATACGGGTGTATGACCGAAAGAAAAAAACTCTTTATTCTGAAATACCTATTCCTTATCATTTTCCGGTTGCCATTAAACCAGAATTGCCAGACGATTTTGTAAAAGCTCCTGGATTTAATACTCCTTTTGCACTGGCACTTCAATGGAGTGATGGATCTACTTCTGTTGTAAATCAGAAAAGAGGAGGCATGATATCACTCGCTGATTTCAACTATAGAGTAGAAGGTGGCGAGATCAAACGCAATCATTTGTATATATGGCCAGATGCCTATGCTATTCCCAATCATACGGTAGCCGTGTATGCGTATGGTAAAGACTTTCCAATTCCGGAAAGTGGTGCCGTTTCATTTAAACTCGATTACAAAGCAAAATATTCTTATAATACATCAGCAAGTGATGGTAGAATGGGCTTTAGCGGTTCTTCTGGTTCAAATGGTTCATCTGAATGTCATGGAGGTAATGGAGGATGGGGAAGTCCAGGTGAAAATGGAGAGCAAGGACATGATATAAAAGTTACGGTAGATGCTTATTTTGATGATATTCTGCAAACTACACTAGTTGATGCTAAGGTCACAGACTTGCAAACAGGTAGAAGTAACTTTTACCGAATTGATGCAGCACAAGGGAATTTGTTTATTAGAGCAAGAGGAGGAGATGGCGGACGCGGAGGGAGTGGTGGAAATGGTGGAGATGGAGGTGCCGGAGTTGATGGGAAAACAGAGACAAAAAAAAAGAAAGTCAATGACAGTACCTATGTTGATGAAGTAATCCGGCATCCGGGAACACATGGAGGAAATGGAGGCGACGGAGGCAATGGTGCACCCGGCGGACATGGTGGAGATGGAGGAAACATTTACATATATCATACTAAAGCAGCCGAACCCTATCTTCATATTATTAAGGCTATTAGCGTTGGCGGCTCTGGCGGATGGGGTGGTAGCGGAGGTTCAGCTGGTAGCGGAGGACGGGGTGGTAGTGGAGAGCCCAGTGGCCGAAGTGGCAGCAATGGAAGACCCGGAATGTCTGGTTTTAATGGTAGCAGTGGACGACGTGGAGAGGTTGTTTATTACCGAGAAAGGGAGTAAAGATGTTTCTTTGATTAAGGAATCTATTTTGCTCTGATTTTTATTCACTCTGTGTTAATATATTGGATACAAAGTAATCTGTCAGTATCAGTTAACAAATTACTTTGTAAATATTTCTTTAAGGTCTCTTCTTAACGTTCTGAGTGCGATTACCCAGGTAATTCCACAGAAAGCTAATGCATCAAATGCACTGGAAACTTCATTGCCTCTTGCCGCAAAAGGCTCATCAATCGCTCGGGGAATATGCAGAGAAATAACCCAGAACAATAACATTATACTAAACAGCAGCCCAATAATACCTTGTCTTATTTTTAGGATAATAGCAGTTCCGGCAGCTATTAAAGCCACCCCTGTAACATAAGTCCAGAACAAATGATCTGGCCACCATGTTGGAACTAAAGTGCCTACAAAGTCGGCATACAAAAAATGCATAATTCCAAAGCTAATCATAGGGATTGAAAATAGTGTACTTCCTAATGGTGTAAGCTTTTCCAGAAATCGCAGAGGGGCCATTATTCTTGCCTGTACAGAGCTCTCCTGAAATGAACCTGCCATCACAAATGCACCTCCTGACAAGGCAAGTTCTTTTAATGCATCCAGCCACAAGGCCAGGTGTAGACTACTATTGACTTCACCAAAGAGTTCGAATGGAATATGAACAAACAGAAACAAAAATAGAAATATTCCACCCACTAATAGTGCCGCCTCTTTATCTCTTTTGCCAATACTAATTGATACACCTGCCAATACTAATCCAATCCCTGTCAGATAAGCCCAGATAGATAGTAGAGGTAGATAGGATTGCCATGCAGGAAACTGGACATTTCGGAAATTACTATAAATAAACTGCTGGACTCCATATACAATCAACGCTGTACCATAAAAAAAATGGCCAATTTTAACAGGTTCTTTCATATGTTTTGTGTGTATATTCGTTCTCTAAAACTTCTTTCTATCAGCAAGTTTGTTTACTGGGAAGTTGCTGGCAAAAGCAATATTCTACTGCATAAAAGTATGGATGGTAGTGACAAATTGTATCATCAAAACCTGATCAAAACTCTGCAAAAGCAAACCAAATTACAGACAAAGCCTGCTTAATATATGACTGACCAATACATTGTTAAAAAATGTCTGCTTGAGATCTTTAAAAAGAATGGATATTTAGAAGTAGACCGTCTGACTCAGAGAGACTTTGACCACATTAGCCAACGCATAGAAGATAACACAGGAACATTGATCAGTGGTATTACAATCAAACGGCTGCTGAATGGGGAGTTCAGTCGTTTACCTCAGATTGCAACACTAGATGCCATTTCCAGATATTTGGGGTATCACAATTGGCAAGAGTATAAAGCCCTTTTCAGGGATAAAGAAGAGAATCAGTTAGCGAAAGAAGATACTATAGATACAGAGAATCCTGTTCAAAAAGCCTCCTCGCTAACAAACAAGAGATTCAGGCTAGCCGTTGTAATGTATCTGGTTATTGGAGTTACTGCTGTACTGGGATTCATTCAGTTCTCTGGAAAGAAACCATTTGCCAATGTAAATCGAGCAACTTTTTCTGCACGGACTAATACAAACAATGATATTCCCAATACAGTGGTCTTTACCTATAATGTAGATGAAGTACAAGCTGATAGCTTCTTTATTCAACAGTCATGGGATAAAAATCGGAGAGTTCGTATATCCAAAAACAATTATACTCTCACAGATATTTATTACGAACCAGGTTATCATATTGCCAAATTAATCGCCAATGATTCTGTTATCCAGACTATTGATATCAATATTCCAACAGACCGATGGTTTTTCTTTGCAAAAGATAATCCCAGCAGCAAACCAGATTACATCTACCCTGATCAGATTGTACACGATGGCATGTTGAGTATAATAGAGGCTGATCTACTAAATAGTCACATTGACATACATAAAGAGAAAGAATATCTTTATACTTATTTTCCTGGCAAAATGCATGTTGATGGGGATAACTATGTTTTAAAAACCAAAATACGGGTAAAAGAAGTCAAAAAAAATTCGTGTCCATACCTGATGCCCGAAATATTCTGTCAAAGGTATACTATGTTCTTTACCAGTACGCCTAAAGGTTGTTCCAGCGAGTCTATGGTACAGTTTGGAGAACACTTCATCAGTGGAAAAGAAACAGACCTGGCTTCTTTGGGTTTTGACGTAACACAATGGATGGACCTTGAAGTACGAGTCAAAGATAAACAAGCTGTGATACGAATAAATAACAAAGACGTATTTGCAACTTCTTATAAAACAACCTCCAAACTTTTAACCGGGATTGGATTTGTATCCAATGGACTATGTGAAATTGATTTTATTGAATTGAAGGGATTAAACGGAGACATTGTTTACACGAATAACTTTGATAACAGATTTTAAGCAAAATCCTGACGAACAAGGTCAATATCCGATTTATTCTCTATACAAGTCTTTAAATCTATTAGTCTTTGCCTTACATTCTTTCGAAGATTGCGATTAACAAAATACCTAAAAATATAAAAGGGAAAACGTAACTCAAAAGAATAAAGGAAGATTACCTCAGTTTGGCTTGCTGACAGTTCTTTGAATGTCCATGAACCTAGAAATGTTTTAAACAGAAAAGGACCTTTTGTCATTTTAATAGCTGTAACTCTGGGTCTGTTAAATGTTACATATTCTGTTTCCATACCTAAACCATTATGAGCTACACAATAAGCCTTGACACCTTTGCCTGCCTCAGTTGCCTCTCCTATTAAATCTGCTTTTTTCAGAAATGTATCCCATTTAAGTCTGTTTGTATAATCCTGAGTATAGTCAAACACTTTTGTTGCTGACTCATGGATAAGGATTTTTTCCGAGAACTTGATTGTATTCTTCATGAGAGTATCATTTTATAGATATGTTATCTACTCAACCTCTTGTATTGTAACCAACTGTGAACTGGAGAATATGGATTGTGGAGAAACTACAGTTTCAGCCAATGGTATTTTATGACCATAACGTGTTTTTAGCATTGTCTTTACTATATCATTTGTTAAGTCAAAATCTCTAAGCTTTTGGAGCCGGCCCAATTCAATTCCGGCACCACGTTTGTATATTTTCCAGATAAGTTCAGAGCAGTATATCTTGTCGTCGCTCCAGCCAAAGGCTAAATCATAGTCTTTGCCTTTGAATTGTTCACTAACCTGTTTCATCCTTTGTAATGTATTTTCGGTCAGAACAGAATCTACATTTCTCAAGCGTTTGACCACATAATGACTATCCTTACCACGCAAAATCCATTGAGTAAGAGGTGTAATCTTTACAGGTTGTATCGCTTCAAATACATAATAATTACCTCCCTCCTTATAGATAATGCCACAATGAGAATAGGTAGACTTTGTAGCTAACTGGATAGCCTTGCTTTGCTCTGAAAGTGAAGTCTGAAAAATTAAGTCACCTTCTCTGAGTTTTGCCAGCAATAACGGAGTGATTACCTCATGTGCTTTTGAAACACTACAAAGCATTATCAGACCATAAAGCCCAATTGAAGCTACTAATTTCCTCATTATAAATACGTCTGTTTTGTGCTATTCTCCTGAATTTGTAAGTGACATTAAAGTTAGTTCTAAATCCCAGAGATTAATACCTCCTGGATAAATGTTTGGATACTATACCTTTTATAAACAAGCAGGACACTACAGGATGAAAGTTCATGAACAGAAGAGTTTTTTAGTAATAAAGTGTAAGATTTTCTTTTAATTATACAAGCAGATTTCCTCCACTTACTAATCCAATTCGTATTCATGAGTTCCTTTTTTGGTGTTTTCTTTCACGCTTTAGGTGGCTTTGCCTCTGGCAGTTTTTATTTACCTTTTCGCAAAGTCAAACAATGGTCCTGGGAGAGTGCATGGATTGTTGGAGGTGTGGCATCCTGGATTATTGTTCCGTGGCTAATGGGAAGCTTAACAGTAAAAGAGTTAGTAGCCTCTATCACAACTACTGCGATAGATACCTTAGGATGGACGTATTTCTTTGGCGTATTGTGGGGTATTGGAGGGCTTACATTTGGATTAGCCATGCGGTATCTGGGTATTTCACTGGGGATGGCAATCGCTTTAGGGTATTGTTCGGCATTTGGTACATTAATTCCCCCTATCTGGGACGGCAAGTTTAATGAGCTTATCTCTACACGCACAGGAATATTTACGCTGGCAGGAGTTGCTGTTTGTTTACTAGGCATTGCAGTTTGTGGACGTGCAGGTATGATGAAAGAGAAAGAACTGAGTGGAGAACAAAAGAAAGCGACCATAGCTGAGTTTGATCTGAAAAAAGGAATTGTGGTAGCTACTATATCCGGTATTCTCAGTGCCTGTTTTGCCTTTGGTCTAGCTGCTGGTAAACCCATCGCCTTGAAAGCTGTCGAATTTGGAACAGATCCTTTATGGCAAAACAATGCAATCTATCCTGTATTACTCCTTGGAGGTTTTACAACCAACTTCATCTGGTGTATGATTCTCAATCAGCGTAATAAGTCCTTTGGTGATTATACCAACTCTCAGACTCCCCTTAGCCGTAATTATTTTTGGGCAATGCTTGCAGGCACAACCTGGTATTTCCAGTTTTTCTTCTACGGCATGGGAGATAACTACTTAAGTGGTGATTTACGGTTTGCAGGTTGGACTATGCATATGGCATTTATTATTACCTTTAGTACCTTATGGGGATTGTTGTTGAAAGAATGGGCAGGTGCAAGCTCCAAAACTTTCATAGTTGTTTACATAGGACTATTTCTGATTGTATTCTCAACTGTATTGATAGGATTAGGCAGCAGCCTGTAACAATAGTATATTTCTCCAGGAACTGATACCTCTTGATTAATTCACTTACCATATGAAACCATTTATTTACCTGTTTTTAGTCTTCATTGCTGGTGTATTATCAGCACAAACCCTTCAAGTAAAGGACTTGTCATGTGAACATAAAGTCAATCCAGTTGGAATAGATGTACGACAGCCTCGTTTGAGCTGGAAGCTGAATAGTGACACCCGAAATACTATCCAGGATTCCTATGAAATTCGAGTAGCAACGAAACAGGATTTTTCTGCCCAGAGTCTGGTTTGGAGTTCGGGTAAAGTAAAGTCGTCAGAATCGATACTACAAATTTATAAAGGAAAAGCGACAGAATCCGGGAAACGATATTATTGGCAGGTGCGTGTATGGGATACAAACAATAAAGAGTCGGCTTGGAGCGAAACAGCTTTTTGGGAAATGGGAATCCTATTGCCAACAGAATGGAAAGCCAAATGGATAGCACCTGGGATGCCTAGTGATACACTAAAAGCCAGTCCTGCTTCATTGGCTCGCAAAGAGTTTACGCTCAACAAACCTATCGCTTCTGCCAAGGTATATGTGACAGCCTATGGTATGTACGAACTTTATCTGAACGGACAGCGGGTTGGACAAGATTTACTTACTCCAGGCTGGACCAGTTATAACAGTCGGCTACAATATCAGGTATATGACGTGACAGAACAGGTGAGACAGGGAAAAAATGCAGTAGGTGCTATGATCGGAGATGGATGGTACAGAGGAACGATAGGTTTTGATAATAGCTGGAATTTTTATGGCAATCAACTGGCCTTGCTCTGTCAACTACAGATCCGTTATCAGGATGGATCTCAGGCCATTGTTGGAACAGATGAAACATGGAAGTCAACTCAGGATAGTCCTGTACGCAGTTCTGAGATTTACAATGGAGAGGTATATGATGCCCGTATGGAGAAGAAAGGCTGGGATGTTGTAGGGTTTAATGATAAAAGCTGGCATAAAGTACGCTTAGTTACCCATACCTTTTCCAATTTGATAGGTTCCGCTGGTGTTCCGGTCAGAAAAATACAGGAGATTAAGCCCACAAAGATATTTCGAACTCCCGAAGGAATACTTGTTGCCGATATGGGACAAAATATGGTAGGATGGATTAAATTAAAAGTAAGTGGCTCTGCTGGCACCAAAGTCGTATTACGTCATAGTGAGATTCTGGACAAGAAAGGAAACTTCTATACAGCTAATCTTCGTCAGGCTAAACAACGCATTGAATATATTCTCAAAGGAGAGGGTGAAGAAACCTTTGAACCTCACTTCACTTTTCAGGGATTTCGTTTTGTTGCTATTGAAGGATTTCCGGGCGAGATAAAGCCAGAGAACCTAACAGGCATTGTCATTCATTCAGACATGAAGCCTATCGGTACATTTGAGTGCTCAAATGCATTAGTCAACCAGTTACAACATAATATTCAATGGGGACAAAAAGGCAATTTTGTGGATGTACCTACAGACTGCCCTCAACGGGATGAACGTCTTGGATGGACAGGTGATGCACAGGTATTTTGTCGCACTGCTGGATTTAATATGGATGTAGCTGCTTTTTTCACCAAATGGATGCGTGATGTAGCAGCGGATCAGTATTCAGATGGAGGTGTTCCGTTTGTTATTCCGGATGTTTTAAAGAAGGTGATGAAAGGAACCTCTGCTGGTTGGGGTGACGTAGCCCTGATTACACCTTATACCTTATACCAAATTTATGGGGATAAACAGATGCTAGAAGTACAATATCCAAGTATGAAAGCCTATGTGGAATATATTCATTCCAAAGCTGGCAAATCAAATATCTGGAGAGGAGGAAGTGTGTTTGGTGACTGGCTTTTTTACAGACCAGGGATAAATAGTCATCCAGAACCAGACGGATATACAAATAATGACTACATAGCTACAGCTTTTTATGCCTATTCAACCCACTTGCTTAAAGAAACTGCACATATCCTGGGCAAACAGGAAGATGAGAGTCAGTATGCTAAATTGTTTGAACAGATTAGGGAGACATTTATCAAGGAATATGTAACACCTGCTGGACGCATTGCTTCCGACTCGCAAACCGCCTATGTATTAGCTTTAATGTTTAACTTACTACCTGCAGATCTGAAGCCAATGGCTACTCAGCATCTTGTAGATGATATCAAAAGTCGTAGAAATCATCTATCGACAGGATTTTTAGGTACACCCTATCTATGTCATGTGCTTTCAGACAATGGGCATACAGAGGTAGGTTACGATTTATTACTACAGGAGTCCTATCCGTCATGGCTCTATCCTGTTAAAATGGGAGCAACTACGATCTGGGAACGTTGGGATGGAATGAAACCCGATAGTACATTTCAGGATGAAGGAATGAACTCCTTTAACCATTATGCGTATGGTGCGATTGGCGATTGGATGTATCGGGTTGTGGCAGGTATTGAAGTTGGCAAGCCTGGGTATAAACATATTCTTATCCAGCCTCAACTACCATCCGATGATCGGCTTACCTATGCAAAGGCCAGCGTGAACAGCCCGTACGGAGAAATTATGTCAGGTTGGGAACAGAAAAACGGACAATTGAAAGTTACCATCACTATCCCTGCCAATACAACAGCAACTATTCGGTTGCCAAGAAGTAATGCTTCTGATATCAAAGAGAATGGGCAAGCTCTCACTGCTGCTAACAAGTCAGCAAAAATGGATAAAGATACAACAGTAATAGAAGTAGGATCAGGACAATATATATTTGACTATCCTTTGAAATAGAAAAGAGTATCATAAAAAAAAGCCCATATTCTGAATATGGGCTTTTTTTTGCGAGGTGTATATTCTTAGTTGTTAACCACAATTACTACAGGGCCTTTCTTTGCTTGTGTTACTACAGAAGGGGCCAACATGGCTGCATTCAAACTCTCTACCAACTCCTTCGCATGTTGATCTACTTGCTGTTTAATATCTTTCCAAACCATATTGTGCCACATCTTATCTCCCTCTACACGATATGGATATTTATCTGCAGTTGTAAGTGCGTTTAAAGAAACACGTGCCTGGTGAGTAAAATTGGTAATCTCATAACTATATTGTTTATCTCCTTCATGAATACGAAGTGCAACTACATAAAAGATAGTACCTTTTGAATATTCATTACCAGAGGCAACTTTACTGACATATTGAAATGCTCCAACTCCTCTGAAGATACCTTGTTCGTTACGCATCTTTGCCTCTTGTGCATCAACAGGATGTTTAGTATGATTATCAAACCAATTCCATGCATTGGTTACCGCTGCATCGGGTGTCAGACGTGCATTATAGGCAAGTGTATCAGTATATCTTACTTTAGGCAATTGAGCCCACACAGATACTACACAAAATAACATTACTACTGTTGATGTAAAGATCTTCATGCTGGATCAGATTTATATGCTTGACAATGTGGCTTATATAGAGGGTCTTACGTAGAAGCCTAGCTAAAGGTTTATGTATAAAAATACATTTTCTTACTCGTTAACACTGTATTTCTGCCTATGCTAAGTTCGCTAGAATCACTTGTATCTATAGTTGATTTACAAGTGATACACTACAAGTGCATGTATTTTCTGAAGTCTTATATTACAGAAGTAAAGTATAGTATATGCTATATTAGAAAAGTTATATTCTTAAGTATAAATTTCGTTTACTTGTATAGTAAAAAGTTCTTAAACTACTGAGTACACAATATCTGCTCTCATTTAAATGGAATACTTATATCTGAAAAAGTCATATAAAATGCAGCTAGGACACCATCTAATGTATTTTTTTTATGCCTTTGAAGGAAACTTAAATTATTCTTCTCGTTTATAGAGAGTCTTGTGTGGGTATGGGCTTGTCAGTAGAGGTATGAAGGAAGCAGACCAAGAAGTATCCTATTCTTTTATCTATAAATCTTACATAAGCTATTAGCGAAAAGTTTTTAACAGCGTTTACCTCTTACATAAAAAAGAGCCCTACTCTTTCGAATAGGGCTCTTTTATGAATTGCTTTTATCTACTACAGGCCTTTAAAGTCAAAGGTTTCCAGATAAGAAGTTGTGAACTTGCCAGTTCTAAATCCTTCATCATCCATCAGTCGGATGTGGAATGGAATAGTCGTTTTAATCCCTTCGATAACAAATTCCTGTAAAGCACGTTTCATTCGTACAATAGCTTCTTCACGAGTTTGTGCGCTTACAATCAATTTAGCAATCATTGAGTCGTAATTTGGAGGAATTGTATAACCTGCATAGACATGGCTGTCTACCCTTACTCCATGTCCTCCTGGCAGGTGCAGATTCAGGATCTTGCCTGGACTTGGACGGAAACCATTAGCAGGATCTTCTGCATTGATACGGCACTCAATGGCATGCAAGTTAGGCTCATAGTTATTACCAGAAATAGGTACACCTGCAGCCACCTTAATTTGCTCTTTAATCAAATCAAAATCTGTTACTTCTTCTGTAATAGGATGCTCTACCTGAATACGGGTATTCATTTCCATAAAGTAGAAATCACCATGTTTGTCTACCAGAAACTCTATAGTACCAGCACCTTCATAGTTAATGGCACTAGCACCTTTGATCGCTGCTTCGCCCATTTTACGGCGTAATTCAGGCGTAATAATTGGTGAGGGCGTTTCTTCCACCAATTTCTGATGACGACGCTGGATAGAACAATCTCTTTCTGACAGGTGACACACTTTACCATATTGATCTCCTACCACCTGGATTTCTATGTGGCGCGGTTCCTCAATATATTTCTCCATATAGAGACCATCATTTCCAAAAGAAGCTGCTGCTTCCATCTTTGCATCATTCCATGCTTTCTCAAAACCATCTTCATCACGAATGATACGCATACCTTTTCCACCACCACCAGCAGTTGCTTTGATAATAACGGGATATTTGATTGCCTTTGCCAGTTCTTTTCCTTCTTCAAGAGAACCAAGTAAACCATCGGAACCTGGGATAGTAGGTACTCCTGCAGCTTTCATAGTTGCTTTGGCAGATGATTTATCACCCATTGATTCAATCATCTCTGGTGATGGCCCTATGAATTTAATATTATATTCCTGACAAATACGGGAAAAATCTGCATTCTCAGATAAGAATCCGTATCCAGGATGAATCGCATCTGCGTTTGTAATCTCAGCAGCTGCAATAATATTAGGTATATTCAGGTAGGATTGTCGACTGGGAGGAGGACCAATACATACAGCTTCATCTGCAAAACGAACGTGAAGGCTATCTTTATCTGCTGTAGAGTAAACGGCAACTGTTTTGATCCCCATTTCGCGGCACGTACGAATAACACGTAATGCAATCTCACCGCGATTGGCAATTAATATTTTTTTAAACATATAACAATAGATGAGAAATGGGTAAGTATGTAAGCGTGTAATTGAGTGAATAAACCAGCTACCTAACAGATACTATGTTGAGTCTTTTACAAAGGCTTATTTATTCAGTTACTCAATTGCTCATTTACACATTCAGTGAATTAGTTTGGCTCTACAATAAATAGAGGCTGATCATATTCAACTGGTGTAGCATTTTCTACCAGCACTTTTACAATACGACCTGATACTTCACTTTCGATCTCATTGAACAGCTTCATTGCTTCAATAATGCAAACTACCTGACCTTTTTTCACTTCTGCCCCAACTTCTACAAAAGCAGGAGTTTCAGGATTAGAGGAACGATAGAATGTTCCAATCATAGGGGAACGAACTATAACAGTATTGCTTGATGCTGCCACAGGTTCTGCTGCAGGTGTAGATACCACAGGCTGAGTAGCCACAGTCTGAACAACAGGTGCAATAGGAGTGGCAACCGGAGCAAATATTTGTTGAGAGGTTGTTTCAACTGCCTTAGTTACAAGACTACTGCTACGTTTTACATTTAGTTTAAAGCTTTCTGTTTCAATATTTACCTCGTCAAGTCCGGATTTGGCAATAAAGTCAATAAGGTCTTGGATTTCTTTTGCTTTCATGTTTCTATTTTACGTTTGTCGTGTTATATCTGGTTAGTGTGCCAATTTGCACAGATAGTTATTTATCAGGAAATTATCCCTATAGAAAATTAAGCCTGACCAAATACATTAAGCGAATTTACTTCCGTCATACGCCCATTTCATATATGCGGCACCCCAGGTAAAACCACCTCCAAATGCTGCAAAAATAATATTGTCACCTTTTTTCAAAAGATGTTCATAATCCCATAACGCCAATGGTAAGGTAGCATCTGTTGTATTACCATATTTATGGATATTAATCATTACTTTATCTTCACCGATTCCCATACGTTGAGAAGTAGCACTGATAATACGTAAGTTTGCCTGATGTGGACATAACCAGGCAATGTCATCGGATGTCAGATGATTACGTTCCATTACTTCTGCTGCAACATCGGCCATATTTTTTACAGCAAACTTAAACACGGTAGCACCTTCCTGATGAATAAAGTGCTCCCGATTGGTTACTGTTTCAATGCTAGGTGGTCGACGACTTCCTCCTGACTTTTGTACAAGATATTCTACTCCAGATCCATCTGTTTTGAGTACAAAATCCTGTAAACCATAACTAGGATCTGTAGAAGGCTCTATTAGGACAGCACCAGCACCATCCCCAAAAATAATACAGGTAGTACGATCCTGATAATCAACAATAGATGACATCTTATCCGCTCCTACTACAATAATCTTCTTGTAACGTCCTGTTTCAATAAATTGAGAAGCTGTCACCATTGAGAACAAAAATCCTGAACAGGCAGCCTGTACATCATAACTAAATGCTTTTTTTGCCCCTACCATATCTGAGATAAGGTTAGCTGTAGCAGGAAAAACAAAGTCAGGGGTAGTTGTACAACAGATAATTAAATCAATATCCAGGGGATCTGTATTTGTTTTTTTGAGTAGTCCTTCTACGGCTTTAGCTCCCATATGTGAACTACCTTGATTTTCTCCTTTTAAAATTCTCCGTTCCTTGATCCCTGTGCGACTAGTGATCCATTCATCGTTAGTGTCTACCATCTTTTCCAGTTCTGCATTGGTCAACACATAGTCAGGTACGTACCCATGGATACCTGTAATTACAGCTTTAATGGCGGTCATTCGAATGAGTTAAAATTGAATAGAGAAAAGGATAAAAATTAGATGAGCCAGGTCACAAAGATGGACTTTGTGCCTTTATTACTCTTATTCTAACTTTTAACCTTTTAGTAAAATAGTATGTATATAAAAAAACTGGCTCAAAAATCTGGAGCGCACCAGTTTTTTGAGCCAGTTTAAACAGTTTTATTTTCCAAGGCTTGCTTAATCTTTGTAACAACTTTTGATTCCACCATTTTAACTGCAAGTGAAATCATATTTTTCACGGCAAGAGGAGATGAGATTCCGTGTCCAATAACAACATTTCCGTTTACTCCCAGAATCGGACTTCCTCCAATCGCTTCATAATTGAACTCACTTAAAAATGAGTCTTCAATTCCACGGCGATGGAATATATCATAAAATGATTCTGACATCTTGAGGATAATGTTTCCGGTAAAACCATCACATATCAGGACATCCGCTTTGTCTGTAAACAAATCCCGTCCTTCAATATTGCCAATAAAATTAATCTTCTTATTTACTTTAAGAAGTTGATGAGCTTGTTGTGAGATCAGGTTTCCTTTTTGCTCTTCCTCTCCTATATTTACCAATCCTACACGAGGGTTCGCAATGTTTAGTACACTTTTGGCATACACACTACCAAGTTCAGCAAATTGATCCAGAACTTCAGGCTTGCAATCTGCATTGGCTCCAACATCGAGAATAACCCCATGTCCTCCATCTTGTTTTGGATAAAAAGATGCTATAGTAGGACGTAGTATACCTTCGAGTGGCTTTACGCTAAACATAGATCCCACCATCATTGCCCCTGTATTACCCGCGCTACAAAATGCGTCTACCTTGCCTTCTTTCAAAAGATGAAAGCCAATGGCAATACTAGATCGTGTTTTCTGAGTAAGTGCTTTGGTCGGATGTTCGGCCATTGCAATTACCTCAGGCGCATGTATTACTTCAACAACAGAAGTAGAAAAGGCAGGCACATGTAAAAGAGCTTGAATTACATCTTCCTGACCTACCAGAATTAACTCAACATCGGCGGGCAAGGCTTCACCGGCTAATAATGTACCTTCGACAATAGCTTCGGGGGCAAAATCACCTCCCATTGCGTCTATCGCAATTTTCATGTAGGCGTTTAGTGGCTGGTGGAAAAATAAAACAGGCAAGTAGCAATAGGCAATCAGCAATAAAAGTTACTCAACTGCGTGTTGCCTATTGCTACTTGCCTATTGATTTTGCTTGCTCAACAATACAACAATTCTGTGTATTAAGCAATAGCTGTGTAGTTTTCGATAACTACTTTGCCATTATAATATAGATCTCCGTTTACAACGTATGCACGATGACGTATGTGAGGAGTTTCTGTCGATTGGCAGATAGAGATAGCTTTAGGTGTAGCTACGTCATGCGTACGACGTTTGTCCCGACGGGTTTTGGAAATCTTTCGTTTAGGATGTGCCATTTTCTATTTTAATTTATTGTTTTTTACAAAGGATTTGGTAATTGTTTATATAGAGTTTTCCTTCTTATATAAGAAGGAAAACCTGATTGTATTTAATTATTATTCAATTTTCGCAATGCTGCCCAACGCGGATCTATATTTTCTTCATCCTTTTCTTCTGAAGTTTCTTCCTCCTCTTTAGATCGATAAACTAACAAGCCTTCCTCGTTTTCTTCGTATTGCTGATCTGCAAATTTAGGATGGATCTTTTTCATTGGGATCGCCAAAACTATAAACTCATAAATATATTGAGCTACATTTATGGTTGCTGTATGACGATTAATAATTTCAATCTCATCTGTGAGTTCCTTATCATCCTCTCCAAACTTCAGAATATGCTTTTCCTCTATATCTAGAGGATAGTCAAACTGTTCTAATGAACGATCACACGTTAACTCAATACTACCTGTAATATGAAAGTTCAGCTGAATCATTGTCGCTGACTTATCTAGGTACAACTTCACTTTAAATACTCCACTCTCAACCAGGCTATTTTCAAATAGTTTGAAAAAGCTGTTGTTTCCCTCAAAATCGAATGTATAGGCCTTATCTTTAAGCCCTATAATGTCTATATCAAAGTCTTTCAGATCTTTCACAGGACACCCTCCAAAAATTAGAACCGCAAAGGTAAATATATATTTTTGATTTAGAAACATCTTTCTTGAAGATTTTATCACTTTTGTCGATTTCTGGTATTGCATTTAAAGTTGAAAAGGTTGGTAGAGATTATATAGGTTTAATGCTTTTCGGTTGAGCGTAAGGTTTATACTATTTCTTGCTGGTAATCACGCTATACATTGATGTATTTTTGTAGTAAAACACTTTACTATTGAATTGAATTTTACATCGTATAGCCAGCGTTTAGTATGAAAAAAGTACTTGTTTCTGCCAGCCTGATTATTTTAGGGTGGTTCTCCCAAACAAATGCCCAGACAAAATTACATCTGGGACTTACCAGTGCATATAATGGGACATTTGTATTGGACAAAGGATTATCTGAAGATCCTCGTTATAATGCAAAGCCTACCTACAATTTTGCGCCTATTGGATTTACTGCAGGAGTAGACTTTGGAAGAGGATTTGGCTTACAATTAGAGTCTATCTTCTCAAAACAAGGACAGGTTTTTGAAATTATAGACGTGGCAAAACAAGTGATAGGACAACGAAATGTAGATCTGAGTTACATTCATTTACCACTATTACTTCGTTCCTTTGGTACTGGGACTGCACGTACACGTTTCAACTTTATGTTTGGGCCTCAATTATCTTTACTTACGAATGGTAAAGAAGTCTATGATCAGTATAAGGCTGGAACATTGCAGTTGCCTCCTGGTGCAGATGCCCCAACTGATCCAAACACAGGTGAACCGGTGAAAGTAAATTCGGATGGAACATATCAATACCCTGCTACCAAGCAAACGATATTTAGTACAGAAGCTAAGGATGCAATAGAAAGATTTAAGAAAACAGATGTCCAGATTGCATTTGGGATAGGTGCTGATATTGATCTTGGAAATAATCTGTATCTATCTACACAAGTTCGGGCAAACTATGGCTTTGTCGATATGAGAAATGAAGATCTGGTAAATGAACTAAAGGATAAAACAGCTAAACAAGCTATTAATGATTTGTTTGGACGTAGAGCTAATTTACTTGTGGGTGTACAATTAGGATTGCATTGGATGTTTGGGGGAAATCGTTCTTCCGCAGGTGGAAATAGTGGTGTTCCAAGCCGTTAATATATTTTACTAAATTTTAGAATTTTACAGTCTCACTAAGTAGCTGATCGGAATTCACGTCAAAAGTTTTGTTGTGAACATGCAAGAAAAAAGTGAACAAAAATATAAGTTCAGGTCTAATTGCCAGAAACACCCAATAGCCCATTCTTTTTTTGGCAAGCCCCTCAGGCAGTGTGTAGGGACTTGCCAAAAAAAGAATAA